>DATGII010000147.1:0-11580 GCA_035295805.1 Bryobacteraceae bacterium | reverse complement strand
CCTGCGCGCGCAATACCAAAGAGATCATCGCCGCCGGCGCCGATCGCGTCTCGGCCAGTGAACGGCTGACCAAGATCGATCCCGCGATCGCGGCCCTGATTGATCACACGATTCTCAAAGCGGACGCGACCCGCGCCGATATCGTCAAGGTTTGCCGCGAGGCGAAGCAGTACAATTTCGCCAGCGTGTGTGTCAACCCGTATTGGGTGCCGCTGGTCCGCACCGAGCTGCAGGGCTCGCCGGTGAAAGTATGTTCGGTGATCGGTTTTCCCTTAGGCGCCACCAGCACGGAAGCCAAAGTGGCCGAATCGGTGGGTGCTTTGCGCGCGGGCGCCCAGGAACTCGACATGGTCATCAATGTTGGCGCGCTGCGCTCGGGCGACCACGAAGCAGTCAAGCTCGACATTCAACAGGTCGTGAGAGTAGCGCACGAGGCGGGGGCGATCGTGAAGGTGATTCTGGAAACCGCGCTGCTGGATGACAACCAGAAGGCCGTGGGCTGTACGTTATCCAAGCTCGCGGGAGCCGATTTCGTGAAAACTTCGACCGGGTTCGGCCCTTCCGGCGCCACCGCGCACGATGTGGCTTTGATGCGCGGCGTGGTGGGTTCGTCGATGGGGGTGAAAGCCTCGGGCGGGATTCGCACCCTGTCTGATCTGCAAGCAATGACCGCCGCCGGCGCCAGCCGTATCGGCGCCAGTGCCAGCGTCAAGATTGTTGAGGCGACCGCGGCCTAACCGGCCGCCACGTCAAAGAGGACGCCATGCAAGCCACGCGCAAAGCCGCCATTCGTTTTCGCGAGCGCTCCGAGCTGCTCGATTTCCTGCTGGAAGTCACCGCCGCAACGAGCCAGACGCTCGATCTGGATCAACTGCTTGCCAACGTCGCCGAAATTGTTCAGAAAGTGCTGCCGTACGACCTGTTCGCCATCCTGCTCTACAGCGAGAAGCGCCACGACCTGCGGATCCGGTACGCCGTAGGCCATCGCGAAGAAGTGGTAGCCAACCTCTCGCTCACTCTGGGAGAGGGGATTACCGGGACGGCGGCAGCGCGCGGCGAGCCGGTGGTGGTGGGCGACGTGCGGAGCGATCCGCGGTACCTCAACAGTGTCGACGCCGTGCGCACGGAACTGGCTGTGCCCATGACGGCGCGCGGCAAGCTGGTCGGCGTGATCGATCTACAATCAACGCGCGTCGACGCCTACACCGAATACGACCGGGCGCTGCTGCGGCTGATCGCGGCCCGCGTCAGCGTCGCCATCGACAACGCGCGTCTCTACCGCCGCGTCGATCGCCAGAACCGCACGCTCAAGGTGCTGGCGCACATTTCGCGTGAATTCTCTTCGATCCTGAACCTCAACGAACTGCTCGGCAAGATCGCGGAGACCATGCGCGCCCTCATCAATTACGATGCGTTCAGCATTCTGCTCGTGGATCAGGAAGCGCGCGCGCTGCGTCACCGGTTCAGCATTCGGTATGACCAGCGCGTCGATATCGACAATATTCCGCTGGGTAAGGGCATCACGGGCGCGGCCGCGACTTCGCGCGAAGTAGTGCGTGTGCACGATACGGCCAAGGATCCCCGGTATATCGCTTCCCACCCCGATATCCGCTCGGAAGTCGCGGTTCCGCTGGTAGTCCATGATCGGGTGGTCGGCGTCATGGATCTGGAAAGCGAGCGCGTCGGCTTCTTCACCGACGATCATATCCGCACGCTGACCGTGCTCGGGCCGCAGATCGCCAGCAGCGTCGAGAACGCGCGCCTGTACGAAGAGCTGGCGGTGCGCGAACGCCGCATGGAAGACGACCTCAAGGCGGCGCGCGAACTGCAGCGCGTGATGCTGCCGGACGGCGCGCCTGAAATCGAAGGCATCGAAGCGGCTGTCAAGCTGCGTCCCGCGCGCCAGATCAGCGGCGATCTGTACGAGATTTTCGAGCATAAGGACCAGCAAACCGTAATTGCGATCGGCGATATCAGCGGTAAAGGCGCTGCCGCGGCATTGTATGGCGGCCTGGTGAGCGGATTGCTCCGCATGCTGGCCCCGCGCCGGCGCCGCCCGGCGGAACTGCTGCGCGCGCTCAACGACGCCTTGGTCGAGCGCCGTGTGGAATCGCGCTACGTCGTATTGACAGTTCTTTTGTGGGACCCGGTGACACGCCACATCGTGATGGCCAACGCGGGCGGATTGCCGCCGATGATCTGCCGTGGCAACGAAATCCTGAAGATCCGCGTAGAAGGCGTTCCGCTCGGACTCCTTCCGTCACGCGAGTACGAAGAGATGTCGTTTCAGGCTATGCCCGGCGATCTGCTGGTGCTTTACTCCGATGGCATCACCGACCATCTCAGTCCCGCAGGCGTGGAGTATGGGAGGGGCCGCCTCGCGCAGGTCGTGCGGGGGCATTGCGCGGAGAGCGCGGCGGGTGTGGTGGCCGAGATTTTCAAGGATGTCGACCGGTTCGCGAAGACGGCGTTTGATGACCAAACCGTGATGGTGATGAAGGTGAGATGAAGAAAAAGTCAAAACGTTGGGATTGTTGGTTAAAGCGGAAGTGATACCAAGCGAGCGGCTCGGGCCGCTCATCGACGAATCGCATCAACTCCGTGCCATACTCTCAACGGCAGTCGCAACGGCGAAAGGCACGCAAAAAGAAGGCGCCGCTCCCTAGAGCGCGGCGGTACCAAATCAATTTTGACGTTTTGTTTTATGTTTTGCTACTCCGGCAACGATCTTTACTGCGACCGCAGCCCCCTCGCGGACATCGCTCGCGCGGTGGGCACACCGGCCTTTGTGTATTCTGCGTCCGGCATTCTCGAAAATTACCGCGCCTACCATAATGCTTTCTCCGATCTGCCGCACAACGTGTGCTACGCCGTAAAGGCGAACTCGTCCCTGGCGATTCTCTCATTGCTCGCAAAAGCCGGCGCCGGTTTCGACATCGTCTCCGGCGGCGAGCTATACCGCGTCTTGCAAGCCGGCGGCGATCCATCCAAGGTCGTGTTCTCGGGTGTGGGCAAGACCCCGGACGAAGTGGAATACGCGCTGGAACACGGGATCCACAGCTTTAACTGCGAGTCGGAAGCGGAGCTCGTGCTGATCGACTCGCTGGCGGCGCGGCGCGGCATCAAGGCGGGGTTCTCGGTGCGCGTAAATCCGGACGTCGATGCGGCGACGCATCCCTACATCTCCACCGGGTTGAGCGAGCACAAGTTCGGAATCGCGATGTCGGAAGCGCCGGGTGTTTACGAGCGGGCACGCCGTCTCACCAACCTCACTGCGGAAGGCGTGAGCTGCCACATCGGGTCGCAGATTCTCGATCCGAGTCCGATTTTGGAAGCAGTGGACAAGGTGCTGGCGCTGGCGGGGCAGCTGCGCGCCGGCGGCTACCCGATCCGCCACCTCGATCTGGGCGGCGGCTTGGGAATCGCCTACCGCCCCGGCGAAAAAGCGCCGGAAATTGGCGCTTTCATCAGCAGCCTCCACGGCCGGCTGCGCGCCAGCGGCCTCTGCATCATGGTGGAGCCCGGCCGTTCGATCGTGGGAGCCGCGGGCGTGCTGCTCACGCGCGTTCTGTATCGCAAGAAGAACGGTCCAAAGGAATTCGTGGTAGTCGACGCCGCCATGAACGATTTGATCCGGCCCTCGCTCTATCGGGCGCACCACGAGATCATCCCGCTGCGTAAAAATCCGCTGCCGCCGATCACCGCGGACGTAGTCGGGCCGGTCTGCGAGAGCGGCGACTTCCTCGCGCGTGACCGCGTCATGCCGAACGTCATGCCCGGTGACTATCTGGCGGTGTGCACGGCGGGCGCGTACGGTTTTGTGCTTTCGTCGAATTACAATTCGCGCCCGCGCGCGCCCGAGGTCCTGGTGGAAGGAGCCGGATACCAGGTGATCCGCCGGCGGGAAACTTATGAAGACCTGGTGCGGGGCGAGACGGTATAGGCCGCGCTATTCGAGGGTTACTTTAAGGTAACTCATCGAATCGCCGCGCACGTCTACGGCACGCGTGCCCTGCTTGCCGTCTTTCTCCACGCTGATGTTGTAGGTGCCGGGCGCCAGCGTTACCTGCGCCGGCGTCACTTGCGGCAGCTTCTTGCCATTCACCAGGATCGACGCGCCAGCAGGCTGGCTGGTAATCATGATCGTGCCGCCCAGAGGGCGGAGCATGATGGGCGGCAGTTCAGTGCCGGAGTTGCTGAGGTCGATGTCGCGATGTTCCACCTGATAACCGGGCAGAGTAACGGCGATGCTGTGGCGGCCGGGTGCGGCGTTGAGCGAGCACGGAGCGGTGCAAGCATTCTGCGAACGGCCATCCAGCGTGACGGTCGCGCCGCCCGGGTTGCTGATTACGGTTACTGGATAGGTGGCCGTAACGGCGGCTGTAGCCGGCCGTACTTCCGGCGGCTTGGCTGCCGCGGCTTGCGGCGTCGCGGGTTTTTCTTCCGCACCGTCGTCCGCCGGCGGAAGGGGGCTGGGTTTTCCCGCCGGGGCCGGTGGAGCGGCCTGCGGCGCCGCCGGTTCCGATGGCGCCGGTGTTGCGGCCTGCTCCGGCGCGGGCGGTGTTGCCGCGGGCTGCGATCCCGAAGCTTGCGGCTGCTCGGGTTGGGATGGCGGCTGCTGCGATGGCGCGGATTGCTGCGTTTCGGGCGGCGGCTGCTTGGACTGCGCCGTTTGCGGATTCGAGGTCTTTCCCAGCCACGGCGCGGCCTGCCAGCCGAGCAAGGCGAGCAATCCGGTTGCTACCAGGATCGCCATCAGGAATGCCCAGAAGCCCGGCTTCTTGGCGCTGCTGCGTTCGACTGTCGATTCGCGCAGACGGACCGGGCGGCCGGGTGGCAGTGTCACGCCCGCCCGCGCGTCCTCCACCAGCGTAGGCCCGCTCAGGGTTCCACCGCGCGCCATGGTCTTCCAGCCCGGACTTGCCGCACATGCAGTTTCGAGCGCCATACTGAATTCCTGGCAGCTCGGGTAGCGGCCTTCGGGTTTCTTCGCCATGCCCTTCTTCAGCACACCTTCTATATCGCCCGTCAGCGTCAAATTCAGCCGATGCGGCGCCGCCGGTTCCTCCGCCACGATTTTGTAAACCACCGTGGTGAGATGTTCGCCGGTATACGGCTTTTCGCCGGTCAGCATTTCATAGGCGATCACCGCCAGCGAGAATTGGTCGGAGCGGCCGTCGACTTCCAGCCCCTGCACCTGCTCCGGAGACATGTAATGCGGCGTGCCCAGAATCGTGCCGGTCACGGTCAGATGTTCGTTGGTGGTGACTTTGGCAATGCCGAAATCGGTGACCTTGGTGGCGCCATCGGCTGCGATCATAATGTTCGCGGGCTTGATATCGCGGTGCACGATGCCTTTGGAATGCGCGTAGTCGAGGGCCGCCGCCGTCTGGCCGAGCACGCTGAACATCTGGCCGGGCGTGATCGCCTGTTCGGAGGAGAGCACGTAGTCCAGCGTGGGGCCATCGACGAATTCCATCGCGATGTAAGCGAGGTCGCCCTGCTGGTCGACGTCGTAGATGGTGACGATGCCGGGATGCGACAGGTTGCCGGCGGAGCGCGCCTCGCGAAACAACCGTTCGCGCAGGCGCTCGCGTTCCTCCGGCTTATGCACCTCGCTTAACCGGATGGTCTTGATGGCGACGGCGCGGCCGATGTTCGGGTCAGTGGCGAGGTAAACCACACCCATGGCGCCCCGGCCCAGCTCCCGCACGATCCGGTATCGTCCGATCGGATCCATCTCGCCTCTCATATCATAGGATACGGCCTGCCGACCTGATTCTGTTAAGCCAAGTGCATCACGAGAGTTAGCGGGTCTGCTTTATGACGGACCCGCGTCCGGCAGCCAGGCAGGCGGAGGAGGATTTGGCGGCCGGGCCGTGGCAATGTCATTGCACAAAGGCTTGCCATGCCTTGGGGCGAACGAAACGCATCTCGCTACAGGTCAACGTCTTATGCAAACCGCGCCGTGCCGGGGAGCGTGCCTCGGGCTCACACGGGTGTGCCGTCGGAGCATCAGTCTGGTTCGTCTAAGTGCTTGCTATAATTGAGGGTCAAAGTCAGGATCATCAGCTTCCTCTTATTTCGCGCATGAAGTGTATCTCGGTTTTTTTGGTTTGGGTGGCGGCCGCAGGCGCCGCCGATTTCACCACGGGACAGGCAGCCCGGCTGGTCGTCGGACAGCCGGCATTTACCGCCCAGAACACCAATTCCAGCGACACCGTGATTGGCGCCGCCAGCGGTTTGGCCTATGCCGCTGATACGTTGTTTGTCGCCGACTCGAACCGGGTCGGCGCCACGCCCGTCAATCACCGGGTGTTGCTGTTCAAGAATCTGTCGACGATGCTGCCGCCCCCATCGGCCGAGTTGGTGAATAATGGGCCCTGTCCGGCCTGCGTGGGCGAGGCTAGCGTGGTGCTGGGGCAGCCGGATTTCACCACTACCACGGAGAATGTTCCCGGCACGCCGAACGGCTTGCGATTGCCCACCGCGGTGGCGTCGGACGGAGTGCACCTCGTGGTGGCCGATACCAACCACAACCGGGTCCTGATCTGGAACAGCATTCCGTCCATCAACGATCAGCCCGCGGACGTCGTGGTCGGCCAGCCGGATTTCACCAGCCAGAGTGTGCCCGGCAATACTCCCACATCGAAATCCATGCGCGGCCCGCAAGGGGTGTGGATTCAAAACGGAAAGCTGTACGTGGCCGACACGGGAAATAACCGGGTTCTGATTTATAACCGGATTCCGACCAGCAATGGGGTGGCCGCGGACGTGGTTCTGGGCCAGCCGAATTTCACCAGCGCCACCCAGCCGGATACCAGCCAGCAGAGTACCGCCGCTACCGCGTCGAATCTGTTGAATCCGGTATCGGTCACCTCCGACGGTATCCGGTTGTACGTGACCGACCTCGGCTACAACCGGGTGCTGATCTGGAATTCCATTCCGACTTCGAATGGAGCGCCCGCCAACGTCGAGATCGGCCAACCCGATATGACCAGCGGTATCGCCAACAATGCGTTTTCGGGAACGGCCGCGACGAGTTCGACCGACGCCACCAACAAGGAAACCGCGGTGCTGTGCAGGGACCAGTCCGGCACTGACCCGGCCGGTAATCCGATCTACCCCACTTACTGCAGTTCGACGCTCAACTTCCCTCGCTTTGCCCTTTCGGACGGCCAGCGGCTGTTCCTTGCGGATGGGGGCAACGATCGCGTGCTGATCTTTAATCAAATTCCGACACAGAACGCGCAAGCCGCCGACATCGTCATCGGGCAGATCGGCGGCGAGATCAACCAGGCGTCCGACGCAGCCGATTCGCTGCGGACGCCGATGTCGCTGGCCTGGGACGGGACCAACCTGTATGTCAGCGACGCCTACAACCGGCGCATCACGGTGTATTCGATCGGGGAAAACAGCATCCCTTACCAAGGGGTCCGCAACGCAGCCAGCCTGAATATCTTTGCTTTGGGCAGCGTAGCGTTGGGAGGCACCATCACGGCGAATGATTCGGTGACGATAACGATTTGCGGCGCGCCCGCGGCGGGCGCCAATACCACGGGTTGCATCAGTCCGGCAGCCACGGGCGCCGCCACAAGCGGCGAGACCGAGGGCAAGGACTACACTTATAAAATCCAGACCAACGACACATTCGACATTATCGTCAACGCCCTGGTAAACGCGATCAACGCCGGCAGTGGCGATCCGAACGTCTATGCCGCCCCGAACCTGGCCACTCATACCGTCTTGCTGGCGGCCCGGCAAGGCGGCGATGCGGGCAATCAGATTGCCTATACCGCGACGGTTTCGACGAACGCCACCATCACGGCCGTCGCCGCGGGCGGGAATCTTACCGGAGGCGGCGATGCGGCCAAGGTATCCGCAGGAACCGTGGTCACGATCAATGCCGCTCCCGGGACCGCGCTCATGAACGGGGCGGCCGCATCGGCCGACCTGACCCAAAACCAGCTCCCGACGTCACTATCCGGGACCGAAGTGTATTTCAACGGCATCCGCGCGCCGCTGTTCTATGTCTCGCCGACCCAGATTAATGCCCAGATCCCCTGGGAGGTGGCGAACACGGTGGAGCCTTGTACGCTGCCGTCGATTACGCGGTGCAGCAGCATCAGTGCGTACGTGCGGTCGGTCGGGCCCGACGGGCGGGTGGCCGTAACCACTCCGGTGGCGGCGACGATCGTGGATCAGAATCCCGGTATCTTTGCGCAAACCGGCTCGACGGCCAATCCGCCTCCCGGCCTCATCCTTCATTCATCCAGCAGCGCGACCGGCGTAATTCTGGTGGACGGCACGATCCAGGCCGGCGACGTGGTGACGGTAACGATTGAAAACCGGTCCTATTCCTACACGGTGCAGGCGACTGACACGCTCGAATCGGTGCGGGACGCGCTGGTGGTGGTAATCAACCAGGATCCCAAGGTGAGCGCCATCGCCGGGATTGCGTTCGCGCGCAATATCATGCTGCACGCGCGGGTGCCCGGTCCGGATGGAAACGGAATCGCTTACAGCACGAGCGTGGCGGGCCCCGCCGGCGGTTCCGGGCCGCAGTTGATTCTGACTCCCGAGACCACCGGACTGTGCTGCGCCAACGTAGCCGGCGCTCCGGTGACTCAAAATAATCCCGCGATTCCGGGTGAGATCCTCACGCTGTACGCAACAGGGCTGGGGTTGCCGGTGCTGAGTGAACAAACCCAAAACCTGGTGAACACCGGAGTGAAATATCCGGACAATGGACCGGTCACGCAGCCGCTCAATTTCGTTTCTTCGCTGGCGGGCGGGAAGACGGCCAACATTCTGTCGGCTACTTTGAAACCGGGAACGGTAGGCACCTTCGAAGTCACCTTCCAGCTTAACAGCGACATGCCCACCAATCCGCTGACGAATATTTACATTGCGCAGGACGTTTATATCAGCAACATCGTGACGTTCCCGCTCGTCAATCCAACGCAATAGCGGCGTCGTCCTGCCGGTAAATCTGGCGGACACGGTCGCGGATCGCGGCGGGGACCAGGTGCTCCCAAGCATGGCCCCGGCCTAGCCGCTCGCGGACTTCGGTGGCCGAAACGGGGTCGAATTCTTGCGGAAGAACCAGCCGTTCCATGCGGGCCGACAACCCGGCGGGCGGCGCATACTCGCCCTGGCGCCGGGCCACCAGCAGATCGAAGTGACGGAGCATTTCGGCAAAGGCGCCGGGACGGTCATACCGCCAGCTCGCAATGCGCTCGGCGGCATCGCGCCCGCACAGAAAGGACAGGCGTACGGCCGCACCATAGGCCTGGCGACACTCCTCGGCGATCTCGACAAACAATCCCCGATCCGCTACGGCGAGTGAAAATGCGGGGGCGCCATGCAGAGCGGAGTCGAGCAACTCTATGCGCTGTTCCAGGGAGGCGCCGGAATACTCCTTGTGTGGGAAGACGCGCGGTAACACGAAGAGGACTTCATCGCAGACGCTCTGAGCCGCGCCCGCCAACGCCAGGTGGGCAACCGTTACCGGGTTAAAGGTTCCGGGCAGAATTCCAAGCCGAGTGGGAGTTCCCCCGGCGCGGCGGACGAAAACCATACCGTGGTTCTATGGTACCGGAACTGAGCCGCTGGCTAGGGCGCGTCAAATGCCCCAGTTGATCCCCTCAAGGGCGGGGATCAAGCCGGGGAATGTGGCGCAGGGCGCGCTGATCCGGGGAGGCAGAAACACGACGGGCGCGAGATTGCTCCCGCGCCCGTCGTGGACCAGATTAGGCGGCCAGCAGTTCGTCCATCGACTCGCCGGGCTCAGGTTCAAACTCATGCCGGTCGGCGGCTTCCTGACACCGAATGCAGTATTTGGCCCACGGTACTGCATCCAGGCGCTTCAGTTTAATGTCTTCTTCGCAATGCAGGCACGTGCCATAAGTGCCGTCAGCGACGCGACCAAGCGCCAAGCGCACGTTGCGGAGCAACGCGGATTCCCGATCCAAGTTGCGAATGGCCAGCTCGCGTTCGCCTGCGAGTTGCACTTCGTCAATGGCGTCGGGAGTCTTCTCGATGGCGATGTCCTCCCGGTTGCGGAGCCCGGCGGACAGCTCGGCCTGTTTCGCTTCCAGCAGCGCTTTGTATTTGTTCAAATCGGTCCGGTTCATCGGTGGTCTCTCCCTTCTGGTCCGCTTTTTCTTTTATTTGTTGTTTTTAGCGTGACTCAATCCGTAACCATATAGACGACGAAGTAACCCAAAAGTTTCATCGCCCACATTGCCTCCTTGGGGCTATCTTTCGTTCTGTTGTCGAGCCCAGGTTGAATCACAGGTTGTGGGTGGAGCAATCGGTATGCCAAAATTGCGACCTCCAAGTCCTATCGGTTACAGAGCCCCAAACGTCCTGTGTGCACACCCGTCTCTTATCGGCAGAAAAGGGACCACTGTTAGGAAATTCCAGCGTGTCCGGAGCTTGACGGACGACTAGCGTTTGACACAGATGGCAATGATGGAAACCGACGGCCACGGTAGGGAGCGATCAATGCGCCGCCACAACCAAACCAGCTTCTCGAACAGGCGCAGCTGGAAGCGGCTGATGGTGCGTTTTTTGAGAACTTTTCCGCTGATGTACCAGCCCGGCCGGGAAGCGCGGTTGAAATCCAGGATACGCTCGACGGTGAAACCGGCCTCTTCGATGCGGGCGCGCAACTGCTGCTTGGAATACCGCAACACGTGACCGAGCGCTTCATCCATGGCGCCGTAGATGGTTTGATCCTGGGGAACCAGGATGATGGCGCGGCCGCCGGGGATCAGGACCGAATGAATGTTGGCGAGGGCGACCCAATGCTCCGGGATATGCTCCAGCACATTGAGGCAGATGACCGTGTCCATGCGCCCGGCGAAGGGCGCGAAATCGGCGGGGTTTGCGGCGTCACACCGGCACACCTCCAGGTTCGTGCGGTGATGCAGCCGCACGCGGAGCCGAGACATGTGTTCCGGGTCGATATCGGTGGCAACGTAAAACTGGCGTCCGGGGATCAATTGGCGCGTCAGGTTTCCCATGCCGGCGCCGATCTCCAGGACGCACTTGCCTACGTAGGGCCGGATCGTGTCGGCCATCCATCGATTGAAGCGGGGCGTGTGCGCGAAGGCGTCGAGAATGGCCTGTCCCGGTTCGGCGTAAATATCGCCGCTCACCGAGAAGCGCAAAATCACCCCAAGCGCCTTGATCGCATCCCACAGCCCGATCTTTTTGCCTTCCTCGTACGTGCGACCGTGATAGCTGATCGGGGTTTCATAGATGCGGGCCTGGCGCTTGGCCAGCTTGATGGTAATTTCCGGTTCGATGCCGAAGCGGTCGCAGCGGATGGGGATGGTTTGCACCAGGGAGGTACGGAAGGCCTTATAGCAGGTCTCCATGTCGGTGAGGTTTAGGTCGGCGGCGATGTTGCAGGCAGTGGTCAGAAAATGATTGGCCAGAGAATGCCAGTAATATAGGACGCGCCGTTCACCGCTCATCAGGAAGCGCGAACCGAAAACGGCATCGGCGCTGCCGTCGAGCAGCGGCTTAAGCAGTTTCGGGTATTCGCGCGGGTCGTATTCGAGGTCGGCA
>DATGII010000146.1:0-59073 GCA_035295805.1 Bryobacteraceae bacterium | reverse complement strand
GCGATCGAACAACTGCTCATCGGTCGAGTTGCCCTCGTGGAACATTCGCGTGTCGATGGCGGCGGCGAGCAGGTTGTTGGCGGCTGTGATGGCGTGGATGTCCCCGGTCAAATGGAGGTTGAACTCCTCCATCGGGATGATCTGGCTATAGCCGCCGCCTGCCGCGCCGCCCTTGATGCCGAACGTCGGCCCCTGGCTCGGCTGCCGCACGCATGTGAACACTTTCTTGCCGAGATGCGCTCCGAGCGCCTGGCTTAGTCCCACGGTGGTGGTAGTCTTGCCCTCGCCCAGCGGTGTCGGCGTGATCGCCGTCACTACCACGTACTTGCCGTTGGGCACGTTGTTGAGGCGATCGCGCACGGAAAGGTGTACCTTCGCTTTGCTCTTTCCGTACAGCTCGAGTTCTTCCGGCAAGATGCCGGCCTCGGCGGCAATCCGGTCAATCGGAACCGGCGTGGCCGCCTGCGCGATTTCGATATCGGACGGGACCGGCACAAGCGTCTTCTTGAGAGCGTAAGCCATGGATTGGTCTTCTTCTTTCCGGGCGCGCGGGACACCAGGCACAACCCCGCACCAATATTTCCGGGCGAATGCTCCCGGAACGGGTATCAGACAAACTCTTACTTTACTTGGGACGGCTTCGGCGGCGCAAACCGATTCCTATCAAGATTACTGATAGATCGAATCGCGTCCGGCAGGCTCCGCGAAAGCCGGCATGCCAACTTGCACCGGCGGGCGGCTGCCCCCGGGCCTGCCATAATAGCGGAGGAGCCACTATGTCGATGATGATCACGCAGACTCGAGGCGGCGCCTTTCTGATCGAGGATCGCACACCCGCGGAGATCTTTACCGCCGAGGACCTCACCGAACAGCATCACGCCATCGGCCGCACGACTGACGAATTCTGGGCCCAGGAAGTAGCTCCCCACTTGGAAGCGGTGCGCCACCACGAGCCGGGTCTGGCGCGGAAGATCATGGGGAAGGCGGCCGATCTCGGCCTGCTCGGAATTCTGATTCCCGAAAAATTCGGCGGCATGGAACTCGATCTCGCTTCGGCGATGGTAGTGGCGGAACACCTGGCGCGCGACGGCTCCTATGCAGGCTGGCAAGGCGCGCACAGCGGTATCGGCACGCTGCCGCTGCTCTATTTCGGCAACGAGCAGCAGAAGCAGAAATACCTGCCGAAGCTCGCGCGGCTCGAAATGCTGGCGGCTTACGCGCTCACTGAACCGCAGGCCGGCTCCGACGCTCTGGCCTGCCGCACGCGCGCCGATCTCAGCCCGGGTGGCCGCCACTACGTGCTGAACGGGCAGAAAATGTGGATCACCAATGGGGGCGCGGCGGATCTGATCACGGTATTCGCCAAAGTGGGCGGCGAAAAATTCACGGCGTTCCTGGTGGAGCGCGCCTTCGGCGTCAAAAGCGGCGCCGAAGAGCAGAAGATGGGAATCAAGGGCAGTTCCACCACGGCCTTGTATTTCGATAACCTGCCGGTGCCGGTGGAAAACGTGCTCGGCGAGATCGGCCGCGGCCACATCATCGCCCTCAATGTGCTGAATATCGGGCGTCTCAAACTGGGACCGGCGTGCGTGGGCGGCGCCAGAGAAGTCCTGTCGATCTGCCTCAAGTACGCCAGGGAACGGAAAGCCTTCGGCTCCCCGATCGCGGAGTTCGGCGCGATTCAGCACAAGCTCGCCGAGATGGCGATCCGCATCTACGCCGCCGAATCGATCACCTGGCGCGTGGTCGGTCTGATCGAAGGCCAGCTTGAAGACTTCTCGTGGGACAAGCCGAGCGCCTCCCAAACCATGCTGCGGGCCATCGAGGAATACGCCGCCGAATGCTCGATGGTGAAGGTGTTCTGCTCCGAGGCTCTGGACTACGTGGTGGACGAAGGCGTGCAGATTCACGGCGGGTACGGATTTCACCAGGATTACGCCGTCGAGCGCGCCTACCGGGATTCGCGCATCAACCGCATCTTCGAAGGCACGAATGAAATCAACCGGCTCGTGATGACCGGCATGCTGCTCAAGCGCGCCGCGCGCGGTCAACTGCCGCTGGTCGCAGCCGTGCAGAAGCTGATGGGCGAAGTCCTTGCCGGCCCCGGCGGCTCCGACGGCGCCGACGAGGAAATCCGGCTTGTCAGCAACGCCAAGAAGATCACGCTGCTTTCGATCGGCCTGGCGTACCAGAAATATCTCGAGGCGCTCGAAAAGCAGCAGGAGATCGTGATGAGCATCGCGGATATGATGATGGAGACGTTCGCGATGGAATCGTCTTTGTTGCGCGCGCGCAAGCTGGCGGCGGGCGGCAAGGGCGTGAACGCCGCCGATATGGCGGCCGTATTTTTGCGCGATGCGGTGGCGCGCATCGAAATCTCCGCGCGCCAGGTAATGGGCGCCTGCGCGGAGGGCGATGCTCTGCGGAGCAATATGGCCGTCCTGCGGCGCCTGGCGAAATACGAGCCGGTGAACGGAGTGGCGCTGCGGCGCCAGATCGCCGCCCGTCTGCTCACTCGCGACCGCTACACCGTTTGAATGCGCCGAGAGCCTGTTCGGCTTGCGCTTCAGCCAGGCGGCGCAGTTCCGCCGCGGCAGCGGCGAAGCTGGCGCCCTCCGGCTTGGCGCCGGTGCACTCCAGCGCAGCGGCCAGCGTTACCAGTTGGTGCGTGAAGGATAGCTCGGCGAGCGTATCGCGCGAATTTTCGACCATCCCTGCTTCCATCGGAAGGGCGCTCTCTAAGCTTTAGGCCCCTTGGAACAGGGAAATCCCGGCAATGCCGGCGGCCCCAGCGGCCAGGCACGCCCGCGCATTGGCCTCAGTTATTCCACCTAGGGCCAGCACCGGAATCTGCACCGCTTGTGCTGCCTGCCGCAAAACGCTCAGCCCTTGCGGCGGGCCGTAGGCAGCCTTCGAAGCAGTGGCGAAGACCGGGCCGAACACGACGAAATCCGCACCCGCCGCCCCGGCGGCCCGCACCTCCTCCACCGAATGCGTGGAGACTCCGATCAAAAATCCTTTTGGCGCGATGACCCGCAGAGCGTTCGGCGGCGCCGAACCGCCGGGAAGATGCACACCGTGAGCTCCGGCGGCCAGCGCGATATCCAGGCGATCGTTCACCAGAACGCGTGTTTCGCGTCCCTGCGCCATCGACACAACGCGCCGCGTCAGCTCACACAACTGGCGCGCGCTCAGATCTTTTTCGCGGATCTGAATGCGCTCGATTCCGGCGGCCACGGCGCCCTCCACGCATCGCAGCAGCGCGTCCGGACCGCCCGCGGCGTGCCGGTCCGTGATGTAATAGCGCAGCATCAGAGCGGTTCGTAATACCGCTCGCCGGCGCAGGCGCGGCACAACACGCGGCCGCCGCGCATCACTTCGCGCTTGAAATTGATGCCTTCGCCGCACTCCGCGCACACGACGCGCGCTTCCTTGTAGCCGGGCATATCTTCCGGGCCGATATGCACCCGCACCCATTGACTGGCGAACAGGTCGCCATCGCTCAGCTCGCGGTATGCGCGCATCTGCTGCAGGTTCTTGTCGCCGATCTCCGGATGCAGTTCGCGCGCGCGTTGCTTGGAACTCTCCCGCGCCACCAGCCGCACGGCACGTTGCTCGCGCAGGTCGCAGAAGGTCGCGGCCACTTTGCCGAAATCGCGAAATTTGAGGGCGCGTTTGCCGAGCCGGCAGCCGGTCACGATCGGAATGGCATCGGTAGCGCACCGGTCGATTTCGATATACGTGACCAGCCGCTTGCGGTCGGCGCCCGCCGGGTCGTCCACGCCCAGCAGACGCACGCCGTACAGGGCCATGCGCAACCCCAGCACCTGGCCGGCACACATATGACCATGCGCCGCCTCGGCGAGCCGTTCGTATTCGGCCAGGGTCTTCAGGGGCATGTATCAGAGAACACGCAACGCATCGGCGGGCAATTCCGCCTGCCACTCCCTATTATCCTTCTGGCGGACGTACTCTTCCGGAGAGAGGTCGGCGAAGACGCCGCCGGAGAACTCCAGCCGCACAAATGCGGCGCGATGAGAAACGCGGACGAGTTTCACCGGGATCAGGTTCGAGCCCGCCGCCCCGGCATTGGCGACACGCACGCGCTCCGGACGGATGGCGACCCAGACACGGTCGCCGCGGAAATGCCCGGGGAGGTAAGGACCGGTCACCTGAAATGATGCCGCTTCCAGCCGGCTGCTGTTGCGGCCGGGATCGAGCCCCGCGATCGTGCACTCGAACAGGTTCGGAATTCCGAGCAGCCGGGCCACCTCCACCGATTCGGGCTCGTCGAGCACGTCGCGCGGCGACCCGCGGCGCAGAATGCGGCCGGCTTCGAGAACCAGGACTTGATCCGCGAGCGTGGTGCAGCGATCCAAATCGCGCGTGGCGAGAAGTACGGGTCCGGCGAACTCCGCCCGCATTTGCCGAAACAGAGCTTCGGGCATATCGGGTTCATCGAGCAACAATAGCTTCGGCGAGGCGATCAGCGCGCGCGCCACGGCGGCGCGCGTTCTCTGAGCGGTATCGAGTTCGGCTGGACGGCGTGCGGCGGCTTCGGATAGTCCGTAGCGCTCCAGAAACTCGGCGATCCGGCGGTGCCGCTCGAGGCGCCGGCCCTTGGTGCCGAACGCCAGATTCTGTCGTACCGTCAGATGCGGAAACAACGCATCCTGGGCGGGAAGGTAGCCGGCTGCGCGGCCGCGCGGCGGCACGTGCACGCCGGCCTGGGCATCGAACAACAGCACGTCCTCTCGCAGAATGCGGCCCGAGTCCGGCCGGGAGAACCCGGCCACTGATTCGAGAATCAGCGACTTACCCGAACCCGCGGGACCGTACAGAGCGGTGACGCCGATGATTTCAAAATCCACGTCGAGCGAGAAGACCGGCGCAACCTTCTTGCCGATGCGGACGTGAGTCATCGGCCGAGTTGCGCGGCGATGACAAACGCCGCCAGGGATTCCCCGAGAATCCGCACGAACGCAACAACCGCTGCGCCGGCGAGCGAACGCCACACTAGCGGCAACTCCAGCCGCCAGAAGACCCGCCAATCGGACTTGCCGAGGCTCCGGCCGATATTGCCGTAGATGCAATCGAGCGAGGCCAAGGCCATCCGCCCGGCGCGCACCACCATCGGGGTGGCTGCCAGCACGCCCGCGGCGGTCATGCCCCACGACCAGGCGCGCTGCCGGTCAAACAGCAGCGAGTAGCAGATCACCGGCGCGGGCAGGGCGAGTGCCGCGGTGGAAAGAACTCCCAATTCACGGCGGCCCGGAAACTGCCGGTTGACAAGCAGCCATGCCAGCCACACTCCAATGAGAAAAGACACCGCGGTGGCGCTCGCGGCAATGCGGAGAGGCACGGAAACGCCGACAACTACACCCATGAGGAACCCCAATTATAGCTGCCGGAAGCGCGCGCTGAAGTGGCGCAGAAAAGGCGGCTCTTCCACAATCTCCATGCCGCCAATCCGGTCTTTGGCCGCGTTCACCTCGAGAATCGCCTCGACCACGTAATCGATATGGCTTTGCGTGTAAACGCGGCGTGGAATGGCAAGCCGCAGCAGTTCGTGGCGCGCCGCGGCGCCGAACATTACGGACCCGATCTCGACCGAACGAATGCCGGCATGCCGGTAGAGCGCCACCGCCAGCGCCTGGCCCGGAAACTGCGAGGGTGGAATGTGCGGCAGCATGCGCGCGGCATCAATGTAAATCGCATGGCCGCCCGGCGGCTCGACAATCGGCACGCCGTGATCGGCGATGTGGCGGCCCAGATAACCAGTCGAGACGATACGGTAGCGCAGGTAATCGGGTTCGAGCACTTCTTCCAGGCCGACCCCAATGGCCTCGAGATCGCGCCCCGCCAGCCCGCCGTAGGTCGGAAACCCTTCGGTCAGGATCAGCAGGTTGGTCTCCTGCTGGGCCAGCCGGTCATCGTTGGTCGAAAGAAAGCCGCCGATATTGGCAAACGCGTCTTTCTTCGCCGAGAACGTGCAGCCGTCGGCGAGCGAGAACATCTTCTGCGCGATTTGCCTGGGCGACCAGGAAGCGTACCCCGGCTCGCGCTCATGGATGAACCAGGCGTTTTCCGCGAACCGGCACGCATCGAGATACAGGGGAATGGCGCAGCGCGCGCAGACGCGCTGTACGGCTTCGATATTCGCCATCGACACGGGCTGGCCGCCTCCGGAATTGTTCGTGACCGTCAGCATGACCAGCGGAATGCGCTCCGTTCCTTCCGCTGCGATCAATGCTTCGAGTGCGGCCACGTCCATGTTGCCTTTGAAATCGAGCCGCGCCTGGGTATCGGCGGCTTCGGGAATCGGCAGGTCAACGGCCCGCGCCCCGGTGAACTCGATATTCGCCCGCGTCGTATCGAAGTGGGTATTGGAAGGAACGACCTGGCCGGGCTTGCACATCACCGTGAACAGAATGCGCTCGGCCGCCCGCCCCTGATGCGTGGGAATCATGTGGCGAAAGCCGGTCAGTTCATCAGCCGCGCGCTTCAACCGGAAAAAGCTTTCGCTGCCCGCATAAGACTCGTCACCGCGCATCACCGCAGCCCACTGCTCGGTTGACATGGCGCTGGTGCCGGAATCGGTCAAAAGGTCGATGAGGATGCGGCTTGCTTCAAGACGGAACAGGTTGTAGCCGGCTTCTTCCAGGTAGCGCTCGCGCTCCACCAGTGTGGTATGTCGCAACGGTTCGACGCTTTTGATCCGAAACGGCTCGATAATGGTCTTCACAACTTTTTTGTCTTTCCCTTATGAATTCCTTATAAACCTTTCAAAGGCCAGGATTTATAGGCATTTGCAGACTGCAAAGGATTTTCAATGCCGTGCATAAAAATTATTGTCTTGTGAGTGTAACAGGCTGGGTCTTAAGATCCGAATACGTTCGCAAGTCGCTGCACTCTGTCGTGCGCGAGACCTGGCGCCTCTCGCGGCGTAGGGGGACATCACAACCAACATTTCTGAGGAGAATTATGCGATTTAATAAGTTGCAGACGACCTGTATCTGTGCGCTCGGACTTGCGCTCGCTTCAATGTGCGCCGCGCAAAACGCACCTGCCACGCCCGCCGCTTCGGACCAAGCCGCCAAACCTGCCGAGCCGCCGCCGCCCGGGCCGCTGCCAACCCCCGCCATCACCGGTCCGATCTCCAATCTGCCGCCTGCGGTCTTTGATGCGGGGCCCTTCGGCAAGATCTCGGCCAACGGATTTCTCAGCGGCATGGGCCTGGTGCAGAACAACCCGGTGCCCGGCGATAAAGATTCGCAGGTTGGACTGAGCAACGGGCAGATCTTCCTGCAGAAGACGGACGGCGTGTTTCAGTTCTATCTGCAGGCCGGCATGTACAACCTCCCGGCGCTGGGCGTGCCATTTCTCCAGACCGACAAAACGGTGAGCAACCTCTACGGCCCGCTGCCGGTCGGTTTCGTAAAATTGCAGGCGGGAAAAAATACTTCCTTCGAGATCGGGTCGTTACCGACTTTGATTGGCGCCGAGTACACCTTCACGTTCGAGAACATGAACATCTCGCGCGGCCTGTTATGGAACCAGGAAAATGCCATCAACCGCGGAATCCAGGTGAACCAGACGATGGGCAAGTTCACGGCATCGCTGAGCTGGAATGACGGCTTTTACTCCAACCGCTACTCGTGGCTCAGCGGCTCGCTGGCTTACGCGAATGGCCCCCATGCCATCTCGTTCGTAGCAGGCGGCAATCTCGGCCAGACGGCCTTCTCCAGCTTTGCGACTCCGGTGCAGAACAACGGCGCCATCTACAACGTGATCTACACCTATACCAAGGGGTCCTGGATCGTGCAGCCGTACTTCCAGTACACCGATGTTCCGACCAACGCCAAGATCGGCATCGCGAAAGGCGCATCGACCACGGGCGGCGCGCTGCTGCTCAATCATACGTTCAAGCACGGATTTTCACTGCCGCTGCGCTGGGAATATATTGCGAGCTCCGGCAACACCAAAGATGGTTCGGTCAACCTGATGTATGGGCCGGGCAGCACGGGCACCTCGTTCACCGTTACCCCGACCCTCCAGTACGGCGGCTTCTTCGGCCGTGTCGATGTCGGCGTGGTGCATGCCGGCAATTACGTTCCGGGCTCCGTGTTCGGGCCGGCCGGGACCAGCAACAACCAGGTGCGGGCCGTGGCGGAAATCGGGTTCATCTTCGGCAACAACATCGTCGAGAAGAAACCGTAGACAGGGTGCTGCGGGCTAAAAAGGAACGATGGGCAGCGCCGGTGACACCGTCACCGGCGTTGCCCATGTTAGCCTGAGTCTTGGAGGAGCAGTCACGTTCCTGTCGCGGAGCAAAGCGAGAAACAGTCCGCCGCGCTAAGCTCGCTGATCGCCGCTATCGGGCTCACGGGTTTCAAGTTTCTGGTCGGCATTCTGACCGGAAGCCTGGGCATCCTCGCCGAAGCTGCGCATTCCGCGCTGGATCTGATCGCGGCGATAATGACACTGCTCGCCGTTCGCATTTCCTCCCGCCCGCCCGACCATTCCCACCTGTACGGCCACGGCAAAGTCGAGAATCTTTCCGCGCTGTTTGAGACGGTGCTTCTGATCATCACCTGCGCGTGGATCGTCTGGGAAGCGGTGCGCCGTTTGTTTTATCACCGCATCGAGGTGGAGGTGACGTTCTGGTCGTTCGCCGTCATGTTCACTTCGATTGCGATCGATTTTTCGCGGTCGCGCGTCCTCGATCGGGCGGCCCGTAAATACAACAGCCAGGCCCTCGAAGCCGACGCGCTGCACTTCCGCACCGATATCTGGAGCTCGTCTGTGGTGATCCTGGGGCTGATCGCGGTCAAGGCCGGCGAGTGGTTTCCGGCGCTGGCGTTCCTGCGGGAGGGCGATGCCGTCGCCGCGCTGGGAGTCTCCGCCGTCGTGGTCTGGATCAGCGTGCAGCTTGGCCGGCGCACCATCGACGCGCTGCTGGACCGGGCGCCGGCCGGACTCGAACAACGTGTCGCCGCGGTGGTCGAGGCCGTACCCGGAGTCCGTGATTGCCATCAGGTGCGCGTGCGCTATTCCGGGCCGGTGCTGTTCGTCGACCTGCATGTACTGGTGGACGGCGGCCAGACCTTGACCCAGGCGCACGATCTCACCGAATCCATCGAACACGCCATCCACCAGATCGCGCCGGGCGCCGATATCACGGTGCATCCGGAGCCGGTGTAGGCGAGGCGCGCGCGGCCACTGATATACTGCGCGGTATGAAAGTGGATCTGACACGGCGCGAGGCTCTCGCCGGCGCGGCCGGGCTGGCGTTGGCGGCATGTCATCGGGCAGGGCTGCAAACCACCTCTGAGAGCGAGCCGACCGGTCCCGCCGATGTCACGCTGCGGATTGGCCGGGTCTCGGTCGATATCGCGCAGGGAAAAACCATTCGCACCGTCGGCTATAACGGCACCGTGCCGGGCCCGCTCATCCGCCTGCGTGAAGGGCAGACCGTCACGGTGGATCTGTTCAACGATACCGACACTTCCGAACTGGTCCACTGGCACGGGCAGATCATTCCGGCGCGCGTCGACGGTGCCGAAGAAGAGAAAAGCCTCGCGGTTCCCGCGCACGGTCACATCCGCTACCGGCTGACGCCCCAGCCTTCCGGCGCGCGGTTCGTGCACTCGCACGTGATGCCGATGGCCGATCTCGCGCGCGGCACCTACTCGGGCCAGTTCGCCTTCGTCTATATCGAGCCCAAGAGCAATCCGGGCCAATACGACCAGGAGCTGTTTCTGGCCACGCATGAATGGGAGCCCGAGCTGGGCTCGGAGGAAGAAGAGGAAGAAGACGAGCCCGGCCTGCCGCCCCCCCATCCGCCCGCCGTCAAGCCCGATGAGAAGACGAACGGCTGGGAAATCGGATACAAGAGCTTCACCATTAACGGCCGTGCTCTGGGCTACGGCGAGCCGATCCACGTGATGCAAGGCCAGCGCGTGCTGTTCCATTTTCTGAACGCCAGCGCCACCGAGAACATCAAGCTGGCCCTGCCCGGCCACCAGTTTCAAGTTGTCGGCCTCGATGGCAATCCGGTGCCGACGCCGCAAATGGTCGACGTGCTGGAACTGGGAACGGCCGAGCGCATCGACGCCGTTGTCGAGATGAAGAATCCCGGCGTGTGGATCCTCGGAACGCCAAAGGACGACGACCGCATGAACGGCATGGGCGTGGTCGTGGAATACGCCAACAAAACCGGCAAGCCCCGCTGGATCGCGCCCCCCAAAAAAGCGTGGGACTACACAATTTTCGGCGACAATCGCTCGACGCCGCTCCCGGTCGAGACCATCCCGCTGGCGTTTGGCAAAATCAACGGCGGCAAGGGCCAGTTCAACCGCTGGACCATCAACGGCAAGGAGTTCGACCCCAAGGCGCCCCCGCGCGAGCTGCAGAAAGGCAAGCGCTACCGCCTGGTCTTCGACAACCAGACCGACGATCCGCACCCGGTCCACCTCCACCGCAACAGCTTCGAGCTGACGAGCGTCTACGGCAAGCCGACCGCCGGCGTGCTGAAGGATGTGGTGTTGGTAAAAGGCTATCGCAAGATTGAAGTCGACGTCACGCCCGAGCAGGACGGCCTGACACTATTCCACTGCCACCAACAGCTGCACATGGATTACGGCTTCAAGCTGCTATTCAACGTGGTGTAACGCCGGTACCCGGGTCACCGGCGTGCTCAATTTCTCAAGTTGCCGCTTCACGAAGGAATTCTTAGGAAGCCTTCGATTCCACCCTAGCCACAGATCGCGCCGCCGCGCTTCCAGAGCGTCCGCCATCTCCGGACGCCCCGCTCGCCGGTACACCGCGGCGGCTGAGCGATAGATCGCGGACAAATGCACGGCCTCGGGCAGGCCGGGCGCTAGACCCAACTTCCCCGCCTGGATCTTTCGTAAGAGTTCCTCATACACACTGATCGCGCGATCCAGGTTTCCGGCGTCCGCTTCGAAGTCTCCCAGCGCCTGAACCGCTTCCTCCACCTCGGAACCCGGCTCAATCTTGTCCGCCGGATAGAAGTTGAGTTGCTGCAAACGTTCGAATGCCGCATTGAGCCGCAGGCGGGCTTCCCTGGAACGGCCGAGGCGCCGCAGTGCATAACTGGAGCCGGCCAACAGGTTCACCTCGTATCGCCGGATGTTCACATTGTCGGCGACCTCTGCGGTGTGGCGGAGTGCGTGGTCATAGACCGCGAGCGCGCGCGCCGGGTCAGACTGGCGCATGATGTCACCCAACGAGATGGCAGCCATACTGAGAATACCGCGGGAGGACTGCTCTTGCGGATCGCGGTGTACAAACCCGTCTGCCATTCCGAAGGCCCGGTCCAACAGGGGAATCGCATCTGCGGGCCGGTCCAAGCTCACGAAATCATATCCGCCCAGAATCCGCCCTTGGTAAATCAGGGCCAACTGGAAGTTGTAAGCCAGGCCGCCTTTCGTCAGCCACGCCGGACCGGGATCCAGCAATCTGGCTGCTTCCCGGCTGGCCGCGAGCGCGTCATCGAGCTTACCAACCTGCTGGAACGCCTGTGCGGAAACCCAAAGGAAATCGCCGACGTGATCGGGGCGGCTGAGCAACCCAGAAAGCTCGGCGCCGCGCTTACTGAGCTGGAGCGCTTTTTCAACTTGCTGTTCGCGGCGCGAGTAATCCGCCACATTCATGTACACCGTGAGGATGGCGATCGCTTCCGGCTTATCGTTCGGTCCGGCGTGAAACTTGTCCAGCCATTCCGCCGATTCCCTGGTGAATGCGCTCATCTCATCCTGGCGATGCTCGAACCCGGTCAGGATCATTTGATCATGGGCGATCTGCGCCATCCGCAGCATGGCCGTCCGGTTCGCCGGCTGCGCTTTCAAGGCGGTCTCGATGAATCCTCGGGCAATTCGAAGGTTGCGCTCGGCTTCTTTCGTTTGTCCGAGATTCGGCGAGATCGGTACTCCTTGAACGCGCGCCACTCGCATGTACGCATTGCCGACTTCCAGCGCCAGTTCGGGATCGCCGTGGACACTCGCTGCCAGCCGCCGCAGATACTCCAGCGCGGTATCGACGATCAACTGTCGGCTCCGCGAACTGCCGGCTAAGTCGCGAACCGAAGTATCAATATCGAATAGTTTGTTCGAGAGCTGCCGGACATCGGCAAACCGGCGCAACGCCAGAGCTCGCTCGCGGTTTGCAATCGCCAGGCCCGCCGCGAGGCTGGCCGTCACCAGCGCGGCGGCCGTCACTGGAATCCAATACCGCCGCAGGAACTTTCGCGTCCGGTACCAGGCATTACCGGAGCGCGCTTCCACCGGGCGGAACTCCAGAAACGCGCGGATATCGCTCGCCAGCGCTTCCGCCGAAGCGTAGCGTTCCTCCGGTTCCGGCCGCAGCGCTTTCCTGGCGATGCAATCCAGGTCGGACGGCACATCGGGATTCACCGCGCTCGGGAGGGCAATTCCCTTCTTACCCGCCAAGATCTCCATCGCCTGCGATGTTCCTGTCTCGGATTCATGCGGCGAACGCCCGGTCAGCAGCTTGTACAGAATCGCGCCCAGCGAGTAGATATCGGTGGCGGTGGTCTGGATCTCGCCGCGGACCTGCTCCGGGCTCGCATACGCGGGCGTGAGCAGACGCTCTACTGTCCTCGTTGGATCTCCCTCCGTGTCGAGAAGTTTCGCCAGCCCGAAATCGAGCAGCTTCGGTTGGCCCGATGCGTCCACCAGGATGTTGGAAGGCTTCAGATCGCGGTGAATGATCAGGTGGCGATGCGCGTGCGAGACGCCGTCGCACACCTGGAGGAAGAGAGCTAGCCGCTCTCGGATTCCCAATCGGCCGGCGTAGACATCGACTGGCGTCCCGTCCACGTATTCCATCACCAAGTAGGGCTGCCCGTCGGGCATATGGCCGGCATCGATCACGCGAACCACGCAGGGGTGACTGAGCGATGTGAGGATCTGGCGCTCGTTCAAAAACCGGTCGCGCCACCGGGAGGGAGCGCCAGTCCCCGCCAGAAGCTTGATTGCCACCTTCTGCTGAATCTCGCCGTCCGCGCGCTCGCCCAGGTAAACGGCGCCCATCCCGCCGCGCCCGAGCAGCCGCACCAGCCGGTACGGCCCGCACCGCGCGACCTCCGGACCCGGCGCGGCAGACAGGACCTCCTGCGCGGCATCCGCCACCAGACCGGTAAAATCGTGCGCGGCGATGGAGTCAAAACTCAAAAGCGATTCCACTTCGACGCGGACCTCCGGTCCGATCTGCCGTTCCCGGAGTACGCGGTCGCGCTCGGCGGGGGCAAGATCGGCAAGCTCATGAAACAGGCTGTGAACCTGATCGTCCATGATGCTTCCGAAACGCCCGCTATTATAATGGATCTGCCGTAAACCGCGCCAACCGCCCGAAAACCGGCGGCTTCGGGCCGCGCCTTTGCCGCCATCTCACCGCATGCGCTACAGTGTAGTGCATCAAGTCTGAAGTCTATAGCTGGCGCGTTTCCGCCGGCCTGAAAACAGACTTGGAGCGCGAGGCCCGTCGCCGCAAAATCTCGCTTTCAGCCGCGCTCGACCTTGCCGCCCAGGAATGGTTGAAGAATCGCAACGGCGATCCGAACGACGCCGCCCGCCAGCAACGCCTCCAGCGCGCCGCGGCAGCCTGTTTCGGTAATTTTGCGAGCGGCAATCCCCGCCGCGCCGAATCCGCGCGGCAGTCCGTCCGTGAGCGCCTCGGCCGCAAACATGCGCGCTGATGCCCTGGTCGATACCGGCGCAATTCTGGCCCTGCTCGACCGCAGTGATCGCTGGCATCGCCCCTGCGTCGAGACGTTTTCATCTCTGCACCTGCCGCTGCTCACTTCCGAAGCCGTATTGACCGAGCTATTCCACCTCGTCGGCGACGAGCGCCGCGAGGTGGAGAGCGCCTGGAAATTCGTCCGCTCAAGCGCGTTGGAACTGGCGGTCATTTCTCACGCCGAACTACCCGCCGTGCACGCGTTGATGTCGCGGTATTGGGACAGGCCGATGGATTTCGCCGACGCAACCCTTGTCCATCTCGCCAAACGCGAGTCCATCTCCACGGTATTCACGGTGAATCGCGCCGATTTCGAAAACTAACGAATCGAAGGCCGCCGCCGCTTCCGCGTCCTCCCCGCAAACCGGCCTTAGCTCGTCTTGGCCGCGGCGAAGCTGACCGGCTTTCGGATCGTCAGAACTTCTTCAGTTCTTCAACCAGCGCATTCAGCCCCTTGCGCCGGTAAAGGTCGGTGAGCCGCTGCTCTTCCGCGGATGGCGCCACGATGTTCAACAGCGCGGCGTTCTCCAGGTTCTGGCGGTTGGGAACCCAGACCTTGCCGTCGGCGAATTCCACCTGGCTGACAAAGCCGGTCATCTTGTCGATGTTCACCGGAAAATTGCGGCGGCTGAACCGCAGCTCTGTATCCTGCACCAAACGCGCGGTCTTACCCGGAGGCAGGTACAACTCCGCATCCGACGCCGGCAAGGAGGCAGCCATGTACTGCTGGCCCCGGGAGTCGCTCACCAGCCATGCCATCTCGACGTACTTCACCGTCCGCGCCGACTGGTTCTGCACCTCGATGCGCGGCGCGCGCGCTTCGCTTCCCGAAATCTCCGCCGAGCCATCGATCGGTTCCACCGGAGCACCGGGAAATCTTACGAACGCGAATTGCGCGGTGCGCTCCGGAGCGGCTGTGGCCGCAACCGCCCGCCGGCGAATCACCCGCACGTCCAACTGCGGCTGATCGGCCTGGCGCGCCAGGCTGGCAAGCACTTCCTGCTGCAACCCCTTGGAACCAGATTGCGCCAGCACGCGCTTGAAGTATTCGCGGTCGCGCTGCGCCTCGGTCTCCCACACGGTCAGCAGACGCCGCGAATTGAGCCGGTCCTGCCCGTAGAATGAAAAATCCTGGAACAGGACGCCATCCAGATCCACCTGGACCAGCGGACCGCCGGCCAGTACCTGCGTAGGGCGAATCAACTGCAGATCGATGCGCACCGGGAAGGCGTCGCCGGGCTTGATGTTGAGGCTCGGCACCGCGACCGAAGCTTTGCCTCCGGCCGCCACTTCCTGCGAGACTACCCGCAGAACCACGCCGTGGATGCGGTTCGGGCTGGCATTGCGCAGCTCCAGCGACATGTGGAGATCGAGCAGCAGCGCCGCCCCCCGCGCTGTCGCGCGCGATTCTCCCATCGTCATCGAAACGAAATTCACCGGCGAATCCTGCGGGATATTCACCTTTACGGCATCGCGCGATTCCAGTGGAGAATTCTGGGCCAGCAAGCCGGCCGCGCCCAGAAGGCTGAAGAGCGCCACTCGCAACTTGGAATCACTCCGCATACACGTTATTGATCGTCACGTAGCCGGTCTCGGGATCGACGTACCGCGCCCGCATCGAACCTTGCGCGCCCACCGACCGGATCACGTTTTCTTCCTTGACTCCGGTATGCAGCAGGCGTAGCGCGCGGGCGCCGTCGAAAACCTGAATGCCGCCCCGGGTCGACTGGAGCACCACGCCATCGACCGCAGCCGGAGCGGGCCGCTGGCCCGGTCGCTCGATCATTACCCCGGTCACCAGCAGCGCCACTACGCTGGCCACCGCCACCGCCGTGCGAGCCCCGGAAAACAGCGTGTGCCGCAGCGGTTTCTCCTCGGCGCGGACACACTCGCCGGCCGCGAGCCCAAGCCGGATATTCGCCTTCATCTCGGAAGCCAGCCGGTTCCAGGCGACCTCCGGGATTTCATTCAGGTCCGGCAACACTTCACGCAGCCCGCGGAACGCCGCCACTTCCTCGCGGCACTGGTCGCAGTGGCTCAGGTGGCGCCCAGTCCGCCAGCCGGCTACCCATCCCAGATCGCCGCCCGCGTGTAAAGCCAACGTCTCCTGACTCGGATGTTTCATGGCTTATTGTTTTCTTCGTTCAATGTACCGGCGAAACTTGATCCGGGCGTTGGCAATGTGCGAGCGCACGGTGGCCTTGGAGCAGTCCAGACGCCTGGCGACTTCCTCGGCCGGTAAACCTTCCACATCGCGCAGCAGCAGCGCGGCCCGCTCCCGGGCGCTCAGCAGCCGCAGTCCGTCTTCCAGATAATTCCGCTGCTCGGAGCGCAACAGCATCTGCTCGGGACTCTCGGAATGTCGTTCGGGCGCGTCCTCCATCTCGCAAAACGTGGCGCGTCCGCTGCGGCGCAGAAAATCGATCGCCGTGTTGGTGGCGATCCGCGATAGCCAGTGCGCGGCCTTCTGCTCGTCTTTGAGCTGATCTTGCCGCTGGAGGGCCTTGATGAACGCCTCCTGTGTCAAATCCTGGGCGTCCGCGACATTTCCGACAATTCGATAGATCTGGATGAAAATCCGCCGCAAGTGCTGCGAAGCAAAGCGGTTTTGCCGTTCCAGATCCAGTCCGGGTTCGGTAATTTCACTCATCGGGCTGTAAGCGGCAGCTCTCACAAGTCCTACAGATGTGACGAAGGACCGGCGAAAACGTGGAATCAAAAGCGGCCCACTTCCGCTCCGGCTATTTTAACCCGTGTCGCTTGTTAAGCTGAAAAGATGCTGTTGGTTATCGTGTACCTCCGGGAGGAGCCATGAAACTCGCCCAACGGATCGCTCTGCTGGGGGTCGAGTCGGCATTTGACGTCCTGGTAAAGGCCCGAGGGCTGGAAGCCAAGGGTCGTAACATTGTGCACCTCGAGATCGGGGAACCGGACTTCCCCACTCCCGCCCACATCGTCGAAGCGGCCAAACGGGCGCTCGACGAGGGTTGGACCCATTATGGCCCCACGCAGGGGCTGCCGGAACTGCGGGAAGCCATCGCCGGGTACATCAGCCGGACGCGCGGCATTCCGGTGGGACCCCAGCACGTGTGCGTGGTTCCGGGCGGCAAGCCGATCATGTTTTTCCCCCTCATCGCGCTGCTCGAGCCGGGCGATGAGGTCATCTATCCCAATCCCGGATTCCCCATTTACGAATCGATGATCCGGTTCCTGGGCGCGAAACCGGTACCCATGCCGCTCGTGGAAAATCGCGGATTTTCCTTCGATCTGAACCTGTTTCGGGAGCGGCTCACGGACAGAACCAAGCTGATCATCCTCAACTCGCCGCAAAACCCGACCGGCGGCATCATCCCGGCCGAAGACGTAAAGGCCATCGCGAAAATGCTCGAGAACCGCGACGTGATGGTGCTCAGCGACGAGATCTACTCGCGTATTGTGTATGACGGGCCGGCCCCGGTTTCCATCACGACCTTTCCGGGAATGCTGGAAAAAACCATCCTGCTCGACGGCTTTTCGAAAACCTATGCCATGACCGGCTGGCGGATGGGCTACGGCGTCATGCCGGAGTGGTTGGTGGCCGCGGTCAACAAGCTGATGGTGAACTCCAATTCCTGCACCGCCAGCTTCACCCAGCGGGCCGGGATCGCGGCGCTGACGGGTCCGCAGGACGATGTGACCCGAATGGTGGCGGAATTCAAGCGGCGGCGCGACGCCTTCTGCGCGGGGCTCAATCAGATTCCGGGATTTCGCTGCGCGTTGCCGGGCGGCGCCTTTTACGCCTTCCCGAATGTGACCGGCACCGGCATGCCCTCGAAGGAGTTGGCCGACCTGCTGCTCGAGGAGGCCGGTGTAGCCTGCCTGAACGGCGCCGGCTTCGGGCAATACGGCGAAGGATACATCCGGTTTAGCTACGCGAATTCGCTGCCGAACCTGACCGAAGCCGTCGAGCGCATCAAAAAGGTATCCACGCGCTGGCAGGCGGTGACGGCGTAGCCGATGCGGAAACAAATTCGGCGGGCGTCCTCCGTTTCGGGCGGCATTACCCTGCCCGGCGACAAGTCCATCTCGCATCGCTACGCGATGATCGCGTCCATCGCCGAGGGCGCCACCCGCATCCGGAACTATTCGACTGGGGCCGATTGCCATTCGACACTGGACTGCGTGCGCGCGTTGGGAATCGAGGTCGAAGGCGGCGGCACGGAGTTCGTGATCCACGGCAAAGGGCTGGACGGCTGGCGGACGCCCGCGCGGGACCTGGATGCGGGAAATTCGGGATCGACCATCCGGATGCTCTCGGGAATTTTGGCGGGACAGCCGTTTCGCAGCCGGATCGGCGGGGATGAATCGCTGTCGCGTCGCCCCATGCAGCGCATCATGAAACCGCTGGCCGAGATGGGGGCGCACATCCGGGCGCGCGAAAATCAATATCCGCCGCTGGAGATTGCAGGAGCCAGGCTGCGGCCGATCGAGTACCGCCTGCCCGTCGCCAGCGCCCAGGTCAAAACCTGCGTTTTGTTCGCCGGGCTCTTTGCGGAGGGAACCACCTCCGTTATCGAACCGGTGCGCTCGCGGGATCACACCGAAATCGCGCTGCGCGAATTTGGCGCCGAGGTCATCGTGGAACGCCAGAAGATCACCGTCCAAGGGCGGCCCCGGCTCGCCGCCCGGGAACTGGTGGTCCCGTCGGACCTCTCTTCGGCGGCGTTTTTCCTCGCGGCGGCCCTGCTGGTGCCCGGCTCGCAGTTGACGATTCGGGACGTCGGCCTGAACCCCACCCGCTCGGCGCTGCTCGATTTCTTGACCGGAATGGGCGCCAGGATCGCGATTCCCGAGCTCGAAAGCCGGAACGGCGAATTGATGGGCGAAATCCGGGTGAGCTACTCGGAGTTGCGCGGCGGCGTGATTGAGGGAAGCCTGACTGCGGCCTTGATCGACGAGATCCCCGTTTTGGCCGTGCTCGGCGCCGCCACTCAGAACGGGCTGACGGTCAAGGACGCAGGCGAATTACGGATCAAGGAGACCGATCGGATCCACACCGTCACCGAGAACCTGCGGCGACTCGGGGTCGCGGCTGAAGAAACGGCCGATGGGATGGTAATTCCGGGCCGGCAGCAATTCCGTGCCGCCGCCTTCGATTCCTTCGGCGATCACCGGGTGGCGATGGCGTTCGCGGTCGCGGCCCTGCGCGCCGATGGAGAATCCGTCATCGAAGGCGCCGAGGCGGCGTCCGTCTCATTTCCGGAATTTTGGGACACGCTCTCGCGATGCGTGCAGTAAGCGGCGCTCGCAGGACGCCCAACGCTCGGCGCTGCAATCGGTTTCGCGGCAATTGAACTCACAGACCGCGATCGAATCGGGGACGTCCTGGATGAGTTGGCTCATCAGAAAACGCCACCCGCGGTCAAATAAGCTGGCTTCCGGGATCACCTGGAGTGCTGTGGAGTTGCTCAACATTTCCGGCCTCCCATTAACAGGTATTCGGTCCCGTTAATCCTAAATAATGGTACCCTAAATGATTCTTGACCGTCAATTCACCCCTTTGGGTCTATGGGTTCGTAACCGGTGGGGGAGTCGGGGGTTTTGCCGGGCTAGTATCGCGCTTGGGTCCCAGACCTAGAGCAATCAGCGAGAGGGAGTTGATTTTGCCGTTGCCATCCAGGTTCTGATCAGCCTGGAACTTCTTGAGCGCTTCGGTTGAGGAATCGCTCCACTTGCCGTTGGCCGCGTCGGCCGGCAGGTAGCCCTTCGCGACCAGCGCGTCCTGGATTTGCTTGTAGCGTTCCGCGGTAGGGGCCAACTGGCGATTGCGCCAGGTCACGGCAGGTCGCCGGACGGGACCCTTCTTGCCGCGCTTGCTTGCGGTGGCCCGGGTGGAAGAAGTGGTCTGCCGGGCAGTTGTCCGGGCAGCCGCTGTAGTGCTCACGCCCTTTTTGTGAACCGTGGCGGCGCTTTTCCCGGATGTCGATCTTTTCTGAGCCGGAGCTGCGCCGTCGGCCGCAAAGCCAAGCAGGCCGAGCGCCAACACACCAGCCAAAGACACCACCTTGCGCATGCCTAATGCCAGTGTACCAAAGTCACGAAGAGTACTAGAGCGCCGGTGAAAAAAGTCACCGGCGCTCCTAAACCTACTGGGCGCCCGCCGGCAGGGTCCCGGCCAGGAATTGGGAAGTCCATTCCCGCGTCGCGCGGTCCTCCCGCAGAATGCGAACCGCAACGGCGTCGCCGGCCTTGAGAGTGCCCTGGATGCGCCGCACGTCATCTACGGAATTCACCGGCTGGCGGTTAATCGACACAATGACGTCGCGCGGAGCCAGGCCGATGTCTTCGGCAAAGGAATCGGGCTCCACGGTAGAGATCTGCACACCGCCCTTTTCCTTGATGCCCAGGTTCTGGCGCTGCGCATCGGTGAGGTTCTGAATGCTCATGCCGAAACGGGCCGTGGTGCTCTCGGTTTTATCGGGCTGGTCCTTCTTGCCGGTCCCAAACTCGTCCGGGAATACCTGAGCCAGATCGCCGACCACCACCTTGAAGTTCTCCCGCTTGCCGTCCCGCATAGCCGTGACATTCAGCGAGGTGCCAATCGGGGTGCCGGTGACCGTGTTGACCAGATCGCCGCTGGTGCGCACGGGTTTGCCGTTGATCGCCACGATGACATCCTCGGCCTTGATTCCGGCTTTCTCGGCGGGACCTCCGGGCGCCACCTGCTGTACGAAGGCGCCCTCGTTGAGACCATAGGATTTCAACAGTGAGCGGCCCTGTTCCGTATCGGCCGAGCTGAAGCGGATGCCGATGGAGCCGCGCGTCACCTTGCCGGTCTTGATGATGTCGTTGTAGACGTTGACCGCCGTGTTGATCGGCAGAGCAAAGCCGATACCCTGGTAACCGCCGGAGCGGGACGCGATCGCCGTATTGATCCCGATCACTTCGCCGCGAATGTTCAACAGCGGGCCGCCGCTGTTGCCCGGATTAATGGCGGCGTCGGTCTGCAGGAAGTGCTGGAACTGGGTCGAATCACCGGGGATATCGCGCTCCTTGGCGCTGATGATGCCGGTGGTGACGGTGGCCTGGAACCCGAATGGGGAGCCAATCGCCACGGCCCAATCGCCCACCTGAACGGCATCGGAGTTGCCGATCTTGGCCGCCGTGAGATCTTTCTTTCCTTCGACGCGGATGACCGCGAGGTCGGTCTGCGGATCGGTGCCGACAACCTTGGCGTCATATTGCGTGGTGTCGCCGGCGAACTTCACCTGAATTCGATCGGCCTTGTCGACCACGTGGTTGTTCGTCAGAATATAACCGGCGCGGTCCACGACCACTCCGGAGCCGAGCGCAAATCCGCGGCGCTGGGCCTGATCCGGTGCTCCTTCACCAAAGGGATTCCCGAAGAAGCGCTGAAACAGATCGGGGAGACCGCTATCGTCGCCCTGATCGTCGTCCGGCGGCTGAATCTGCCGGCGCCGGCCCTGCCCCCGCGTCTGCGTTTGAGCTTTGGGCCGATACTCGGTCGAAATATTCACGACCGAGGGCTCCAACTGTTTGGCAATTTGCGAGAACGTGGTGGACAACTGCACCGGATCGGGGATCGCGAGCGGCGTGGCGCCCGGCGCCACCGTGTTCTCTTTCGCCGCCTTCACACCGGACGTGATTAGAGTCCCGATCACGATCCCGATGGAGAGGGTGAACAGAATCAGCGTAAAAGAAAGGAATTTCTGTGTGCGCAATTTGTCAAAGAAGCTCATGGAATTTCCTCAATGGTTCGCGTGCTCAACTCGACCAGAATTATTATAATCCCGGCCTGGAGCACCACTGGTTTCATGGATGTAGCCTGCTTCCGAATGGTTTCAATTCCACCAAAACAACGCCACCCAGGATCAGGGCCGCGCCGGCCGCGGCACGCCCGGCAAGACCTTCTCCGAGGGCCCCATACGAGATCAGCCAGGCAAAAACCGGTTCCAGCGTATAAATCAGAGCCGTTCGGGTCGAACTGGTAAATTTCTGAGCCCAAGCCTGAATCGTAAACGCCAGGGCCGTAGCCAGAAGACCCGTAACCAGTATCGCGTAGATGACGGCCGGATTCCATACGATGTGTAAGGGTTCCACCCACCAGAACAGCCCCAGCGCCAGCCCGGCAGCCGTTGCGATCTGGGCGAGCGCCAGCATCTCAAAACTGGTCCGTGCCGAATAATGTCCGAGGGTCACGATATGTCCTGCAAAGGCCACTGCGCAAAGGAGCGTCAGCAGATCGCCCTTACCGAGGGAGCCGACAGGGCCATCCAGTGTCATCAAACCTAAGCCGGTGGTGGCTACCAGAACTCCGAGCACCTCCAGGGCCTGCGGCTTGACTCTATAGACGAGAGCCCCCAGCAAAGGTACCATCACGGACGCCAGCCCGGTAAGGAAAGCGGATTTGGGTGGCGTGGTGAACTGTAAGCCCAATGTTTGCAGCAGGAATCCGCCAAACAAGAGGATTCCAGCCAGGATTCCACCCCGGATGGTCCGGCCCTCGGTTTTGGGCCTGCGCCCCGTTACGAACCAGAGCGCGCCGAGCGCGCCGGCAGCCAAGGAGAAGCGCAAAGCCAGGAACAACACCGGCGAGACATCCCGCAGAGCAGATTTCACCAAAGTAAAGGTGGCGCCCCAGACCAATGTGTTGAAGGCTAAAGCTGCGTCCGCGGCGCGGCGGTTCACTTCCGGTTCCCGCCCGGGTCACGCAGGAGCAACAGCAAAAGCAGAAGGATCCGCTTCAAACCGAGATCGCGTCCTTCGGGGCGGAACCATTCCTGGGAGGTATGAGCGCCACCGCCGATGCCGCCGGCGCCGATGGCAAGAGCGGGAATGCCGAGCGACATCGGGATGTTGGCGTCGGTCGAAGAGCAATCGACGTGCGAACGAATACCGAGGTGCGCGTCGACAGCGCGGAGGTACCGGAGAATGGCGGCGTTTTCGGAGAGCGCGGCGGCGGGGCGGGCTCCGATTTCCCGCAGCTTCGCCGTCACTTTGCCGGCGGTCGCCCGCTGGTTTTCCAGATCGCGAGCCCGATCGACCGCCGCCGAGAGGATATCGACCAACTCGTCCATCTTCTCGTTGCTTTCGGAGCGGATATCGACTTTGGCGCGCGCCGTCTGCGCAATGGCATTGACGCTGGAGCCGCCTTCGATCAAGCCGACATTGATGGCGGATTTCGGAGCGCCGTCCAGGCGGGTCTCGGAGAACAAAGCCACCGCCCGGCACAATGCATGGACCGGGTTGCCCACGCCGAAATCGCTCCAGCTATGGCCGCCGGGGCCGCTGAACGCCGCTTCGAAGCGGCGGCTGCCCAGAGCGCGTGTGGTGATGTGATCGGTGTTGGCGCCGTCAACCACGACAAAGGCGCCGATCTTGCGCGCGAACGGCGACTGTTTGCAGAGATGGCGCATGCCGGAGAGATTTCCTTCCCCTTCCTCGCCGACATTGGCGACCAGCAGGAGGCCGGCCGGGAGATCCAGCGGCTGGTGGCATGTCTTCCATGCCCGCGCGATGGCGAGCAGAGCGGCAAGCCCGGCGCCGTTATCCGACACGCCCGGGCCGCGGAAGCGGCCCTCGCCATCCACGCTGATATCGTCTTTGCCGCGGGGCGCGATGACGGTGTCGAGGTGCGCGGTAAGGGCCACGTAAGGACCGTCTCCGAGCCAGGCGACGACATTGCCGGCGCGGTCGGTCGCCGCCTCCCAGCCGAGCGCACGAAACTGCTCGGCGAACCACACGGCGCGCTCCCCTTCGAGAAAGGTCGGCGCCGGAATCCGGCAAAGCTGCAGGTGCATCTCGTTGATCCACTGCTTTTCGCGGGTGAACCACTGCAGGCAGTCGCGCACTTCACGGGTGTCGGAGATTTCGCTCAATTGGGATGCCGCGGGGGCGACGTTGGCCATCTTCTGATCAGTGTAGCAACGCGTGGGATAATCCCCGTGCGACTAGAATCGGAATATGCGGGACGCAGCGCTGGTTGAGCACATTGCGAAGTTGCCCCACGCGCGGGCGAACTTCAAGCAACTGGTGCGCGAAATGGGCGCCAGAGGGACCGCGCGGGAGGATCTGGAAAACGCGTTGTCGCGGCTGACGGCGCGCGGCGAATTGATCGAACTGCGGTCGGGCCACTATGCGGTGACGGCGCGCAGCCGCGAGTTCGCCGTGGGGCGCCTCCACATGCACAAGGACGGGTACGGCTTTCTGATCGCGGAGAAGCCGGTGGAAGGCGTGGCCGGCGACGTGTTCATCCCCCCGGAATCGGCCGAAAAGGCCATGCATGGCGACCGCGTCGTAGTGCGGATCTCGCGCATCGAAGCCGACGGTCGGGCGGACGGCGAAATTATAAAAATTCTCAAGCGGGCGCAGCCGACTGTAGTCGGCGAATTTCGCATCGGCAGGCGCGGCCAATACGTGGTGCCGCAAGACGAGCGCATCCGCCAGTGGATCGATATCCCCGAAGGGTTGGAAATTCCGCGCGGCGGACCGATGGTCGACCGCATTGGAGTGGCGGCGCCGGAGGTCGCCTCGGCGGCGGAACTGGCCGGGATGATTGTGAACGTGGAGTTGCTGGAATATCCCGAGCACGGCTCCGGGCCCGTCGGGCGGGTAATTGAGATTCTGGGGCGGCCGGACGATTTCGGCGTGGATGTGGAGATCGTCATCCGCAAGCACCACTTGCCCCACCGGTTTCCGCCCGAAGTGGTGGAGCAGGCCGAAGCGGCGCCGAACGTAATTTCGACACGCGAACTGGAAGGACGGCGTGATTTCCGCGCGCTCGAGATCGTCACGATCGATGGGGAGACGGCGCGCGATTTCGATGACGCGGTCTGGGTGGACCGGCTGCCGAACGGCAACTACGCGCTGCAGGTTCACATCGCCGACGTAAGCCATTACGTGCGGCCGGGAACGCCGATCGACACCGAGGCCCGCCTGCGCGGAACCAGCGTCTATTTTCCCGATCGCGCCGTGCCCATGCTGCCCTTCGAGCTTTCGACCAATATCTGCTCGCTCAACCCGGAAGTGGACCGGCTCGTGCTCTCGGCGCTGCTGGAGATCGACCACCAGGGCGAAACCGTGGGACAGGAGTTCACCGCAGGAGTGATCCGCAGCGTCGAGCGCATGACCTATACCAACGTGCACCTGTTGCTGGAAGGTGATGCCGGCCTTCGCGATCGCTATCGGCCGCTCGCGGCGCGCTTTGAGCTGATGCGCGAGCTCGCGCTCCTGTTGAATCGCAAGCGAGTGCGGCGCGGCTCCATCGATTTCGACCTCCCGGAACCGCTGATCGAGTTCGATGAATGGGGCGCGATGACGGGAGTCACGCGCGCGCCGCGGAATATCGCGCACCGGATCATCGAAGAGTTCATGCTGGCGGCGAACGAAGCGGTGGCTTCGCACCTCGAGAATAGCGGGAATCCTTCGATCTACCGGATTCACGAGAAGCCGGACGCCAAGCGCGTCCTGGAATTCGAAGAGGTGGCGGCGCATTTCGGGTACTCGCTGGGAGTGGGTGCGATCCCGGTGAAAAAATTCAGCTTCACGGATCGCCGTAGAGACGGCGGCAAGCGGCGGAGCGAGATCGTGATGGCCGATTCGGGCGTGGCGATATCGTCGCGCCAATATCAGCGGCTGGTGAGCAAAATCGAAGGCAAGCCGGAAGAGCGCATCCTGAGCTACCTGATGCTGCGGTCGCTCAAACAAGCGCGTTACAGCGCCGAAAACGTGGGACACTTCGCGCTGGCGGCCGATTCGTACACACACTTCACATCGCCTATCCGGCGGTATCCCGATCTGATCGTCCACCGGCTGCTGCGAGCCGCGCTGGCGGGGCATCCGGCTCCGGCCGAAACCGAGCTGGCCTCGATTGCCGAAGAATGCTCGCAATCGGAGCGGCGCGCCGCCGACGCCGAGCGCGAGCTGGTCGAGTGGAAGAAAGTGAAATTCATGCAGGAGCGCGTAGGCGAAGACTTCGACGCGCTCATCATCAGCACCGCCAAGTACGGGCTGTTCGTGGAACTGACCGATTTGTTTGTGGAAGGCCTGATCCCGATCGACACCCTGCCGGACGACCAATACGCGTATCAGGAGAACGTGCGCAAGATCGTCGGAAAGCGCACGCGCCGCGAGTTTGCCATTGGAGACCGTGTGCGCGTGATCCTGGAGCGCGTGGATGCCACCGAGCGTCGGCTGCAATTCGCGCTGTTCGAGCAGGCTCCCCAAAAACCCGGGCGCCGCTCCAGTACTACCGGTAGCCGGGCCTCGCGACGGAACGGGAAACGAACGGCCTGACTCTTTCACTCATCCTGGGATTCCTGATTCTTTTTTGGCGGGGTTTTTTGGCTCATTCCGCTCATTCCGGTGAGACCATTCATGACGACTTCGTTCCCGTACCCTTTCTCACAGTTCCGGGGTCCCATGATAGAATACTGCGCACCGTCGGAGCAACGAATGGAACCCGCGGGCGAGATCACGCGCTTACTGCACGCCTGGAGCGCCGGCGACCGCAGCGTGGAAGATCGGCTGTTCCGCCTGGTGCTGCCCGACCTCCGCAATCTCGCGCGCGCCCTGATGCGCCGGGAGAGGCGCGACCACACGCTCCAGGCCAGCGCCTTATTGAATGAAGCCTATGTCCGCTTGCTGGCCGGCCGGCAGCGCGACTGGGAAGGCCGGCGGCACTTCTATGCGGTGGCCGCGCGCATTATGCGGCGGCTGTTGATTGACCACGCCCGCGCGCGCACTAAGTCGGCGATGATTCCGATTCAGGGTTCCCGCGATTTTCTGCCCGGCGCCAGCGGCAAGGATCTGGAGACCGCGGTGGCGGTCGATTCGCTCCTCGATGAGCTCCAACTGCGGCATCCCGACTGGTGCTCGATTGTGGAACTGAAATATTTCATGGGGTTGACCGACGAAGAAACCGCCGAAGTATCGGGGCTGCCGTTGCGCACCATGCAGCGCCAGTTCAGCGATGCGCGGCGGTGGTTGTTTGAAAGGCTGAACCCGACAACATGCGAGACCCAGTCGAACGCGACGAACGCGTAATGACGCTGGTCGCAGCGGCCCTGGCGCAGGAACCGGGGACCTGCGAGGGCTTTCTGCATGCGGAGTGCGGAGAGGATCCCGATCTGTACGCCGAGGTCACCGAGCGCGTGGAGTGGGAGCGGCGCATGGCCGGCTTTCTCAGCCGAAGCGTCATTACGTCCTTCGAGTTTCTCGACCGGCCGTTCGAGCCCGGAGACCTGATCGCGGACCGGTTTCGCATCGGCGACGAAATCGGCCGCGGCGGCATGGGCGTCGTCTACGAAGCCTTCGACGAGAAGCTCAACCGGCGGGTGGCCATCAAATCGGCCCAGGCGGGCTACGACCACTGGCTGCCGCCGGAGGTGCGCGCCGCGCGCGAAGTGAGCCATTTCAATGTCTGCAAGGTTCATGACCTCCATTCGGCGCGAACCGACCTCGGCGAAGTCGAGTTTCTGACCATGGAATTCATCGAAGGCGAGACTCTGAGCGCGCGCATCCACCGCGCCGGGCCGCTGCCGGCGGAGCAAGCCCGGGATATCGCCCGCCAGATCTGCGCGGGGCTGGGCCAGGCGCACCGGCAGGGCGTGATCCACGGCGATTTGAAATGCGGCAACATTATTCTGACGCACACGCCGGAAGGCGGCACGCGCGCCGTCATCACCGATTTCGGGTTGGCTGCGCTTAGCGTGGCCGGCGAGCAGCGGGTCCTCAACCGGCTCGCGGGCTCCCTGGACTACATGGCCCCGGAGCTGTTTGCCCGCGCCCCGGTAAGCGCGGCGTCGGATCTCTACGCGCTCGGAATCATCATCCATGTCATGCTTACCGGAAGGGTGCCCGACCCGGTTGAAGAGCCGCCGCTTGCGGAGAGCGCCAGTACGGAGACGCTTCCGCAAGATGCGCCGGCGCGGTACTTCCGGAGGCGCGTGGGCGAGTTAGGAACGCCCTGGAAGCGCGTTGTGTGCGGGTGCTTGAAGCTCCGGCCCGAGGATCGTTTCGGCTCCGCCGAGGAGGTGATCAGGCAGATTGACTCCTATCGCCCGCGGCGGAAATGGCTCATGACTATCCCGGCTGCGGCAGCCGTGATTCTGGGTTCCGTGCTGTGGCTGGGACGAGAAATGCCGGGCCCGCCGGTGCGGCTGGCAATCCTGCCGGTTACGGTGGAAGGGGCGCCGCTTCCCACGGCGGAGGGGCTCGGTGTGGAACTGGCGGATCGCCTTTCCGGAGCGCGGCGCGGTTTCATCGTGATTCCGCCGAGCGAATCGCGGCGCAATCGCGTGGACACTCCCGAGAAAGCGAAAAGCGTCCTGGCCGCGACGCACGTGCTGCGCACGCGCGTGCAGAACGGCGGCGGCTCGCTGGCGGTGCAGGCTTCGGTGGTTGACACGAGTTCCGGCGTACCTTTGCAAGAACTCCGCGGGACCTATGCCGCGAAAGATATTGCGGTGCTGGCCAAAGCGCTCACCGCCACCGTGACCGGCGCGTTCCGCCTCCGCGCCCGCGTTCCGATGGATGTCCTGGCTGCCGCCGCGTATCCTGCTTACGTCCAGGGTTTGAACCTGCTCCGCCGGGATGAATCCAGTGCGGATGAAGCCATCCCTTTCCTCCAGCAAGCGGCCCAACTGGACTCGCTCTCAGCCTTGCCGTATGCTGCCTTGGCCGAAGCCTACCTTCAAAAAGCGCGGCGGAATTTCGGTTCCGAGTGGATGGACCGCGCCTCGCAAGCGCTGACTAAGGCGCAAAGCCTGAACCCCGACTCGGCGCCCGTCCTGCTGGCCGCGGGGTATTTGAAACAGCTGCACGGATTGTATGACGAGGCGGCTCGAGACTACGCGCGGGCAGTAGAAATTGCACCTGAAAGTGTCGATGCGTGGAATCGGTTGGCCTTGGCCTACGCCTCACTGAACCGGGCCGATCAGGCCATCGCCACCTACCAAAGAGCTCTCCAGGCACAGCCCGATTATTACCTCCCGTACATCGACTTCGGGCGTTTCTATCAAAGGCGCCTGCAGTTTGCGGAGGCCGAACAGCTTTTTCGCCGAGTCACCGTAATTGCTCCCGGCCTGGCCCTGGGGCATATGCTGCTGGGACTCCTTCTGCAGCAGGAGAACCGCTTGCCGGAAGCGGAACAGGCTATGCTCACCTCGGTTCGTCTGCAAGAAACGGTCCCCGCGCTGGTCGACCTGGGTGTGCTGTGTTACCAAGAGGAACGGTACGCTGACGCAGCGCAGTATTTTGCGCGAAGCCTCTCGGTCGGCCCCCCGAGAGCTGTCGGCTATTCCGATCTCGGCGATGCTTACCGCCACCTAGGGCGTTTCGAAGACGCCGCCACAAACTACCGCGCTGCGGAAGCCCTTGCTAAGTCTGATGTGACTCAGAATCCGAGCGACCCTTTCGCAAGGTCGGTTCACGCCTACGCGCTGGCATATCTCAGACAAGGCGATCTTGCCAATTATGAAATAGCGCAGGCCCTTGTTATGGGGCGAGACGATGCCAGGGTCCGCCGCCAGGCGGTGTTTGTGCTTGAAGCTTTGCAGGAGCGCGAGCAGACACTGGCCGTTCTGCGTGACGCACCTTTTGCTCTCATAGAAGAACTCAACCGGCATCCCGAGTTGAGGAGCTTACAGCAGGACTCGCATTTTCAGGAACTGCTCAACATCAGGACCGTAAAACCATGACAACGCGATTTTAAACACAGGAGAGAATATGGCAACGACAGCACAAGCGGCTACTGTTCCAGTCAAGCTGACGTACGATTTCAACAATGGCAAGCTCATCACGGAGCCCGCGAATCCGATATTCCGGGTGGGTGACAGGATTCAGTTCTCTTCCGATCAGGGCGAGGTGTGGATCCTGCTGGAGCCAATCGACGGCTACCAACCGCGTGAATACCGCACCGGGGACCCGCCGGTCTTAAAAACCCAGCCAGGTGTCGGCATGGCCTGGTGCGGCGGTACGTTCCGACTGAATCAACCTGGGAAGGATCCCCAGACGGTTACGATCGATCCGCGCTCCATGCAATGGGGCGTGACACCGCTCGACCAATGACCCTATTCGCCGGGCAGCCTAGTGGGCTCTTCGGCACATGACCAGGGCGCCCTTGGCATGCGAGGCATGCAGATGAGCCGGCGCCACAAATCAACGACTTTGCAAACACTTGGAGACTTGAGATGACATCGACAAGCACCTTGACTACGCCGGACGCAATCGTTCGTGCATCGGGTCCAACCACCATCGACGATCTCGGACTGATTCACAAATTATCGGGTCGATGGGTAGGCAGAGGCTTCAATCTGATCGCGCGTCCGGATCGTCTCGGACCCGCGAACAACACCCCACAATTTACTCTCGCGCTCCACGCGACGCACGAGACGCTGCAGGTCAACCCGGTTGGCGGCGGCATCCCCAACCGCGGCCAGTTCGAAACGGCTTTCCTCCACGCCATCGATTATTCGCAGACCGTGACCGATTATTCGAGTCACACGGGCATCCATAAGGAGTCGGGCTGGTGGGTACACGTGCCAGAGACTAAGGAGAACCCAGCCGGCACCTATGTCCGGCTGGCAACCGTCCCGCACGGCAACTCTTTGGTTTCGCAGACCACCGCGGTCACCACATTTTCGGGCAGACCGACGATTAACCCGGTAAACTCGTTACCCATCCCTGGTTCCGATCGAGTGCAACCGCTGAATGCACCTCCCGGCCGTCCCCTCAGCGGCGCGGTTCTTGAACAGTATCTGAAAAGCGCGTTGCCGGATGGCCTTCCTTCGGGGCTCGACCCCGTGAAGACGATTCAGGACCCCACGGAAGTTTTGCGGGCCGATATCCGGTCTCAGACCATCACCGAAACCGACATTATCGTGATCTCCACACTGGTGGCTGGCGGAATTGTGAGTATTCCGTTTGTCCTCAAGAATGCGAACGCCGCGCAGTTAGACGCCATTTTCTGGATCGAGACCGTGAAGGACGGGACCTCCGGCCGGTCCTTCTTTCAATTGCAGTATGTGCAGCGCGTCATTCTGGACTTTAACGACATCCACTGGCCGCACATCTCGGTCGCCACGCTGGTGAAAGAGTAACGGCTGCGCTAGGCGGCCAGTTCGCCGCGCAGCACCGTAACGGCCTGGCCGCCGAGAATCACGCGGTCGCCTTTCACGCGCACGCGCACGACGCCTCCGCGCGCCGAGGCCTGGTAGGCCGTGAACTCGGGCTTGCCGAGTTGGCCGCACCAATACGGGCCGAGGGCGCAGTGCGCCGAACCGGTCACCGGGTCTTCATCGACGCCGGCGCCGGGCGCGAAGAAACGCGACACGAAATCGAACTCCCGCGATGACGAACGCGCGGTTACGATCACGCCGCGCACACCCAGCTTGCGCAGTCCCGTGAAGTCCGGCGCCAGTTCGCGCAGCACGGCTTCCGATTCGACTTCCACGAAGTAATCGAACCGGCTCTTGCCGACGAACTTCGCGCCGGCTCCGAGCGCGTCCAGCAAATGCGGAGGCGGCTCGGTTGGCGTGGGAGCCGTCGCCGGGAAATCCAGTTCGATCCAGTCGCCGCGGCGATCCGCCAGCAGCAATCCGCTGCGAGTGTGGAAGCGAACCTGCACCGCCGGGGGCAGATGGCCGTCTTCCCACAGCACATGCGCGCTGGCCAACGTGGCATGGCCGCACAGGTCCACCTCGACTGCCGGCGTAAACCAGCGCAGTTGATAGCCATCGTTTTGCGGAGCGCCGCTCTTCGGCGCCAGAAAGGCGGTTTCGGAGAGATTCATTTCGCGCGCTACGTCACGCATCCACGCGTCGCCCGCAGCCTGGGAAAGCACGCACACTGCAGCGGGGTTGCCGGCAAACGGGCGGCTGGTGAAAGCGTCCACTTGCACGATGCGAACGGGCATGCTTCAGCGTAACCCGCGGCAGCCCCCCCGAAAAGGAAATTACGGTAAGCGGGCCGCGCCGCTAGTAAACCGATTCCAACAGGCCGAGAATCTCCGCCTCGGTCAGAGGCCGGTCCACCACGCCGTTGTGCTCCAGTTCGCGCGCGATCGGCGCCACGATCTGGCCGATTTCATTGCGCGGCACGTTGGCGTCGCGCAGCCGTTTGGGAACTTCGAATTGCGCGATGAACTGCTCGGTGCGGTCGGCGCAGGCAAGCGCTGCCGGCATGGGATCGGCGGAATCAAACGGAATGCCGAAGCCTTCGGCGACGGGTCCGAAGCGGTGGGCTGCAATGCCGGCCATGAAGCGCATGGCGGCCGGCAGCGTGATGCAGGACGTGACGCCGTGGGGCACATCCCACTTCGGACCGATCTGATGGCCGAGCAGGTGGGACAGCCCGAACCGCGTGTTCATCGCGCCGTAGATGGAAAACCAGGCGGCCATCTGGCATTGGCCGCGGTGCGCGAGCCGCTCGTCGCCTTCGGTGCGGATCGAGGCCGGCAGATGCTTCACCAGAAGGGCGATCGATTTCGACGCGAGCGCGTCGCTGATAGGCTGGTGGCGAATCGCATACGCGCACTCAATCGCGTGATCCAGCGCGCGCATCCCGGTCGTCACCCACAGCCAGTCGGGAGTCGCGAGCGTGAGGACGGGATCGGCAACTACGGTGCGCGGCAGCACGCGCGGATCGTAAACACCGCTCTTCACGCGCGTGGTCTCATCGGTGACGCCGCCGGCATGCGTGTATTCGGCTGCCGCCAGCGTGGTCGGGACCGCGATGTGGACCAACTCGCGCTCCGGCAGCAGGCCATAGAGCGCGACTTTACACGAATCGATCGGGCTGCCGCCGCCCAGGCTGACGACACAATCGGCGTTCAACCGCTTCAATTCCTCGGCGAGCGCGTTCACCGTGCCGCGCGGCACGTGCTGAACCACTCCCGTGAACACCCCCGCGCACCGTGAGCCCAGGGCCCCGGTCACCTGCTGCAGAATGGGAAGTTTCGCGACAATTTCGGTGGTCGCCACCACGGCGCGCTCGAGTTTCCGCCGCTCCATCTCCTCCTTCAGCGCCGCCACTTTGCCCGGGCCGTAAATGACACGTTCCAGGCGGGTCAGATTGAATTCGCCGGCCGGGGCCTGCCGGCCCGGGGAGGTGGGTTGTGCGGAGCTCATTTGGGCATGCTATCAGAATTGGGACTAAAGCTCGCGATTCGAGCGCTTAGGGGCGAGTCAACGGCCCTCCGATCGTGTATACTTCCCTTGTCCGGTAGCCGGGTGGACGTGTGGCTACGGAGGCGAAAGAAGAGCAAATGTCGAGGGGAACGTCACGGGCGCGGCCGCTGTGGATCCTCGCGCCCCTGGCCGGCCTGATGCTCGTTTTAGGGGTGCGCGGCGCGGATGCTCCGCCCACCGTGAACCCGCGCGCGATTCTCGATAAATATTGCGTCACCTGCCACAATCAGAAGCTGCGTACCGCGGGGTTGACGCTCGATACGCTCGACGTCGCCAAACCAGGCGCGCACCCGGAAATCTGGGAAAAGGTTATCGCGAAATTGCAGGCCGGCTTGATGCCGCCCGCGGGCATGCCGCGTCCGGATCAGGCCGCCTACCGCGCCGTGATTACGACCTTGGAATCCGATATCGACCGCGAGTGGGAGGCCCATCCGAACCCCGGCCGGATCGCGGCCGTGCATCGGCTGAACCGTTCGGAATACAACCACGCGATTCGCGATCTGCTGCACCTCGATCTTGATGTCACATCGCTGCTCCCAGGCGACGATACGGCCGACGGCAGCTTCGATAATTTCGCCGACTCGCTTTCCATCTCGACCGCGCATCTGGAGCGCTATATGTCGGTGGCGCGGCAGGTGACGCGATTGGCCGTGGGGCTGCCTCCGCTGAAGCCGGCTCTCGACCGTTTCGAGATCCCGCTGCACATCCTGCAAAACGAGCGGCAGAGCGAAGATTTGCCGCTGGGCTCGCGCGGCGGCATTGCGGTGCATTACAACTTTCCGGTAGACGGCGAATACCTCATCAAGGTGAAACTGCAGCGGCAATATCAGGACTATCTCAAGGGCATGGGTTGGGCGCAGCACCTGGATGTACGGCTGGATGGAAAGCTGCTGAAGCGCTTCACCGTCGGCGGCGCCGGCAAAGGCCGGCCGGCGGCTTCGAGTTACGCGGGTGACGGCGAGCCCGGTTTCGCCGGCGATCCTTCCTGGGAAGAATACATGCAGGTCACGGGCGATGCGGGCCTGGAGGTGCGTCTTCCGGTACAGGCCGGTCCACACATTGTCGGCGTTTCGTTCGTGCGCGAGCTTTGGGAGCCGGAGGGCTTGCCCCAACCGCAGCAACTGGGGCGCGTGATCGCGAATGACCAGATCTACATGGGCTATGCCAACGTCGGTTCGGTGCAAATCGGCGGCCCGTACCAGGCGGCCGGCGACGCCAAAGACACGCCCAGCCGCCGTGCGATTTTTGTCTGCCGGCCCCCCGCCGCCGGTAACAACGCGGCCGAGGAGCGGCCGTGCGCGGCGACCATCCTCTCGCGCCTGGCGCGGCTGGCCTATCGCCGGCCGGTGACCAAAACGGATACCGGCACGCTGCTCCAATTTTTCGACCAGGGCCGCCGGGACGGCGGCAGTTTTGATGCGGGCGTTCAGTTTGCGCTGGAGCGCATGCTGGTGGATCCGGATTTCCTGTTGCGTGTCATTCGCGATCCGGCCAGACCCGGCCCCGGCCCGCAGCGGTTGAGCGACCTGGAGCTGGCATCGCGGCTCTCCTTCTTTTTATGGAGCAGCATCCCCGACGATCATCTGCTTGCGGCGGCGGAGCGCGGCGAGTTGAGCAACCCGGCGGTTCTGGAAAAAGAAGTGCGCCGCATGCTGGCGGATCCACGCGCTGCCGACACGCTGGTGAACAACTTCGCGGCACAGTGGCTGAACCTGCGGCAGGTGGCCGAAGTCGTGGTCGATCCGGACCGCTATCCCAACTATGACGAGAGCCTGCTCCAGGCATTCCAGCAGGAAACCGAGATGTTTGTCGGCAGCACGATTCGCGAAGATCGCGATGTCAACGACCTGCTGGATGCCAACTACACGTTCGTCAACGAACGCCTGGCGCGCCATTACGGAATCCCCGGCATCTACGGCAGCCGCTTCCGGCGCGTGGCGCTGCCGAATCACGATCAGCGCGGCGGCTTGCTGGGCGAAGGGGCTCTGCTGGTAACGACCTCCTATCCTGACCGCACCTCGCCGGTGCTCCGCGGAAAATGGCTGTTGAACAATATTTTTGGAATGCCGATACCGCCGCCTCCACCCGGCGTTTCGAACCTCGATTCCAAGCCCGGTGTGACTCCGCCGACCATGCGCGAGCGCCTCGCCACGCACCGCACGCAGCAGACTTGCAATAGCTGCCACTCGGTCATCGATCCGCTCGGGTTCGCTCTGGAAAATTACGACGTCATCGGCGGCTGGCGGACGATTGACGAGGCCGGCAAACCCGTCGATGCGAGCGGCACCACCGTCGGCGGCCAAAAGATCGACGGTCTTCCCGGATTGCGCGCCGCGCTGCTCGAGCACCCGGATCAATTTCCGCATACCGTCACCGAAAAATTGATGGCCTACGCGCTGGGGCGGCGCGTCGAATATTATGACCAGCCGGCCCTCCGCAAAATTGTCCGCGACGCCGCCGCGCGTCAATACCGCTGGTCGTCGCTCGTTCTCGGAATCGTGCAGAGCCCCGCGTTCCAGATGCGGGCGCCGCAAACCTGATCGAAAGGAGATCGCATGGCTTTCCTTACAAAATCGCTGCCGCGCCGAACTCTGCTGAGAGGAATCGGAACCACGCTGGCATTGCCCTTCCTCGAAGCCATGGTGCCTCCGCTGCGCGGCGCCACCACACCGGCGCGCCGCTTCCAGGCGTTCTACACTCCCAACGGCATGGCTATGCCCTACTGGACGCCGAAGGGCGCCGGGGAGGCGCTGGAGCTTGCGCCGATCATGGAGCCGCTCGCGCCGTTCAAGGATCAGATGCTGGTGTTCTCGGGAATCCGGGCGAGTTGGAACTATATCCACGCCGGCGCCTCGGGATCGTTTCTCACCGGCACGCCGCGCGGCGGACATAACGAAATCGAAATTATCGCCGATGTCTCGATCGACCAGATGCTCGGCCGGCACTTCGCCCAGGATACGCAGTTGGCCACGCTCGAAATTTGCATGGACCTGCCGGCCAACGCGGGCGCTTGCACCGGGAACCTGAGCTGCGCCTACCTGGACACACTCTGCTGGCGTACACCCACCGAGCCGCTGCCCATGGATTGGAACCCGCGCACCGTCTTCGAAAAGCTGTTCGGCGATGGCGGCAGCACCGATCGCGCCGCCCGCGAGCGGCGCCTGCAGCAGCACAAGAGCATCCTCGATTCGGTGAACGAAAAGCTGGCCGGCCTCAAAAAAGAGTTGGGCCCGCGCGATCAAACCAAGGTGGATGAATACACCGATGCCGTGCGCGATGTCGAGCGGCGCATTCAGATGGCCGAGCGCCAGGCCAACATCGAGCTCCCCACTTTGGATCAGCCGCTGGGCGCGCCGCCGGTCTTCGAGGACCACCTGGCGTTGATGCTCGATCTGCAGTTGCTCGCGCTGCAGTCGGACCTGACCCGCGTGGTGTCTTTCATGATCAGCAAGGAGCAGAGCCCGCGGCCGTACCCGCAAATCGGCGTCCCCGAGGCGCACCATCCGCTCTCGCATCACAACAACCAGCCCGAACTGGTCGAGCGGATGTCGAAGATCAATACCTACCACGCGCAGCTCTTCTCAAAATATCTGGCGCGATTGCGCGCGACTCCCGATGGCGACGGCAATCTGCTCGATCACATGATCATCCTTTATGGCGCCGGGCTCTCCAATAGCAATGCGCATTCCGGCGAGAACCTCCCTTTGATGCTGGTCGGCGGAGGCGCCGGAAAGCTGAAGGGCGGGCGGCATCTGAAGTATACGGACCGGCCGTCGCAAGCCAATCTGCTGATGACCATCATGGATAAGATGGACTACCCGGTGGAGAAGGTCGGCGGCAGCAACGGCAAGCTGCCGGTCGACACATTGTCCGGAGTATAGCCATGCTGCCGCGCTCACTGCTTCTTGTCCCGGCCGGCTTCGCAGTGTTTCTGCTCGGCGCCGGGGGCGCCGGCCCGGCGCTCGTCGATGCCGCCCGGCACAGCGACAAAGACGGTATCCGTTCGCTTCTGCAGAAGAAGGCGGACGTCAACGCGGCCGAGCCCGACGGTTCCACGGCGCTCCATTGGGCGGCGTACAACAATGACCTCGACTGCGCCGATCTGCTGCTCCGCGCCGGCGCCAACGCGAACGCCGCCAACGATCTCGGCGCGACGCCCCTCTGGGCGGCCAGCCAGAACGGCAGCGTGGCTCTGGTGCGCCGCCTGCTCGAGGCCGGCGCCAATGCGAATTCCCCGCTCGTATCGGGCGAAACGCCGGTGATGGTGGCCGCGCGCGCGGGCTATCCGGAAGTGGTCGACCTGCTCCTCGCCAAGGGCGGCAATCCCAACGCGCATGGCACGAGGGGCCAGACCGCGCTCATGTGGGCGGTCTCGCAAAAGCATTCCGACGTCGTCAAGGTGCTGCTCGCGCACAAAGCCGATATCGCCGCGCGATCGGATGTATGGGACGAAGTTATGGCCATCCCGCCGCACGGGTATCTGCCGTATAATCGCGCGATCCCGCACGGAGGAGAGACCGCGCTGATGTTCGCGGCGCGCGTGGGCGATCTCGATTCGGCCCGGCAGCTCGTTGCCGCCGGCGCCAACGTGAACGATACCGATGCCTGGGGAGTGAGCGCCACCACGCTCGCCGCCCACTCCGGCTTCGAAGACATCGCCGCTTTTCTCCTCGACAAGGGCGCCGACCCGAACGCGGATAAAGCCGGTTTCACCGCGCTGCACGAGGCCATCATGCGGCGCGATGAGAAGATGGTCAAGGATCTGCTCGACCACGGCGCCGATCCCAACATCCCGGTGAAAACGTGGACCCCGATGCGCCGTTCCTCCGAAGACTGGCATTTCGAAGCTTCCTTGGTAGGCGCCACGCCGTTTTGGCTGGCCGCCCGGTTCACGGAGCCGAACGTCATGAAGATGCTGGTCGAGCGCGGCGCCGATCCCAAGTTCGTGCACCACGCCGAGTATGTCGCGGAGCGCGGCTTCGGCGGGAAGGAAACCAAGCAGACCGTGACCGCGCTGATGGCCGCCACCGGAACCATTCGCGTCTATCCTTGGGTTGACATTCCGGAAAAAGAGTCCGAAGCCCTGACGCTTGAAAGTGTGAAGCTTCTGGTCGATTGGGGCGTGGATGTAAACGCTGCCGACATCGACGGACGCAACGCGCTCGATGGCGCGCGCTCGCTGCGCTACAAAACCGTCATCGACTATCTCGTTTCCAAAGGCGCCAAGTCCGACAAGCCGGTCCAGCCGGCGCGGCAAAGACCGAAGTTCTGAATCGCTCAGAGCTTTTGCGCACCGGCCCCGCGCGCCAGTTTCCGGTCGAACGTGCCGAGCGGCAGATGCCCGGCTTTGCGGGCGAACTCCAGCATCAGACACTCTGAGAAACCGAGCACCGGCATAGGAGTCGGCATTTCTGGATGGCTGCCCTGTCTACTGCACCACCGGCAGCCACACCGCGCTGGCTTGCGGGCCGGAGCGGAACACCGTCTGCGTGGCCTTTACATAGTCGCCGGACTTTGCCAGAAAAATGTTCGGAACAAACGTCTGCGGATTTCGGTCGTAGAGCGGGAACCAGCTCGATTGGATCTGCACCATGATCCGGTGGCCCGGCTCGAACACGTGATTCGTGGGCGGCAGCGTGAAATGGTAGCGCTGTGGTTTGCCGGCTGGAATAGCCGATGGGTGTTCGAAGCTCTCGCGGTAGCGGCCGCGAAAAATATCCATCGCCACCGATAGCTCGTAGCCGCCCATTTCCGGCTGGCTCGGCACTTCATCGGGAAAAACATCGATCAACTTCACCACCCAGTCCGAGTCGGTGCCGCTGGTCGCGGCGTACAAATCCGCGACGGGCTCCCCGCTGATGCGCACCGGCGCGGTCAGAGCCGGAGTCTCATAAGTCAAAACATCCGGACGGTCCGCGACCGAGCGTTGATCGGTCACCAGCCACGTTTGCCATCGGGGCGCGTCATTCAACCGTACCGGCCGCGGCAGAAACGGCACGGGCTTGGCGGGATCGGACACATACGAATCCGACGCCGGCGCGCCCGCCGGCCGGTCGAATCCCAAGCCGTAGCCGGCCTGCAGGTACAGAGGTTTCAGCGGTGACGGGCAGTGCTCTTCGCAGGCCGCCGGCCAGTTCTTCAGCCGGTCCCAGTGATTTTCGCCGGTATTGTAAATGAGTACCGGCGGCGTCTCCGCTTTCGGCGCGTCGGTCTTCAGATATTGATCGAAGAACGGCCGCAGCACGTCGCGCCGGAACTGCAACGCCGTATCGCCATCCCACTTCAACGGGCCGAGGTTGTACGCATCGACGCCCACCTGGCTGTGCCGCCACGGACCCATCACCAGGTAATTGTGATCCGTCTGGCCTTTGGCCTTCAGAGCGAGGTAGCAGTGAATGGCGCCCCACATGTCCTCCTGGTCCCACAATCCCTGCAGCCACATGGTGGGAACATTCGAAGGATGCTCGGCAACCAGCCTGTCGAGCGCCTGGCCCTGCCAGAACGCGTCGTAGGCGGGATGCTCGACCAGCTTCTTCACCCAGGGAAGCTGATCCAGACCATGCTCGCGGATATAGTCGCCGGCCGAACCGGCGCGGCGGAATGCCTCGTAATCATCGAGCGCATCGCGCACCACGGGTTCGCCCTCATCTTTCTTCATGGTCTGGCTCGAAGTGTAGTCGAGGTTCGTCTGGCGGAACGCGCCGTAGTGAAACCAATCGTCGCCCATCCAGCCATCCACCATCGGGCTCTCCGGCGCGGCAACCTTTAGCGCCGGGTGCGGCCCGAGCAGCGCCATCACCACCGTGAACCCCTCGTAGGAAGAGCCGATCATTCCCACGCGGCCGTTCGATTCCGGCGTGTTCTTCACCAGCCAATCGATCGTGTCGTAGGCGTCCGTCACGTGATCGACCATGGTTGGATTGAGCGGCCCGCGCACCGGCCGTGTCATGACGTAGTCGCCTTCCGACTTGTATTTGCCGCGCACGTCCTGGAATACGAGGATGTACCCGCCGCGCACAAACACTTCATCGGCCAGCGGCGCCACCGCCAGCATGTGCGTGCTGTTGTTGCGGCTGGCGCGCCGCGACGCGTTATACGGCGTCCGCGTCAGCACGATGGGCGCGTTCCTGGCGCCCTTCGGCACCAGTATCACCGTGTGCAGCTTCACGCCGTCGCGCATCGGGATCATGACTTCCCGTTTGACAAAATCGTACTCCTCCGCAGGGGCGGTAAAAGCCTTGGGAATATCGTTATCGGGAGCCGCGGGCAGCGGCCGGAAAACCAGCAGCAAGCCACCCATCACAATTGCCGGACAGTGCATGCGAGCGAGCGCCATATCCCGATTCTAGCCCTTGCGCGAATCGCTCAGTTTCGCGGCCCGATTTCGTCGCCCGCTGGTCCCCGCTCCCATTGAGAATAGTTGGGAAATTCAGTTCACTCGCCGGACAAAATCAGTGTAGGACCTTAACCAAAGATGAACTGTCTTTCTCGCAAACAGGCCGATATGATCGGAGGGTTCGCACGGAGTGAGTAGCCACGGCGGAGGGCTGAATCTCCCGCGCACAACATAACTCTATGAGCACACCGGTAATGAACGCAATCAATCCTTCCGAGGCCACGGGAATTCCCCCGAGCACGCGCCAGGCGCTGGACCCCGGAGCCATTTCTACTTCCATGGTGGGCAGCGCTGTCACCATTGGAGGCGATATCTTCTGCAAACAGGATTTGTTTGTGGATGGCGAAGTGAATGGCACGCTCAACTTGCCGGAGCACAAGTTGACCGTCGGACCATCCGGCAACGTCAAAGCCAACATCAAAGCGCACAATGTAATCATTGTGGGCAGGGTTGAAGGCACGATCGAAGCAACCGAACGCGTCGAGCTTCGCGGCAAGTGCCAGCTGACCGGCGATGTCAAGAGTCCCCGCATCAGCATCGAAAACGGCGCCTTCATCAAAGGCACCATCGAGGTTCTGCGCCACGGCCGCTAAGCTCACTCCAGTCGCGGGGCACTAGAATGAGAGCAGGTGACCACCGCACTGGTGCTATCGGCGGGCGGCATGTTCGCCGCCTGGGAAGCCGGCGTCTGGACGGTCCTCGCCGCCCACTTCCGGCCTGATCTGGTTGTCGGCACTTCTTCCGGTGCATGGAACGGGTGGCTCATCGCTTCCGGCGCTACCCCCGAAGCGTTGGTTGCCGAGTGGCACGACCCCTCGATTGCCGCCACTTGGCTGTTCCGGCCGGAACTCCTGCGGCAGAAAGCGCAGGATCTCTGGTCCCGCTTTCAACCCAAGATTCCCTTTGGGCTCACGGTAGTGGAAGTTCCGCATTTTCGTTCCCGCCTGATTCGCTTCCCGGACATTACGTGGCGCCACCTGGCCGCTACTTGCGCCATCCCCGGCGCGTTCCCCGCAGTCGCCATTGAAAACCGGCAGTACGTCGATGGGGGCTTGCTTGGTTCCCTGCCCTTATGGGCCGCCGGCGAAATGGGCGCCGGTCGCGCGGTCGCCCTGAATTGCCTGACGAATCTCTCCTTTCGCGTAATGCGCGCCATCCTGCGGCCGCGCAGACCCGGCGCCGGCCTGCAAGTCAACCTGATCGAACCCTCCGAGCAGTTGGGCTCTCTCCGCGATACGGTCTGTTGGTCCCATTCCAATGTGGAACGCTGGATTGAATTGGGCCGCCGCGACGCGAAACGCGCCTTGAGTACGATTACAATGTAAGGAGCTATGCCGCTTTACCGGATCCACGCGATGAAAGAGGCGCCCCGGCAGCAGTTCCGCTCCGCGCCCCACGTTTCTGGAAGCGCCGCGGTCAAGCCGAAAGATTACGAGCTCCGCGGCGAGGTGCAGGCTTTACACGAATACGATGCCTGGCGAATTTTGCGCGAATCGGACCAACCTCTGCTGGTCGGCGACCTGCTCGAAACCGAGGACGGACAACTCCGTATCTGCAAGTACGTCGGCTTTGAACCGGCGCAGTGGGTGATTCCCGAACCGCGCCTGCATCCCGAACCGGAGATGCCAACTCCCGCACCTGCCGTCTAGGAGTTTTCATGCCGGAATACCGTCTGGGCGATGTCATCGACGATTTTTGCGTTCGCTGCAAGCGAATCATGAATCATTCGGTCGTCTCGGTAATGAATAATGAGCCCGCGAAGGTGCGTTGCCGGACATGCCACAGCGATCATGATTATCGTCACGAGCAGGCGCCGCCGCCCAAAGTCGATCCACGCAAAGCCGCGCTCTTCAACGAAGTCCTGAAGAAAGTCGATCCGGACGGCTCCACGCCGGAGACGGCCCAACCCGAAGAAGCGCCGAAGGCCAAGGGGAAAAAAGCTCCCAAATAGACCGGCGGTTCTATTGCAGCGGAGTGGTGGAATTCGGCCACCCCGGCAGCCGTACTCAGTCCCTTAAACCATTTCTATCCAATCACCTCGCAATCGGCACGGGAAATGCATATTCCTGGCGCGGGAGAAACGTATGAAGACCAAGGTGCTCGCCATTCTGTTGCTGGCAGGAACTTCCCTGTTTGCCCGGACGCACGTTTCCATCGGCATCGGGCTTGGAGGCTATTATCCCTACGGCTACTACTACGCGCCGCCTCCGGTTTACTACGCTCCGCCGCCACCCGTGTACGCGCCCGCGCCGGTTCCGGCCTATCCCTATTACGCGCCGAGTTCGGTTTGGATTTCGGGCTACTACTATCCTTATGGCGGCCGCCGGGTGTGGCGGCCCGGATATTGGGCTCGTCCACCGTATGCCGGAGCCGTCTGGGTGGGGCCGACCTGGTTCGGCGGCCGCTTTCGCGGCGGTTATTGGCGGCGGTAGCTTAGAACTCGAACTGCACGCGCCCCGCGGCCCAGCGCGGCGGCGCGACTGCGGTGCCGGAGAACAAGCCGGCGAAATTGATGACATTGAGGCGGTCCGTCAGGTTCGAAATATCGGCGTGAACCCGGATGGACCGCTTCTCGTGTCTCCAAACCTCCGCGCCCGCGGAGAAGTCCAGCGAGAATGACGGCCGCACCCGCCCGCGCTCGAAGTTCACGCGGTCGAGGATGGCCTGGCCGTACTGTTGCTGCAACAGCCCGGGGTCGCCGAACCCCCCGAGTTCCACCGGCAGACCACTTCCATACTCGCCCCCCATCGCGATCCACAGCCGCGGCGCCACCTGATAACGAATGCGCGCGCGCGCGGTATTGCGCTGATCCTGGGTCACCGGGAACTGCTCCGTACTTTGCAGCAGGCCGGCCGCATTGTCATCCAGCAACAGGCCGCCGGTAATCGGAAGCCGGCCCATGCCCAGCATGTTGGAGTAGCTGAGAAATCCTGAAAACCGGCCCCATTGCGGCACTTCCAGCTTCGATTCGAACCCGTAGACGGCGGCGTGCGCAAACGCGATCGGAAAACTGATCCCGGTGTTGAGCAGCAGATCGTCATCGGCGAAGTTGCTGATGTCGCGCCGATAGTAGCTTCCGTCCAGCCGCATGTGCCCGAACAGGCTCTTGGCGAACCCGGCTTCATAGAAATTGCCGCGCGACGGGCGGACGGGCAGAATCAAGCCGGCATTATTTAACGACAGCAGCGACGCCGAACTGGCCAGCAGCAGATTTTCGATGGCCGGAGTTTCAAAGGCCCGATCGTAGGAAGCGTGCACCACCAGGCCGGCGCCGGGCACCTGCCACGCCAGCGCCAGCCGCGGGCTGGCCGCCTGTTCGTCCACCATCAGCCGGTAATGATCCCAGCGCACACCGGCGTTGATGGTGAGCGAGTGATACCGGACCTGGTCCTGGATGTATGCGCCTTGCTCGCGATCCTGGCGCCGGTCGGCAAAGAAAAACGATGGCGGGGTGTCCGGATCGAAAACCGGCGCGCCGTTGATCTGATACGCCGGAATCTTGTACGCGAACTGTTCGCTGATGGAGCGCGCCAGAACGTCGGCTCCCATCTTGAAATCGTGAATCCCGTGATGTACCGAAACCGCGGCCGAGCCGTAGCCCTCACGAAAGCTGCGATTCTGAAAGGGCTGGATGGGAGTCGAGAGCGCATTCGACCATAGGCCCGCCCCGATGTCGCGTCCCGAACCGCGCAGATCGAGCAGCACGTTGGACGAAAACAGATGTGTGTAAGAGATCTGGCCGCTGCTCTCGTCGGAAGTGCGATCCTGCCGCTGCCCCGCATCCTGCTGCAGGCTTTCATTCGGCACCAGGAATCCGACGCGATCGTGCCGTACCTCGATACGCGTCCGATCCGCCGTGCCCCAGTTACGCTCCCAGCTAGCGCCGGCACCGGCGCCCGAGCCATGATTCGTGTAGTTCTGCCGGACCGTCGGATCGAGGTAGCGGTCCGTGGCCAGGCCGTCGGATCTCAGGCCGAACGTGTCTTTCCCCAATCCATATTGCAAGTCAATCGAGCCGTTGACGGCGGCGAAGCTCCCGCCTTCGGTTGCGAGTTTTCCATGCAGCCCGGCCACCGCATCTCGCGCGCTGGTCACCTCGATGACACCGCCCAGTTTCCGGCCATATTCGGCCGGGTAGCCGCCGGTGCGCACCATCATCGACTGGACTTCGTCGATGTCCGGAGAAGGAGCGAAGTTCGGCGAACGATTATCGAAGAGCGGCAGTCCGTCAAACACATACTGAACACCATACTCGGAGCCACGCGGGTGCAGCACGCCATTGGCCTCGAGCAGCCATCCCGGCTGGGAGTTCACCAGGTCGATAATCGCCCGCGACGGCGTCGACGCCGGGCGGTCCCGCAGTGTGTCGGAGCCGATTTGCTGGCTGGCCCCGACGCGGTCTGGATTCAGCAGCGTTGCCGTATCGGAAACATCGACCGTGGTTTCGATCGGGGCGACGCCGAGCGTCACGCGGTAGTTCAGCGGCACCTCGGAGCGAATCTCGAGCAGCGCCGTGACCGACTGGAAACCCTCCCGCTCCACACGCAGACGATAGACACCGAAGGGTAGAGCGGACACGGTTTGCATCCCGTCGGGACCGATCGAGAACTGCTTATGAACCTGGGTTGCCTGGCCTACCAGTTCGCCCGAAGCCGGGAGCGGCGCGCCCGTTGGATCCACCACATGCAAGCGCAGTTCCCCGGCTTGCCGCTGCGCCCAGGCGGACAGAGCAGCCATCAGCACGACCAAGACCCGGAGCCGGCGCCGGAACATCCTATGTGTATTCTACTGTTATCCTACGGCTGGTGTTCTGGTTCTGGTTGTTCGTAGGGCCGGCGTTAGTACTGGCGCTGCGCTCGCTGGCCGGGGAGCGAAAAAGAGCTGAATACACGCGTCGCCGCTTGTCAGAGGTACCCGCCACCCTGCCCTCCGCAAGCGTCATCGTCCCGGTGAAGGGCTACGACGAGGGGCTGCGCGAGAACCTGGCGGCGTTAGCGCGGCTCGACTACCCCGATTACGAACTCGTCGTGGCGGCGCACTCGGCCGCCGATATTCCGCCTGGGGTCCTGCCGCACAAGGCGAAGGTGGTGCTGGCGCACGCCGCCGCGGCCGGCACCTCAGAGAAAGTGCTGAACCTGGCAGCAGCTGTGGCGGCCACGCGGAAACGCAGCGAAGTCTTCGCATTTGCGGATTCCGATGGGCGTGTGACAGCACGCTGGCTGCGCGCCCTAGTCGCTCCGCTTGCCGAGGACGGCGTCGGCGCGACGACCGGTTATCGCTGGTTCACACCGCAGCGCGCCGGCTGGGCCCTGCTTCGCGGCGTCTGGGATGCGGTTCCCGCGGGAATGCTCGGACCGGGCGATAATCCGTTCGCCTGGGGCGGCGCGATGGCTCTCCGCAAATCAACCTTCTTCGAGGCCCGTGTGCCGGAGTATTGGAAAGGCGCGATCAGCGACGATTACGCGCTCAGCAAGGCCGTCCATCAGGCGGGCCTGACCATCGCTTATGCGCCCGGCGCGCTCGTGCCCTGCCTGGAATCGATCTCCGCCTGGCGCCTGTTCACCTGGATGCGCCGGCAGATGATGATCACGCGCGCTTACAACCCGGGCAACTGGTGGCCCGGGCTGATCGCCCACATCCTCTACTGCGGCGCCATGCTGGCTTGCCTGATTGCGTTGGCGCGGGGGCACCGGCCGGCCGCGATCGTTCTGGTTGCGCAGCTGGCTCCCGGCATGATCAAAGGCCTCCTGCGCGCCCGGCACGCCCGCCAGGCGCTGCCGGAGTACGAATCCTGGTTCCGGCGCTGGACGTGGGTGCACTTCGCGGCCGTACCCATCGCTACGTGGATGTGGCTGGTTGCGCTCGGCTCTTCCGCGTTCGGCCGCACCATCGAGTGGCGCGGCTATCGCTACGAGTTGAAAACGGCGCGGGGCGTTTAGCGAGTATAATCTCAACGTAAGGGAGGATTTTCGTGGCCAAGGACAGAAGTCCCAAGAAGGAAAAGAAAAAACCAAAGAAGACGAAGTAGCAGGATGGGGCCGTCGTACCGCTCCCTACGGTGGCGGCTCAGAAACGGCGTCGTGGTTGGGAAGAGCTATCGAGCCGCGACCAGAGAGAGCGATCGAGCGGTTGCCATATGCCTGGCAACCGTTCTCAGCTTTGGAGGAGACCATCATGCGGACAGAGTGGGTAACCAAACGTCAGAACGATCGGATTCGCACGCAGATGCATTACGCCCGGCAGGGCGTCATCACCGAAGAAATGCATTACGTTGCGAAGCGCGAGAATCTCACCCCGGAGGTAGTCCGCTCGGAGGTCGCGCGCGGCCGGATGATCATTCCGGCCAACATCAATCACAAAAACCTGGAGCCGATGGCGATCGGCGTAGCGTCGACGTGCAAGATCAACGCCAATATCGGCAACTCCGCCGTCACCTCCAACATCGACGAGGAACTCGCAAAACTAAACTACTCGGTGAAATACGGCGCCGATACCGTCATGGACCTCTCTACCGGCGGCGACATTCCCGCCATTCGCAAAGCCATCATCGCGCATTCGCCGGTGCCGATCGGCACCGTGCCCATTTATGAGGCGCTCTCGCGAGTTCGACGGGTGCAGGACCTCACCGCGCAGGTAATGCTGGAAGTGATCGAAGAGCAGGCCGAGCAGGGCGTCGACTACATGACGATTCACGCCGGCGTGCTGGTGCAATACATCCCGCTCACCACGAAACGGGTGACCGGCATCGTCAGCCGCGGCGGCTCGATCCTGGCCGAGTGGATGGTCAAAAACCACAAGCAGAACATGCTCTACGAGCACTTCGACGAGATCTGCAAGATCTTCCAGAAGCATGACGTGAGTTTTTCTTTGGGCGATGGGCTGCGGCCGGGCAGCGTGGCCGACGCCAGTGACGAAGCGCAGTTCGCGGAACTGAAGACGCTCGGCGAATTGACGCGGAAGGCGTGGCAATACGACGTACAGGTGATGATCGAGGGCCCCGGCCACATTCCGATGGACGAGATCGAACTGCAGGTGCAGAAGGAAAACGAGATCTGCGACGAAGCTCCCTTTTACACGCTGGGCCCGCTCGTGACCGACATCGCGCCGGGCTACGACCACATCACCTCGGCGATCGGAGCGGCGATGATCGGCTGGTACGGCGCGTCCATGCTCTGTTACGTGACGCCGAAAGAGCATCTGGGCCTGCCGAACCGAGAAGACGTGAAGCAGGGCATCATCGCGTACAAGATTGCGGCGCACGCCGCCGACATCGCCCGCAAGCGGCCGGGCGCGCGGGATCGCGACGATGCGCTCTCCCGTGCCCGCTATCGCTTCGACTGGAAAGAGCAGTTCCGCCTCTCGCTCGATCCGGAGACCGCGCAAGCCTATCACGACGAAACGCTGCCGGACGAAGGTTTCAAGGACGCGGCTTTCTGTTCGATGTGCGGCCCGAAATTCTGCTCCATGAACATCTCGGCAAAAGTCGAGCAGTTCACGGCGGAAGAGGCGGAGGCGGTCGCCAACGGCACGGCGCCGGAGCAGATCGTACAGATCTCAGGCAACGACTAGGACGTTCGGCGCACACCGGCAGCACCAGCGCGGGCCTAGCGGCGACAGCCGCATTCCTCCGGCATATAGTTAACAGTTACGGAATTTGAATCGCGCGCGCGGACCCGCCAATCTCATCAGTTAGACTGAAAACCAATGAGCGAGACGGTCCGCTTCGTCGTGCAGCATGGATACCTGTTGCTGTTCTGCTGGCTGCTGGCTGAGCAGGCGGGTCTGCCTGTGCCCTCGATTCCCTTGCTGCTGGCGTGCGGCGCGCTGGCGCAGGATGGGCGCATGAATCCCGTTTCGGTCCTGGCGTACGGCCTGGCGGCGTGCCTGCTGGCGGACTCGATCTGGTTTCATGTGGGGCGCCGGGGGGGCGCGAAGGTCCTGCGCCTGCTCTGCCGGATCGCGCTGGAGCCGGATTCCTGCGTGCGCCGGACGGAGAATGCCCTGGTTCGCTATGGCTTGCGATCGATGCTGGTGTCAAAGTTCATTCCCGGACTCAACGCGGTGGCAGCCCCGATGGCCGGCAATTCGGGAGCGCGCTTTGAGAGATTCCTGGCCTTTGACGCTCTCGGAACGCTGATGTGGATTGGTTGTTATTTGGGCGCCGGCTACCTGTTCGCCGGGCAGCTCGAAACTATCGCCGCCTATGCCATGCGCACCGGCTTCGGCCTGTTCCTGGCGCTGGCCGTGCTGGTCGGGGCATGGATCGGCTGGAAATTTATCCAGCGGAGACGGTTTCTGCGGAAGCTGGCAGTCGCACGCATCACGCCCGAACAATTGCAGGATCGAATCCGCGGCGGCGCCGAGGTGCTGCTCGTGGATTTGCGCCACCAGCGGACAGGGTTGGAGGAAGTGCCGGGCGCGCTGCGCATCCCGGCTGAAGAGTTGGCGATGCGGCACGGCGAGATTCCGCGCGATCGCGACATCATTTTGTTTTGCAGTTGACCCAACGAAGCTTCCAGCGCCCGTGCGGCGCTGCTGCTGAAGGCGCATGGGATCACACGCGTGCATCCGCTCCAAGGCGGAGCCGACGCGTGGCTGGGCCTGCTTGCGCGCGAGCCTAGCGGCCGCTGAGGCCGCCCGGCCATGGCGAGTTTAGATGGTACGGCACCGAAGGGCCGACCATCTCCACGCGGCGGATTTTGCCATTTTCGATCAGGAAGGCCTCCGTCACCAGGATGCTCGAGGGGCGATTGAAGCCGCGGAACGTGTATTTGCGGCCGTCCGATAACGTGCCGGAATTGACCGTGCCTTGGTCGAACACGGCGTGCGTCCAAACGACGCCGCGCTCACTATCCACCAGCGGATAGCGGCGATCGTGAATGCTCTGCACGACGAAGTAGTATCCAAGCTTGAACTGCGCCATGCAATCGAGCGCGAAACCGTTGATGGCATCCGGAGGTTCGTTGGGAGGGCGCGGCACGTTGGTGGTGTGAGCCCCGTTCTCGATGCGGTCGCAATCGTTCGTGAACGGATAGGTGCCGGTGCCGTTCACGCCCTTTCCATCATTGTGCTCGAGGCCGCTGAAGTAGGCGTCGGCAATGGCGATCATCTCCTGTCGCGAGGGGCGGCCCACGGCAGGAATGGCTTTGAACCACAAATCCTCGGGCTGATAGCCGGGCTTATCGAGATCGGCGATTCCCGAAGGGCCGCCCTGGCCCGGGCGATAGTACACGCTTTCGATTTCGGTGATGCGCCCGAGTTCCAACCGCAGCCGCACGCTCATCAGCATCGGGGCGCCGGCCTCGCGCATCGTCCCCATCATGGCGACCTGGCCCGATTCCGGGTCGGCGAAGATGTGCTTGTAATTGCCAGGACCCTCCACGGTTTTCCAGAAACCGTCGCCCAGCGGCAGAAGCTGGTCGTTCTCGGTGTATTTCACATCGGCCGAAAGCGGCAAGCGCTTGGGATCGTGCGCGACGAGCGCGGCAAGGTACTGATTGACGACATCTTCCAGGCAGGCGCGATTGCAATTCAGCGGAATGGGCCCGGTGGCTGCCGCCGCGATCGTCGTCATCACACTGAACGCCAGAAGCAAAGACCGCACGAAAGAGATCTCCTTTATCAAGGCGATTCTATCAGCGCGTCAAGCCGCCAGGATCGCAGCGGCTTCCGCGGGACAGTCGATTGCAAACACTGGAGTTGCTGCGCGGCGGCCGCTGGGATCCCAGCGGCTCCAGCAATAATGCATCGAAAACCCCCGCATCCGGTTCTGATGGTAGCGCGGCGACACGCTCCCGGCCGTGCCCGGAGCCTTCGAATTTATGCCTAAATGCAAATGGGGCAAGGGGTAGGCGAAATTTCAAAAAGCAGTCACCGCGTCCGGAGAGCCCCGCATCATACGATAAACTAGGCTCGAAAGAGCATGGGGAGGTTTTGAAGAATGAGGCGGATTCTTCTGTTCTGCAGCGGTATCGCGATGGTGGTGGTGCTGATGCTGGCGGTCCAGCCGGTGCGGCGCGTGCGGGCCCAGGATACCGGGCCTGCGGGACTGGTGACGCCGCCACCGGGACCGGGCGGCGGGCTTTCTCCCTATGCCAGCCTTCCGCCGGCACCGAACCGGTCGAACCCGCTCGACCGCCTCACGCCCGTTAGCGACGCCCAATTGACGCATCCGCCGGAATCCGACTGGCTCACCTGGCGGCGGACTTACGACGATTGGGGCTTCAGCCCGCTCAAACAGATCAACAAAAGCAACGCGGCCGATCTGCGTGTGGCGTGGTCTTGGGCGCTGCCGCCGGGACAAAATGAAACCACCCCGCTGGTTCATGACGGCGTGTTGTTCGCATTTGGATTTGGCGACCGCGTGCAGGCGCTCGACGCAGCCACGGGCGATCTGCTCTGGCAATACTCGCGTAAGCTTCCCGAAGGCGTAATGCCCAGTGTGAAGCGCAACCTCGCCCTGTACCAGGATCGGCTCTTCGTTCCGACTTCCGATGCGCATGTGGTGGCGCTCGATATCAAGACCGGGCGCGTCATTTGGGATCACATGGTCGCCGATCACACCGCGGGCTTCAATATCACGGGCGGACCCTTGGTAGCCAAGGGCAAGGTGATGCAAGGCGTAGGCGGCCGCGCCAAGGGCGGCAATTTCATCGCGGCGCTCGATGCGCGCACGGGCGACGAGGTTTGGCGCTTTTATACGATCGCACGGCCCGACGAGCCGGGCGGCAATACCTGGAACGGCCTGCCGCTGGAAAAACGCAACGGCGCTTCGGTGTGGACCGCCGGAAGCTACGATCCCGATCTCAACCTGGCGTTTTTCGGCGTCGCGCAGACTTACGACACCGGACCGCTGCTGAAGCCCGTGAACCAGCCGGGCGTCAGCAACGAAGGCCTGTACACGGATTCCACGCTGGCCCTCAATCCCGATACGGGCAAGCTCGCCTGGTATTTCCAGCACGTACCAAACGATCAGTGGGACCTCGACTGGGTCTTTGAACGGCAACTGATTCCGCTGCCGGTGAATGGCGTTACCAAGAAGCTGGCTGTGACTTCCGGCAAAATGGCGATCTACGAAGCGGTGGATGCGGCCACCGGCAAATACGCGTTTTCGATGGACCTCGGCCTGCAGAACGTCATCACCGCGATAGATCCCAGGACCGGCGCAAAAACGATCAATCCCAAGGTGATGCCCGGCGATGGCGAGACCAAGACGGTATGTCCGCACGCCGGAGGCTCCAAGAACTGGGTGCCGGGATCCTACAATCCCGATGTCAAGACGCTGTACGTAACGCTGGTCGAATCCTGCATGGATCTGATTCCGGTCACCGGAGGCGGACGGGCCAGCCTGAGTTCCGGCGTGCGCTGGGCGGTGCGGCCGCCGCTGAATTCCGACGGCAAGTACGGGCGCCTGGAGGCAATCAATCTGGCTACGCGGAAGGTCGCCTGGACCCAGCGGCAGCGCGTGCCCATGACTACCGGCGTGCTGGCGACGGCGGGCGGCGTGCTGTTTGAAGGCTCGATGGACCGCCGTTTCCGCGCGCGGGATCAAGCCACCGGCGACGTGCTCTGGCAGATCCGCCTCAACGATGTTCCAAACGCGGCCCCAATCACGTACAGCGTCAATGGCAAGCAATACGTGGCGATGACGGTGGGCAACGGCGGCCCGATTCCCTCCACCTGGTGGCCGCTGCTTCCGGACCTGCAGAATCCGCCCGACCGCAGCGCGGGAATCTGGGTTTTCGCGCTGCCGGACCGGGCGGCGTCCCGATAAAGTTCGCGAAGTCTGCATTAATCGTGCATAATGTACCAAGACAGCGGAGGTACCAATGAGCTTTAAGGCAACCGTGCGCCACACCGGAGACGTCGCGATTATTGATCTGGCGGGGCGCCTCACCCTCGGCGAGGGCTCCGGCACATTGCGGAGCACGATCAAGGATCTGATCGCCCAGGACCATAAGAAAATCCTGCTCAACTTGAAGGATGTCAGCTACATCGACAGCTCGGGCCTCGGCGAAATGATCGCCTCCTACGCCAGCGTCGCCAACGGCGGCGGGCGCATCAAGCTCCTCAACGCGGAGAACCGCGTCCGCGACCTGCTGACGGTCACCAAGCTGTACAGCGTCTTCGAGGACTATTCCAACGAAGCCATCGCGGTCATCAGCTTCAGCGGCAGCGAAGCCGCCCGCGCGTAGATCACCGTGAGGCAGACCTCCGGTCTGCCGATCACGGCTGCGCCCGGACCAAGGCTTTCGCGACCGCGGCCAATCTTTGCTGATCCGCAGTGGTGTCGAGCTGCGGATCGAGCGTCTTCACGGAGTCCAGGCGCTTGCTTTCCGTCTCCAGGTCGCGCCCTGGATTATCGCTGCGCGCCAACCGCGCGGCGGAGCGGCGATAGACGTACTCCAGCACCGCTTTGGCCTCCGCTTTTCCCGCGTTCGACAAGAACAGGACTGGAGCCAGAGTCAGCAGCGCGGCGCGCTTCATCCAGGTAGGGTCGAGCCGGTCGACCGCATCGAGATTGGTGTGAATCAAATCCAGGGACGGCACCGCCAAGGCGATGCCCGGAATCCGGCGATCGCGCGATTCGAACGCCACCTGGTCTGTAATCGGCTGATAATCCCAATATACGGTCCGTAGAGACTGGTGACTGCCGCCCTCCGCCAGCGAGAGCGCATCGGGCTCGTGCTCGGCCGGAGCGTAGCGGTCCTTGACGAATTCGGCCAGATTCTCCGCCAGGTCATCGGCATACGACAGCAGCCAGCCGGGATTCCGGATGAGGATCAGGTTGTTCTCCGCGTTGCGTTGGCCGCCGGCCTGATCGAGCACCACGGAGAGCAGGATACGGCGGGCATCGTCCGGGTTCTGCCGGAAATAGGCTTGCTCGGAGTCGACTTCGGTTGTCCACCAGAACCTTATCGTCCGGCGGGGCCTGGCGATCTTCCCGCCCGTGATCATGTGATTCGCGGCGCGGACCAGTTCCAGCAGCGTGCCGCTGCCTGATGCGTTGTCGTTCGCGCCAGGCTTCTGGTGATCCAGATGAGCGGCTACGAGGATGTCATGCCCGCTTTCGGTTCCGGGGATTTCACCCATTACCATTCCGATCGCGCCGGGGGCAGTCCGCACTGCCTTGGCCTGTAACTGAACGGTGACCGGTCCACGCTGCAGCAGGGTCCGCAGCTCCTGGCCGGAACGCGGGCTGATCATCAGCGCCGCGTGATCCCGGCTGACCATACCCCAAAGAATCGCGTCAGGCGGGGTGCGCCGGCCGAAAAACTCCCCGAAAGCCGCGGAAATGAGGGCCGCCGGGCCGCGCGCGCCCAAGGCCCGCCAGGCTTCCTCCGGCTCGCGATCGGTGAGCACGATCTTGCCGCGAAGATCGCGGACGGATGAATCCACCAACGGCGCGGTGAGGCCGGCATCAGCGCTGAACTGCGCCAGCACCGCCGCAATGGGCTGGCGGACCGGAGCAGTCACCGACAATTCGGCTTCCTGCTGGTCCCACATCGGCTCGCTTTGCGGAAATCGCTCGATGCGCACGTTCTGCAAGCCATACTCGCGCGCGCGGCCCGCGACGTAGTCAGCCGCGTCAAAGAAGCCGCGGGAATTCGGATAGCGCGCCCGCGATGCAATCGCCGCCGTTTCTTTCATCGCCGTATCCACCGAAAGCCCGGCCGCGATCGTGTGCAGCAGCGAATCCGGAACCAGCGGCGGATCACCGGCCGCAAATGCGGCCGCGGCCAGCGCTATAACGCCGGCGATTCCCGCCGCGCCACGCGCGAAATCGCGTGCACCAGTTTGCGGTACGGTACGTCGTCGTACTGTTCGAAACTCAGCCATTCCCCATCCCGCCAACTCGAATAGTACCAGCGCGCCAGCACCGCCAGATATTCCTGGCGCTCGCGCACGGTCAACTTTCGCGGCGCCACGCCGGCGCAGGTTTCGCGAAGCTGGTGATCCATGGGCAGCGGCTTGCCCTCCTGCACTTCGAAGCTGAACTGTTGCGGCGTTTGCCAGTTGCCCTCGCGCACGAACCACAGTTCCACCGCCCCGGCCGAGACCGATCGCGTAATCGCTACTCCGTGGAGATGATCGACTTCGCGAGCCAGATCGTCGCGCAGCTTGAGCACTTCCTGCACTCTCTCCAGCCGTTTGTGCAGCCGTGCCGCTTCTTCAAAATTCATTTCCTCGCTCAGCCGGTCGCGCGAGCGCACGATCGAATCCACCAGGGAGTGGCCGCTCGACCGCAGGAACTCCGCCACGCGCTCCACTTCGTTGGCATACTCGGCCGGCCCCACTACTTGCTGGCAGGGGCGCAGACACATCCCCATCTCGCCGTAGATGCAGCCGGGGTGCTCCGGAGACGGCTGCAAATCCTCCTGGCAGCGCCGCATTTGGAACAGATCGAGAAACTGCGCCTCGAACTTCTCGGCCGACGCGCGCGAGCGAAAGGGCCCGAAGTACAACCCCGCGGTTTTCGTCAAATGAGTGGTGATGTGGCTCCGCGGAAATGCATTGTTCAGAACCAGCTTCACGTAGGAGGGCATGCGCAGGCGGATCACATCGAGATAATTCTCCGGGAAATGCCGTTTCGCGGCTTCGTAGTGAACGACGCTCGATTCCAATCCTGACGCGGTGAGCCGGTACTCAATGCGCGCGACCGTATGGCGCAGGTTCAGGAGGCGCGAGGGCTTCTCGCGCTCCTTGAGCAAGCGGAGCAGGCGGCGCCGCAGCAGCGCCGTTTTCCCGAGATAGGGCGCGCCCTCCTTCGGCCACAGGACAAACACGGCCGGAGCATTGGGAGCGGCTTCCAGCGCGGCATCCAGCCGGCTGAGATCGTCGGTGACTTCGATTGCTGTCATCAATGGGCGCGCGCGGGCCGTGAGCCTGCGCCCGGATTATTCGGAAACCGCTTTGGAATCGATCAGCTTCCGGATTCCGGCGATGAAATCCACGAGCGCCTGGGCGCCTTGGTCGCCATGTTTGCGATGGCGCACCGCCACTTGCCCGTTCTGCTGCTCGCGGTCGCCAACCACCAACATGTACGGAACCTTCTGCAGCTGGGCTTCGCGGATTTTGAAATTCACCTTTTCGCTGCGATCGTCCACTGTCGCCCGGATTCCGGCGTCTTCGAGCTGCTTGCGGACTTGGCGCGCGTAGTCGACCTGGCGATCGGTGATCGGCAGGACCGCGGCCTGTACCGGGGCCAGCCAAACGGGAAATACGCCGGCGTAGTGTTCCACCAGGATGCCGAAAAATCGCTCGATCGAACCGTAAAGCGCCCGATGCACCATCAGGGGCGTGTGCGCTTTGCCGTCTTCTCCGATATACTCCAGCTCGAAGCGCCGCGGCAAAGTGAAATCAAACTGCACGGTAGAAAGCTGCCACGGCCGCCCGATGGCGTCCACCAGCTTGACGTCGATTTTCGGCCCGTAGAACGCGGCTTCATCCGGTATGCGCTTCACCTTGATCTGCAAACGATCGACCGCTCGCTGGAGCGCGTTCTCCGCCAGCTTCCACTGGTCGGGCGTGCCGTCGTATTTTCCGCTCGCTCCCCCGTCCCAGGTGGAGAGCTCGGCTTCGTACTTATCGAATCCATAGGTGTGAAGCGTGTCGACGGCAAACTGGAGGCAGTCCACTACTTCGTTTTCGATCTGCTCCGGAGTGCAGAAAATATGGGCGTCATCCTGCGTGAATCCGCGCACGCGAAACAATCCGTTGAGCACGCCGGATCGCTCGTACCGGTACACGGTTCCGAGTTCGCCGAGGCGCACCGGCAGATCGCGATAGCTCCGCTGCCCGGCCTTGTAAATCAGGATGTGGAAGGGACAGTTCATCGGCTTGAGCTGGTATTCGGCGTCATCCAGCTCCATCCGCGTGAACATGTTGCTCGCGTAGAAATTCGCGTGCCCCGAGGTCTTCCACAGATCGAAGCGCGCCACGTGCGGCGTGTAGACCAGCGAGTAGCCGCGCTTCAGATATTGATCGCGCATCCAGTCTTCCAACTGTTTGCGGATGATCCCGCCTTTCGGATGGAAGAAGATGAGCCCCGGCCCGGCCAGTTCCTGGACACTGAACAGATCCAATTCTTTGCCGAGCTTGCGGTGATCGCGCTTCTTCGCTTCCTCGATCCGGTTCAGGTACTCTTCGAGCTCCTTCTGGCTGAAGAAGGCGGTGCCGTAGATCCGCTGCAGCTGCTTGTTGTGCTCGTCCCCTTTCCAATACGCGCCGGCAATCGAAAGCAGTTTGAACGCCTTGATCTTGGAGGTGTTCGGCACGTGCGGGCCGCGGCAGAAGTCGATGAAGTGCGGACCCAGGGTATATTCGGTAAAGATCTCACCGGCGCGATCCTGGATCAGTTCGCATTTCATCCAGGCATCGGAATATTTCTTTAAACCTTCGTCCTTCCTGGTATAGATGCGGTCGTAGGGGAGATTGCGCTTCTGGATCTCCCACATGCGCTTTTCGATTTTCTCCAGGTCTTCGGGAGTGAAGGGCGTAGCGCGGTCGAAATCGTAGTAGAAGCCGGTATCGATCGGAGGCCCGATGCCGAGCTTGGTTTCGGGATACAGCTCCAGCACGGCGGCGGCCAGCAGATGCGCCGTGGAGTGCCGATAAACCTCCAGCGCCTCGGGATCCTTATTGGTCAGGATTTGCAGCGTAGCACTCGATTCCAGCGGGCGTGTGAGATCATACAGCTCGCCGTTGACCTTCGCAGCGATGGCCGCATCGGCCAGCCGGGGACTGATCGACTGCGCGATGTCGATCGGCCGGGTTCCGGGCGCCACCGACTGTTTGCTGCCGTCGGGCAGAGTGATCTCCAGCTGACTCATAGGAAATTTCAGCGTAACACGGGCCTCGGCTGCCCTGTCTTGCGAATGAAACCCATGCGCTATGATGAAGAAGTACTTATGGCAGTCTCCAGCCAAGCGGGCTTCGACGAAGCTTCTCTGGTCACTCAGGCGCGGGAAGGCGACAATCGCGCGTTCGCCGAACTCGTCAAACGGTACGAAGCTAAAATCTTCCGCCTGGCGCTGCACATTACGCAAAATCGCGAAGATGCCGAAGACGTTTTGCAAGAGGCGTTTCTAAAGGCCTACGAGCACCTGGATCAATTTCAGGGAAACTCGAAGTTTTACACCTGGATTGTTCGCATCGCGGTCAACCAGGCACTGATGAAATTGCGCCGCCGCAAAGCCGACAAATCGGTTTCGCTCGATGAAGACATCGATACCGGCGAGGACACGGTGACACGCGAAATCGCGGCCTGGGATGAAGATCCCGAGCAGCGATTCTCGCGCGAGGAGCTCGGCGAAATTCTGAGTTCGTCGGTGGACAGCCTCGCCCCGGCATACCGTTCGGTGTTTGTGCTTCGCGACGTGGAAGACCTTTCAACCGAAGAGACTGCCGAGGCGCTGGGCATTTCCGTGCCTGCCGTGAAGAGCAGGCTATTGCGGGCCCGTTTACAGCTGCGCGAGAAGCTGACCCGCTACTTCAAACGCAAGGGAGACGACACCTTTGCTTACCTGTAGAGATTTTTTAGCGGAACTGAGCGAGTACCTGGACGAGCGCATCGACGCCGAGCTGAGAGCGAAATTGGAACGGCATATCTCCGAGTGCCCCAACTGCTGGGTGATTGCGGATACCACCAAGAAGACCATCCAGATTTATAAGGGCATGGATGCGGTGCCGATTCCGCAAGAGGTGGAGTCCCGCCTCATGCAGGCTCTCGAAAAGAAGATGGCGGCGCGATCCCGATAGCGGCAAGCTGCCGCCGCGGGGCGCTCATTTGAGCGCGACTGTTATCCCTGTTTGTCCCAGGAAGTTGCCGAAATCGACGGTGACCGGGACGGATTTACCCGCCTCCGCGTCTGCGGGGAGCGTGACATTGAGCTGCAGCACGCCCGGGAATCCATAGGCCGGAACCGCCGTCGACACGTTCTGGGGCGCCTTGCCATCGATCGTCACCGTCGGCACCAGCACCGAGTTATAGGGGGTCGGCACCGGCGTCCAGGAATTGCTCGCCGGGTTGGGATTCGTGACCCCGAAGCCGGTGGCGTACAGCACAACCACCGACGCCCCGCCTTTCAGCGAAGCCGGCGTTGACGCCGAGTTGACGGTGTAGTCGACCGCGGTGCCGCTCGCATCCAGCACTGCATTCAGAATCGCTCCCTGGCCGCGCCCGGATCCGTCCGCCGAGAAGATGCCGGGTACGGCGTCCACCACATTGACCACCCAGGGCAGCGAAGCCAGCGGCGCGGCAACCGGTCCATAGGTCACCACGATCGACACGGTGGTGTAGGTCGGTCCGGTGACTTCAAAGGGAACCATGGCTCCTACTTGCCCGTCCATCGTGTAGACGAGGGCGGCCGGATAGGTGTGAGCAACGCCCCCGCTCGAGACGGTAAAGAGCACCTGCGTCTGGTTGGCGGCGCCGATGGGGAGGCTGGACGGCAAAACGCCCCCCGGAAACGTCGGATCGTAAGGGCACAATGCCGCCGGTCCCAAACCGGTCCCGAAGATGGTGATGAGTTCACCGGGAGACACGGAGCCTCCCTGATAGCTGGCTGCGTTGCCCAGCGCCAGAATCCGCGGCTCGGGACCGTAAATCTCCAGTTGGGCTTCGGTGGATGTCCCGCCGCCCGGTGCGGGAGTGCTGACCGCCATCCGCAGGATCCCGGGTTTGGTGAGATAGCTGTTCGGCACTTG
>DATGII010000145.1:0-8626 GCA_035295805.1 Bryobacteraceae bacterium | reverse complement strand
CACACCTATGCCGGCCGCGACCATGCCGAAATTCTCGCGCTGGCGCAGGCCGGCGAGACCGCGCGCGGCGCCACGCTGTATCTCAATCTGGAACCGTGTTCCCACCAGGGCCGCACGCCGCCTTGCGCCGATGCAGTCATTCAAGCCGGCATCGCTCGCGTCGTCGCCGCCGCGGAAGACCCAAATCCGCTGGTCCGCGGCGATGGTTTCAAGAAGCTGCGCGAAGCCGGCATTGACGTCCAGCTCGCGCCCGAGTTCACCCCCGAAGCCGAAAAGCTGAACGAATCATTCTTTCATTTCATGCGCACCGGCCGTCCGCTGGTGACGCTCAAGACCGCCATCACCCTCGACGGCAAAATCTCCGCACCCGACGACAACCGCGGCTGGATCACCAGCGAGCGCGCCCGCGCCCACGTCCAGCAGCTCCGTCACGATCAGGACGCCATCCTCACCGGCATTGGCACTGTCCTCGCCGACGATTGCCTCCTCACCGACCGCAGCGGCCTCCCCCGCTGCCGGCCGCTCCTCCGCATCGTCATGGATTCGCAACTGCGTCTTCCCCTCGATTCGAAGATGGCGCGTAGCTCGGCCGGTGACGTCGTCATTGTCACCACTTCCGCTTCGTCCCCCGAGCGCCGCAAAATCATCGAAGGCCGCGGCATTAAGGTGTTGGTTTTCGATGGCCCCGGCGGCCGTGCCGACCTCCGTAGCCTCATCCACTGGCTCGCCGGGGAACAGTATCTTTCGCTGATGATCGAAGCCGGCAGCAAGATCAATTGGAGCGCGCTCGAAAACGGCCTCGTCGATCGCGTTTTCTTCTACTACGGCCCGAAAATTCTGGGCGGCCTCGAAGCGCTCCCCCTGGCCGGCGGTATCGGCCGCCGCCGCCGTTCCGACGCCATTCGCGTGCACAATATTACCGTGCATCACATCCCACCCGATGAATTTGCCGTGGAAGGATACCTCGATGTTCACGGGGATCATTGAAGAGCTGGGCGCGGTCGCCTCGATTCACACCGGGCGCCTGACCGTCCGCTGCTCGACCGTCCGCCACGATCTCACCGAAGGCGCCAGCATCGCCGTCAACGGCGTATGCCTCACTGCCGTCGACCTCCGCCCCGACAGCTTCTCCGCCGATCTCGCCCCCGAAACTCTGCGCCGCAGCAATCTCGGCGACCTCCGCGCCGGTTCGCGCGTAAATCTGGAGCGCCCGCTCGCACCCACCGGACGCCTCAGCGGCCACATCGTGCAAGGCCATGTCGACGGCACCGGCGAGTTGCTGTCTCTCGATGCCCTTGGCGACGAAAACTGGTGGCTGCGCGTCCGCATCCCCGCCGAGCTTGACCCGTTCCTTGTCTATAAAGGCTCCGTAGCCATCGACGGCATCAGCTTGACCATCGCCGCGCTCGAAGCGGACGTGCTCTCCGTGACCATCATCCCGCACACCTATCGTCACACTACGTTGGGCGCCTACCGCCCCGGCGCCCGCGTAAACCTCGAGTGCGACATCCTCGCCAAACACGTTGAAAAGCTTTTACGCAAACTGGATCTGAAACCGGGGCTGACCATCGAGAAACTTCGCGACAACGGCTACTAGTGGAACAGGCCATCCTCTTTTGTTGCCTGCCATCCGCCCGCCGTTATGTCTTCAACTCCTCCACAATCGCCGCCGCGACGTTCCGCGCTTTTTCCAATTCCCCCGGCGGAAAACTGATCGCGCCCACGCGCGCGTGCCCGCCGCCCCCGTACCGCTCGCAAATGGTAGCCAGGTTGTGCTTGGGCTCTTCCGGCGCCCACGGATTCGACCCCACCGAAATCTTCGTCCGGAAAGTCGACGGGCTCACCGAGACCGTATACACCGAAGTCGGAAACAGGTGATACGGAATGAACTTGTTGTATCCCTCCACGTCGTAGCCGGTGAGATCGAAGAATACCACTCCGTTTTCCTGCCGCGCCCGTCCTTTGATAATCTCGATATTCTGCAGGTGCCGCTGGTACAGCGGCTGGTACAGCGCCTGGATCTCCGGCTCCGCGATGATTTCCGCCAGCGGCCGCCGCTGCATCCACCCGATCACCTTCTGCACGATATCCGACCCGTGCGCCGCCTCGATGACCAGAGTCAGCTTCATTGCGGGCGCGCCGAGCTCCAGCGCCGATTGCGCGCTCCTGTACTGCGCCCCGTCGATGATCACGCTCCACTTCACCAGGTCCTCGAGCTCCGGCGCGCGGAACCCGAACCGGTCCCGCGCCACGTCGTGAATGAAAGACGCGCATGATTTGTAACTCGGATCGTAAAGCTTGCGCCCGCTCTTGTCGCTTCGGTAGTGTTCGGCATCCGCCCGGCTCAGAAACGCGCTCTGGTGATGATCGAACCACCACGTCAGCCGCGGATTACTCGAATACTTGAAATCCACAATCGCGTTTTCGTCCCCATCGAATAGCTCCGGATCGAAGGTCTGTGAAGCTTTGTGAGCCATGCCTGTGTACCGGAATTCCGCTTGCGGATGGACCGCCCCCGCGACAAACCGGCTGAAAAACGCGGCCGACGCCGCGCCGTCGAAGCAGTGATCGTGGTAGAGAACCCGTTCCAGCATGAACAAATCAGGAAAACCTATCAGCTTGCCTGAACCGCGCAAGAAATGCAACTGTCCGGAAGGCGGAGGCCGGGTCTGTTTGTTACATTTGATGGAAACCCTATGCGCGCAATTCCGAGTTGGGATCAGTACTATCTCGATATCTGCAAAGTCGTCGCCGGCCGCAGTAAAGACCCCAACACGCAAATTGGCGCCGTCATCATCGGCCCCAACCACGAAATCCGCTCCACCGGCTACAACTCCTTCCCCCGCGGCATCCGCGACGACGTCCCGGAACGCCTGGTCCGCCCCGCGAAATATCTCTGGATCGAGCATGCCGAGCGCAATGCGATTTGCAACGCCGCCCGCGCGGGCACCGCCACCGAAGGCTGCACCATCTTCGTCGAGATCATGCCCTGCATGGACTGCGCGCGGGCTATTGTCCAGGCCGGCATCGTTGAAGTCGTCGTCTCGGCCCAACGCATGAGCCAATATTCCAGCGATTATTACAATGAGCACTTCGGCCTGGTTGAAGTCTTGTTCAGCGAAGCCAAAGTCGGCGTCAGGCGCGTCTAGCCGCCCAACTTCTGCAAATCCCCGGGTTCGCCAAACTTAAAGCCTTCGATCGGCGGCTCCACCCCGCGCAGCAATCCGGTCAGCACGCTCCCCGCCCCCACCTCCACCGCTCGGGTGACTCCCTGACCCGCGAGGTACGCCATCGATTCCGCCCACCGCACCGGATTCGGCACCTGCTGGTAAAGCCCCTCTCGCGCCTCCGCCCCCAGCCGCACGGGTCGTGCCTGCCAGTTATTCACCAGCGGGCAGGTCAGATCGCGGAATACCGTCGCGTCCAGATCCACCCGCAGCCGCTCCTGCGCCGGCTTCAGCAGCGGACAATGAAACGGCGCGCTCACCGGCAGCAGCACCGCGCGCCGCGCCCCCGCCGCCTTGGCCAGTTCAATCGCCCGCTTCACGGCGGCGGTGTGCCCCGCGACCACCACCTGGTCGGCCGAATTGAGATTCGCCGCCGTCACCACCTCGCCCTGCGCGGCTTGCTCCAGCACCGAATCCAGCGCCTCGGCCGGGAGTTTCAACAGCGCCGCCATCGCGCCCACTCCTTCGGGCACCGCCTCTTGCATGTACCGCCCGCGCTTCCGCACCAGCTTCACCGCATCGGCCAAAGGCAAACTCCCCGCCGCCACCAGAGCCGAATATTCTCCGAGACTGTGCCCGGCCACGAAATCCGGCTGCCACTCCCGCTCGAGCAGCACGGCCCACGCCGCCACCGAAACCGTCAGCAGCGCGGGCTGCGTATTCTCGGTGAGTTTCAGTTCCTCCGCGGGCCCCTCGAAGCACAGCCGCGAGAGCGCAAACCCGAGCACATCATCCGCCTCCTCGAACACGCGCCGCGCCTCCGGAAAGCCCTCCGCCAGCGCCTTGCCCATGCCCGCGAATTGCGACCCCTGGCCGGGAAAAAGAAATGCAGTTTTCGATGTCAACCCGCGATTATAACCGGCTGCGTTCGCCGAGTTTGCCACTTCTCCGGGCAACTCCGCCTGTATGGACCCTGAATTGGACCCTAGAACGCCTGCGCCGAGGAAATACCTTCGGATTCCAGCGCCGTCGCCATCCGCTTGAGAGCCGTTTTGTGTATCTGCGAAACGCGGCTCTCGTTCACCCCGAGCAGTTCCCCGATTTCCTTCATCGTCATCTCATTGGTGTAATACAGAAATACGACTCGCTGATACCGTTCCGGCAGCGTCTTCATGGCGCGCGCCAAGGTCACCTGTAATTGCCGGCGGGCGCACATGCGGTCCGGTTGCGAATCCGGCGTCGCGGCGAATTCTTCCGTGCGGTCCCGTTCTTCCTCCGATCGCGGGCTGGCTGAGATCAGGCCGACTGTGCGCAGTTCGCTCAGCATCCGCTGCCACCGCCCGACCTCGATCCCCAAATGCTGCGCCACTTCGCTTTCCGACGGCATCCGTCCCAACTTCATGCCCAACTCCCGCGTCGCGGACTCCATCTGTTTCTGCCGCTTCCTCATGTCCCGTGAAGCCCAATCCATCTGGCGCAGGCTGTCCAGAATCGCTCCCTTGATCCGATGCTTCGCGTAGCTCCGAAACATCACGTTCTTCGTCGCGTCGTATTTTTCCACCGCGTCGAACAGGCCCAGCACGCCCGCATGAATCAAATCGTCCACATCCACGTGGACCGGCAGGTTTTCGTGCACGCGAACCGCGATCGCCTTCACCAGCGGCAGATGCTCGAGTACGATTCGGTCGCGAACCTCTTGGGAAATCTTCCGCCTTCGTAGAGACACACCTTGCACCCGCATCACGTTCCGTCCTTTTCCTTGGTGCCGGGCGGAATGCCCGGCGACCTTAGGGGTGCAAGTAGCGGACCACTTAATTTAGGATCTAAGTACCTTAATTTCTGCGGAAGGATCTGTTTCGGAGTGAAACGCGTTCCGATCTGGAACGCGACGTTTCAAATGCGGGCGCACCACTTCAAAAAAATGAGCCGGTGGCCCCGATAGGGCCCCCGGCTCTTGTGGTTCTCTATGAGACTGGTCTAGTTGATCCCTAACGTGTTCTGGAACACCACCGAGGGTGCGGGCTGGCCGGCGGCCCAGGTAAATGAATAGGTCGGCTGAGCGGGCAGCGACGTCCCATTGACGATCAGTCCGACGTTGATATAACCGTTCAGGGCTTCCGAAATCGTGTAGCTACCAGCCGCCAGGCTGCAGATGGACAGGTTTCCGTTCGCGTCGGTGAAGAAATTGTTGCTCGTCGTGTTTGGATAATTCAGCGTCATCTCCCAATTCGCTCCCGCCAGGAGAAACGCATTGGAAGAATCGACGAGTTGTTTGGTAACCGTCAGGCAGAAAGTCGCCGTATTCGGATTGACTTTAAAGTTGTCGGTCTTGGAAGACGATGCTGCGAATCCGTGATAGCATCCACTGCCGCAGCTGTTATCGACCTGGGTCGGGTCACCGACGAAACTGGTCACCGGCGTCACCCAGACTTTGTACACACCGCCGTTGTTCGGAGTGTCGAGGTAGTCCGTAGGGCAGCTGGTGTTGGCAACGGCGATAGTAATCGCGCCCAACTCCGGGTGAACCTGATCGACGCCGATCGCATGGACCGGCCCGCCCGTGCCCGTATAAGCCGTAATCACGCCGGCGCTCGATACAGTGAACCGCCGGTTGCTAACCGGGTCCGTGCTGAGCAGCGTCTGCCCGCTCGGATCGGTGACTTGAAAGAAATAATCGCCGGCCGGGAGCCCCGCGGCTTTAGCGGGCGCATTTACGCCTGGACCGCCGTCCAGATAGACGTCGCATTTGGATGTGTATTGCGTGTTGGCATTGACAATGGTCCCGTTGGCAATCGTGGTAAAGATGGCACCCGAAACGTTTGCCTGTGCCGGCCGGGCCGCCGTTACAACCATTATCAGCGCGAACAACCCTGCATTCCTTAAGATTCGTTTCACTGCGCTCGGCTCCTTTTCGGAAATGAGTATCTCCGCTACAGTGTAGGGGGAACCGTACTTTCGCAAAAGTGCACGTTGGGCGTAGCAGGGAAGCCACCCATTCGCTACACAAAGCGGTTACTTTGGTTATCGGGGCTTACCCCGCCCGGACGGGGCAAACGGCGCGCACCCGCGATTCGATAGACTAATTAGCTCGTATGCTTCGCATTTGCACTCTGTTCGTTTCCGGCTCGTTGCTCGTTACTCTCGCCGCTGCCCAAAACATGCCGCTCGTGGAGGAAAACTCCAGTCGGGTCTCGGATCACGTCTACGCGATTGTGGGGTTCCCCAATATTGGCATTGTAGTTGGCAGCCGCGCCACCCTCGTCATTGACACCGGGCTCGGGCCGCGTAATGGAGCCACTATCGTTCGCGTCGCCAAAAAGCTCGCTTCGAATCAGAAGCTCTTCCTCACGACCACGCATTTTCATCCCGAGCATGCGGCCGGTGAGGCCGGCTTCCCGGCCGATACCATCCTTATCCGCCCCGCCGCGCAGCAGCGGGAAGTGGAAACGAGCGCCGCCGATATGATCAGCCGCTTCAGCGCCATGTCCCCGCAGAACCATGAACTGCTCGCCGGCGTCAAGCTCCGCCCCCCCGATATCGTCTTCGACCGCGAACTGAAGCTCGATCTCGGCGGCGTTACCGCCCGTCTACTCTGGTTCGGCCAGGCCCACACCAAGGGCGATGAAGTGATCTTCGTCGAACCCGACAGCACCCTCGTCCCCGGCGACGTCGTGCAGGACAAGCTGGTGCCGCGCGTGAACCCTGGCGAAGGGAGTCCCAAAAGTTGGCTCGCGGTCCTTGATCAGATCGCACCCTTGCAGCCCCGCCATGTCCTCCCGGATCACGGCGGACTCGGCGATGGCTCCCTGGTTCAAAAAGAGCGCGCTTTCATCGACGATCTGCGGACCCGCGCCCTCGCCCTCAAACGCGAGGGCGTGTCGGCGCCCGAAGCCGGCAAGCGCCTGACCACCGAATTCACCGCGAAATACGCCGGCTGGGGAAACCTGAACCTGGTCCCCACATTCGTCGACCGCGTCTACGAAGAGTAATGCCGCCGATCATCAGTCGCTGTTATCGCGCGCTTTCTGCGCAATCCACGACTTGAACGCCAGCACCGCCATCAGCAATACGATAAAGATGCGCAGCTTTCCGTCCAGCGTCAACACCGCCAGCATCGCCAGAATCCCGTAAGCCGCCATCGCGTACCGTAACCGCGGAATCATCCGTCTCCTACCGCCGTGGCATATTGTAGGCGAAATTAAACTGCAGCACGACCCGGTCGCCTTTGAACCCGGTGGGAAACGGCGGAAACACCTGCGATGCGCTGATCCCCGCCACCGCCGCCCGATCCAGCGCGTCCGTTCCCGAACCCGCGCTGATGACCAGCTTGGGCACGTTGCCATCTTTGCTGATCGAAAACACGATGCTCACCCGCCCCTGCCGGCCCAGCCGTGCGCTCTCCGGCAGCACCGCCAGCCAGTTCCGCCGCACCGCTTGCAGCACCTGAATCAGGTACGGCCGGAAGTCTACGCCCTGCGGATCGCTCAGCAGTTCCAGTTGGCTCGCTTGCACGCCCGGTGTCGGCGGCTGATTGACGGCTTCCCCGATGCCGCCCGGGCCGCTTAAATCGAGGTCGCCCACGGTCTGGCCGCCTCCCGAAGACCCGCGCGCCGATTGACGAATCGCATTCGAAACCGACGGGTTCGGAATCGGCACTCTCCCCTGCCCTGGCGGCACGGGCTGCGGCGGCGGCGCCGGATTCTCCAGCGGCAGCTTCGGCTGCTCCACCGGCTGGATCTGCGGCTGCGCGATCGGCGGCACCACCGGCTGCGTCAACCCCGCTTCCAGCTTAGGCGGTTCCGGCAGCGCGGATGGTTTTGGAGCTGGTGGCGTTGGAATCGGCGCCGGCCTCGGTGCTCGCGGCCGCGTCGTCGACGGCGCGCCGCTCGGAATCTGAATCCTCGGCCGCGGCTGCGACTCCTCCGCGTTAAATTCCTTGTTGATCTTTCGCGTGTTCGGCGCCCGCTGCGTGAGCTCTGCCGGCGGTTCGATCAGCGGGGTGACACGTTCCGTTTTCGCGACCCGCTCCGGCGGCACGATATCCGCCGGAATCGACGCCAGAACCAGGATCAGCGCGGCATGCACTGCGACCGACCACACCGCCGCCTTGCGCCTTCTGGTGGGGTCGATCAAAGTGCCCCATTCAGTCAGAAGGTGGAGTTCTAGGTCGTCGGATGGGGCGACTTTTTCCATCCAGTCTTCAGTGTCTGCGCAACCACTCCCGAGTGCACTTCAATCTTATCAAGAATGGCCAGTGCGACTGACAGACTGTCGCGCGCCGCCGCCCCGGAAATCTTCGGCATTTCGCGTGTTTCGACGCAATCCAGAAACGCGTCCAGCTGCAGCTTCAGAGGTTCGCCTTTGGTGACCGGAGCCTGCTCGAAACCGATCTGTCCCTGGTTCACCGAAAAAATCGCCAGATCCTGCCGGCCATAGTCCAACGACAGGTATTGATTGGG
>DATGII010000144.1:0-2490 GCA_035295805.1 Bryobacteraceae bacterium | reverse complement strand
ATGACCCTGGCCTCGAATTTCAATTTTTCGATCAATTGCGCCGCCGCTTCCTTGGGGCTGCCCTCGAAGAGCAGCGTTCGCTTGGTGCGCTCGGGGACGTAGACGCGATCAAGGATTACGGCAGGTTTTGCAGCCGTCGCGCCGAGATCGGCGGGAGTCAGGCGCTTGACTTCCTTGGTCTTGGCCTTCTTGATGCCCATGAGGGTGGCGTAGCGCAATTTGTTGATTCCGGATTGAATGGTCAGCAGCGCCGGCAGGGGCATCTCGACGTGCTGGAACCAGCCGTCTTCGAGCTCACGCTTGACCCGGATCAGGCCATCCTGCTTTTCCACCTGCATGATGATGGTCGCATGCGGCAGGGCGAGCAGCTCGGCGAGAATCACGCCCGTTTGCCCATAACCGAGGTCGTCGGATTGCAAACCGGTGAGGATCAGGTCCGGTGCTTCTGTTTTGAGGCCGGCCGCCAGGAGGCGGGCCGTTGCCAGCGGATCAAAATCGGCCGCTTCGGCAGTTTCGATGTGAATGGCGCGATCGGCGCCTTTGGCGAGCGCTTCGCGGATGGTCTGCGCCGCAGCCGCCGGCCCCGCGCAAAGCACCACCACTTCGCCGCCATGCTTTTCTTTTAGTTGCAGACCCTCTTCCAGGGCGTAGGCATCGGGCTCATTGATCTCGTGCGTCAGATCGGCTTCTTCGATCCACTTGCCCGCCGGCGCGATCCGCAACTGGGAATCGCGCGCCGGGACCTGTTTGATAGCAACAACGATCTTCATTATTCTTGATAGCGTTTAAAAATCAGGCAGCCGTTGGTTCCGCCGAAGCCGAAGCTGTTGGACAGCGCATACTCGATCTTCATGGGCCGGGCCTTGTGCGGAATGTAATCGAGGTCGCACGATTCATCCGGATTGTCGAGATTCATGGTAGGCGGCGCAATCTGATCACGAAGCGCCAGCACCGTGATGCCGGCCTCCAATCCGCCGGCGCCGCCCAGCAGGTGGCCCGTCATGGATTTGGTCGAGCTAACCGCCAGTTTATAAGCATGCGCGCCGAAGGTGCGTTTGATAGCGACGGTTTCGATCCGGTCGCCTACTTCCGTAGAAGTCCCGTGCGCGTTGATGTAGTGGATCTGCTGGGGCTCAAGCCTGGCATCGCGCAAGGCATTGCGCATGACGCGGTAGGCGCCGTCTCCATTGTCGGGCGGGGCGGTCACGTGAAACGCGTCGGCGCTCATGCCGTAGCCGACAATTTCCGCCAGGATACGGGCGTTACGGCCGCGGGCCGATTCGAGTTCCTCCAGGATCAGCATCCCCGCACCTTCCCCAACCACGAACCCGTCCCGATCGCGATCCCACGGACGCGAGGCGCGCTGCGGCTCGTCGTTACGGGTGGACAGGGCCCGCATGGCCGCAAACCCGCCGATTCCCATGGGAGTAATACAGGCTTCGGTGCCGCCGCAGATCATCATGTCGGCCTCGCCGCGCTGGATGATGCGGAACGAATCGCCGATCGAATGAGCGCTGGTGGTGCAGGCCGTCGCCGTCGCCGAATTCGGCCCCTTGGCCCCGGTTCGAATGGAAACGTAGCCGGACGCCAGGTTGATGATGGTTGCCGGAATAAAAAAGGGCGAAATCCGGCGCGGACCATGTTCGAGCAGTGTCTGATGTTCGCGCTCGATGACTTCGAAACCGCCGATGCCGCTGCCGATATATACGCCCGCCTGTTCGGCGTTCTCGGGAGTTACTTTGTATCCGGAACTGCTCAGGGCGCACTCCGCCGCCGCGATGGCGAACTGAATAAACCGCCCCATCTTTTTAATTTCTTTTTTCTCGATATAGCGCGCGGGGTCGAAATCCTTGACCTCGCCGGCAATCCGGCAGGAAAAGGCGGAGGCATCAAATTGAGAAATGGGACCAATCCCCGATTTGCCCGAACGGATCGCCTCCCAGGACGTCTCGGTTCCAATCCCTAACGACGTCAGGAGACCGACGCCGGTGACTACCACTCTTCGCGACAATACTATTTCCCCCGGGTAGGAATGACGCCTACTTCTTCGCGGTCTTGCTTTCTATGTAATCAATAGCGTCCTTGACCGTGGTGATCTTCTCGGCATCCTCGTCAGGAATCTCCAGCTCGAACGCCTCTTCGAAGGCCATGACCAGTTCCACGATGTCCAGCGAATCGGCTCCGAGGTCGTCGACAAACGAGGCGTTGTTGTCGACCTGGCTTTCATCGACACCGAGCTGCTCGACAATGATCTGCTTCACCTTCTGCTCAACTGCCATGACTCCTCCTGGATATGTGCAAGCCCGTTGATTTTAACTGGCCGTGCGAATCGTTCGCAAGTGAAGGTGCGCAACCCATCGGGCGCGCCGGCCATCCGGAACTGCGGTCGGATACTTCTATTCTGACACGGAATGGGGAAGGCTATGGCCGGGGAGGATGCAGGAGGGGGATGGTATCGCGGCGGCCGCGGCGATAGACCCGGAAATCTTT
>DATGII010000143.1:0-56602 GCA_035295805.1 Bryobacteraceae bacterium | reverse complement strand
CCCTGGTTGATCGCGGCGCCGAAGCCGGTATTTATTTTGTTTTCAATTATGCATGCCCCATCGGCCAGCCTATTACGCCGCACCAGGCCTTGCCCGCTGTTGTCCACGATCATCACTTCGAAATCGCGCCGGGTCTGCTTTTTGAGCGATTCGATACACTCCTTCAGCCGCGTATCCGCATGGAGCGTGGGAATCACCACCGTTACGAGGTAATCCGGCAAACCTAGATTTTATCAGGCGGTGTGCCTAGCTTCCGGTCAGCTGGTTGAAACAGCCATGTTCCCGCAGGTGCCGTGCGTAGGCGCGCTTGGCTTCGTCGCGGCGTTTGCGCGCCTGCCGGATTGCCAACTCAAAGCGCTCCATGCCGGCGCCGGCGGTCGTCAGAGCGTCGACATTCCGGCTCTGCAGCTCTGTAACCTGCTGAACCGCGTCGAGGAAGGCGCGGGAGAGCCTTTGTTGCTCCGCACAGATCGCAGTCTTCGGCTTTTTTTGAGGCACCATTAAAAACACTTGGCTCCGCGCCGGAGCTTCCAGCCACGCTTAACGGCCTACGTTAATTCACGGCGACGCGCCACGAAATACAACAGTTCTTGGATTGCCGGGCTATCTTTCGGACTGTGTACTGTCGAGAGGGCTCGCTTCCGCGAAACGCGCCTAACGTCCGGCGGCCGGATTGTACTCGGCGTCGGAGACGGCGCCCAGCCACTTGGTTTGGCCGGCGCTGACGTCGACGGAGAACAGCGTCGTGCCTTGGCCGGGTGCCGCCCCATGCCAGTGGGGAACCCCGCCGGGGACGTACGCCGTCTCTCCAGGATGCAACACCTGCACCGGATGACCCTTCACCTGAGTGCGCGCGAGGCCTTCCTCGCAGAGAAGAACCTGGCCGCGCTCGTGGACGTGCCACTTCGTCCGAGCGGCAGGCTCGAAATGAATGCGCGCGGCGCGCACATGGATGTCGGATTCAAGCCGGCGCACCGTGCCGGTGAAGTTGGCGCTTTCGCCCGCGGGCTGGTTCTGCTGCGCGGAGAGATAGAGCGCGGCACACAAAGCGATGCAGAACAACGGCAGTTGCCTCATGGCCGGGCCCCGGAATCGAGCCCAAAGGCGAGCAAAACGTTTCCCGGCATGCCGCCGCGCGCGGGATATCCGGAGACTGTGAACAGCATGCCGCCGGCCACCACGGGCCCGGCAACATCAAGGGCGCCGCCGCGGCCCGGCAGACCATTGACGGTCTGGTATTCGTGCGCGGTGTCGTAGTCCCAGATGATTTTTCCATTGGTAGTGGAGTAGCCGCGCAGGTGGCCGTCTTCGGCGCCGGACCAGACCACGCCGGGAATCGCGGTAACGGCGGCCGATTGCGCGGGGCTGCAGGGCCGGCGCTGGCCGCAGCCGGGAGGCGGCGTCTGCCAGATGCGCTCGCCGTTGTCGATGCGGAAGGCGAAAAGGCCTCCACCTTTGTTCGGATTCAGGCCGTAGGTGCGGTCGTTGCTGTTCGGCTTGAGTTGCAGATCGAAACGAATGTCGGAGAGCGCCGCGTAGACGTTACGGCCGTCCGTTGCCGAGCCCCACTCGATGCCGCCGACGGTGCCGCCTTCGCCGATACGCGATTGCCACAGGATCTGGCCTTTGCGATCGGGATCGACCGCGTAGACGACGGCGGATTTCTGGCCGAGCAGGAGCGCGCGCTTGCCGTTGGGCAGCGAGACCAGGATGGCCGAAGACGCGAAATCGAAATCGGGGCCGTCGGAATCGGGGCAGTTTACCTTTCCGGGCAGTTGGCAGGAGCTGTTCCACGCATCTTTGGCGGTGAACTGCTTAGACCACAGGATCTCGCCGGTGGAGAGGCGCATGGCGACGAGGGCGTCGCTCAGCGGCGTCGGCGGATCGGAATAGTTGTCGCCGGTCGTCACGTACATGGTGTCGCGATCGGGATCGAGCACGGGAGCGGTCCAGACGCCAACTCCGGAAGGTCCGAAAGCGGCGGCGCCCAGCTTGGTTTTCGGCCGCGCTTTAGCCGGCTCAGTAATCATGTAGGTCTTCCAAAGGGCTTTGCCGGTATTGGCGTCGAGCGCCGACTCGCTGCCGCGGAATGTGCAGCATACGTAACCCGGAGCTATCGATAAGGCTTCTTCGCGCGAAGCCACGCCCACATAGAGTCGGCCCTGGTGGAACACGGGCGTGGCGGTGATGCTCGCCGCCGGATGTTCATCGGGACGCGCCTTCCACAGCTGTTTTCCGCTGGCCGCGTCGAGGGCGTAGACGGAACCGGAGGAATCGCTGAAGAAGACTGCGGGGTTACCGCGGATCTCGCCCACCGTGATGCCCGAGCGCACTTGAGATTGAACCGTGGTCGCCCAATGCACACAGCCGGTGGCGGCGTCGAGGGCGTAGAGACTCCCATCCTGGCCACCCGCGAAAACGCGTCCGCGATAAACCGCGGGCTGCGAGCGCAAGGTAGAGGTCTCGGGAAAGGCGAAGGCCCACTTCAGTTTCAGGCGGGGCAGATCCTCAGGGCGGAGGCCGGCATCTTTCGCAGACTGGAAGCGGGTGTTGTTCAGACCGGCGCCCCAACTGGACCAGGACGGGCCGTCGCTCCAGCCGGCGGCGGGACACGGATTGGCGATTTCCTCGCGCTTGCGCTCGACGGTAACCGCCGTGCCGATGAAGTTGGCGAGTTTCATGCGTTCGTCGGCCGACAGCGCGGACGCCTGCGCTTTCATGAGGCCGTTATCGAGCGTTTTTTGAATGGCACCGGGGGTCATGGTCTTCAGCGTGGCCAATTGCGGGATACGGCCGCCGGCGCCCGCGGCCGAGTCGTGGCACGTGGCACAGTGTTTTTGAAAAAGCTGCGCGGCATAAGGATCTTCGGCGGCAACAACCAACAACGGCGTGATGAGAAAGAGGCAAGACAGTTTCATGCGTCCGCTCCGGCGCGCCTGGGTGGCGCGTAAAAGGGAGTATATCAGGGCGGACGCTACGGATACCGGGGCGCGCCGGTCACGCACGCAGATGTCGGAGGTCCTCGTCATCGGTGAAGAAATTTTCAGTCCTGCATTGCGGGCACGGGTAGACGGGTGGCAAGAGATGCCGCTTCCGCACGGTTCCCGACTGTTTCAGCAGTGCAGATGGATGCCCCGAGCCGCACCTCACGCAAACATTGGACCAGGCAGTGTTTTCCGGAGTGCGCACGTTGCCAAAGTAAAAGGCCCATCCGTAGACGCTACTGCGCCAACCCAGCAGATGATCAATCTTTCTGAGCGCGAACGTCAGGAACCGAAGGAAGCTCTCGTTGCCATAGCAGAACAGCAAGAGCTTTCGAGGCACCCTGGAAGTAATGTTCTTTCGGTTGAGAAACGAAAGCGATGTACAAAGAGTCCGGGTTCCCGCATGTTTCAGCCCTGTTCGGGCCGTGACCAAATGCGGAACCGTTCGCACGCTTGAGAACAGGTTGACGTGCCCGCCGCCACGCCCAAGCCATCGATAGACGCGATCGGTGAAGGTAGAAGCGTCGGGAACGGCGATATAGAGGAATCCGCCGTCCGCAAGGACGCGCGCCATTTCACCGATGCAATCCATCAAATGGTCAAAATGCTCCAGGCTGTGATTCAAAACCAGAGCTTTGAAGGACCCGCGCGCGAACGGAAGTTGCGAGGCCCTGCAATTCACAAGATTACGCTTGACGCTGTGCTGCATGTCGATGTCGGCACGGACGACAGTCAAAGGCAGCGCGCTCGAATCGAAGCTCCCCGATCCACTCCCGAGATCAAGGACTATCGAGCCCGGCGACAAGGCGGAGAGGATTTCGTACACGTTAGATATACTGCCACAACGCCGAAGGTCCGAGTCCTGTTACTCGTAACGGAGCGCGGCCATGGGATCGATGGACGATGCGCGGCGCGCGGGAATCAGGCACGCGGCGGCGGCCGCGGCAGCGAGAAGCAGCATCACGCCGATCAGGATCAGCGGATCGCGCGATGCCTCCTGAGTCCAGGCGGCGAACACGCGCGCGAGGGCGAAACTCGCCAGGACGCCGGCGGCCAACCCGCCGCCGACGCTGGCCACTGTCGAACGGAAGACCAGGCGCAGCACATCAGCCGAGCACGCGCCCAGCGCGATGCGGATGCCAAACTCGTTCGTACGGCGCACCACGGCGTGCGAAACCACGCTGTAAAGGCCGGCAACCGCGAGCGCCAGGGCCAAGATTGAGAACCCGGAGAGCAGGATGGTGGCGAGGCGCTCGCCCGCCCACTCCGGCCGATTCGTGATCCATTGCTCGAGATCTTGCGGATTACCCATCACCTGCTGGTCCGAATCGACGGCGTTCACTTCACGGCGCACCTGGCGCAGCAGCGCCAGAGGTTCTCCGCGCGCGCGAATGAGAATCTGGGTGAACATGCGCATCGAAATCGCGTAGGGCACGTAGATGCCCGGCTTGACCGGTTTGCGGAGGCCGTCATCGCGGACATCGGCGACCACACCGATGATCTGCAGCCAGTCGTCGCTGCCGGGAGCGGCAGGGCTGTAGGGCGGCATGGCCTTGAGAAGGGGCAAACGGATCTGACGGCCGACGGGATCGACATTCGGCCAATACTGCCGGGCCATAGTCTGGTTAATCAACGCCAGGCGCGCGCCGCGCAGGGTTTCGGCGGCGGTCCACATGCGGCCGGCGGCGAGCGGAATGCGCAACACGGCGAAATATTCGGGACTGACGAAATTGGCGCGCGCGGTCTGTTCCGGTGCGGCGTTCCGCCCAAAAATCTCAAATGCGATATCCCAACCATTGGAGGGCGGAGTGGCGTTGGTGGAGATTGCTGCTCCCACCACCCCCGGCAGTTGCGCCGCGCGTGCGCGGATTTGCTCGAAATACTGGGCCCGGTCTTCCCACTTCATGTGCGTGTTGTCGTGGACGGGGATGCCGATGGACATCGTATGAGTCGGGTCGTAGCCCAGGTCCGTGCGCATTAAATGGCGGAACGCCGCGATGGCTTCGCCCGCTCCGGTCAGCAACAGGAGCGTGAGCGCCACCTGCGCGGCGACGAGGATGGAGTGCGTGCGCTTACCGCGCGGGCCGCCCGTGGTGCGGCGTGAGCCCGATTGCATCACCTGGGCGAGATCGGGGCGCGAGAGATGAAAGGCCGGCCACAGGCCGAACAGGACACCGGTGGCGAGCGCCAGAATGACGCTGAACAGCAGCACCGGCAGATTGATGTGGATGGCGGCTTCGCTCGGAAATAGATTCTCGGGCATCCACTTCACAATCGCGCGGATCAGCTGGCTGGCGAGCAGCACGCCGATCAAAGCGCCGCAAAGCGATAACGACAGCGCTTCGGTGAGCAATTGCCGGACAATGCGTACGCGCCCGGCGCCAATGGCAGTGCGAACCGCGAGTTCCGCCTGGCGCGCGGCTCCCCGGGCCAGCAGAAGAATCGATACATTCCCGCAACCGATGAGGAGCATCAGGGCCACGGCTGCAAACAGCAGGGCCAGGGTACCGCCCAGGTTGCGCCTCACCCAATCATTAAGGCCTTGAATCTGGACGCGGAACGAAGAAGGGAAGCGATTGGGCGTCTCGCGGGCGAATTGCTCGATGAGGGGCTGAAGTTCGGCATTAGCTCGTTCGCGGGTGAGCCCCGGCTTGAGGCGGAGCGAGCAGAAGTAATACTGGTCGCGCACATCGCCCAGCTTCAAAGGCAGGTACAGGTCGGCGCCCTGCCAGGTGAAGCGCGCCGGCATTACGCCCACAATGGCGTATCGCTTGTGAACCAGCTGCAGCGTTTGCCCGATGATGTCCGGGCGGCCGGCGTAGCGTTTCTGCCAGAACTTATAGCCGAGCACCACGACGGGTTGAGGGTCCTGGCCTTCGGGCGCGTCGGACGCGATGAGACCACGCCCGAGCAGGGGCGGCACCCCGAGGTGCGTCATTCCATTCGGCGTCAGGTACCAGGCGATCACGTCCTCCGGAAGGTCGCTGTCGGTAGTCGTCAAGTTCCACTCGTTCATGGCCACGACGCTCTCGATGGAACTCAGCCGGCGCACTTGGCGGATCTGGAACACGTTTAAGCCGGCGCCGCGATCGATGCCGGCTTTGTCGCGCACATTCAGATAGACGAGCTGGCCGGCATCGCGATAGGGATAGGGATTCATTACAACGGCATAAACCACGCTAAAAACCGCGGTCGTGGCGCCGATACCGAGCGCGATGGAGACGACGGCGGTGAGGGCGAAGGCCGGGTTATGGCGCAGCTGCCGGAACGAATATAGGAGGTCCTGCAAGAAAGTCCGCAAGCGCGTTGCCTCTCGCGTTAGACGAAGCGACGCGATTTTTGTTCCCAACAAATCCGTTGGTTTGCGGTACCGGGGCGACCGGCTCTTTGACGTGATCCGGACGCTTGGGGGCCGACTGGCGGCCCGGTCCCGGGATTACTCCAGATCCTTCACCGGCACATCGAAGCGTGCGGTATTGACCATGCCCTGGCGCTGGAATTGAACCCAGACGCGGTAGGTGCGGGCGCGCGGAAAGACGAGGCTGAACTGAACCTGCGGGCCGCCGTCGGCGATCAATGGATGGGTGTGGATGAGATCAATCAGGTCATCGCTGGCCGCCAGCATGTGTGCCCAGGCGCCGAGGTACTTTTCGAAACCTTCAACCGGACCGACGTGAAAGTACATCTGCGTCTTCTGGCCGGCGATGGGCTGCTCGGGATCGGTCTTCAACTCAACGCGCATGTTCTCGGTGTCTTTGGTCGAGTAATCGCGCGTGAGCATCGGCGGGGCGGGCGGCTTGCCCGGAACAATGACGGTCTTCGCAATCAACTGGGGCGTGGCGCCGTCGGGATAGAAATCGCCGAGGAGGCGGTACATGCCCGATTGCGGGAACTGGTAGTCGTAAGTGAAGTTGCCATCTTCGTCGGGACCCACGGGGTGATCGTGGACGAAGACCTTCAAATCCTGGCTGACCACGAACATGTGAAACAGCTTTTCGTGGACTACCTGGTAGTGCGTGACGGGCCGGTCCTTCCAGGGATCATGGATGCCGAACGTGATCCGCGCTTTTTGTCCGATTTTGGGGGCGCGCGGCGCCACGGAAAGATCCAGGTGATATTCGACCGGATCGGGCAAGCCCGCCACCATTTTCATGCCGCACCGCGAGCAGACGCCGGGCTTAGTGGCACGGACATCGGGATCCATGGGACAGACGTAAACGGTATCCTGCGTGGGCGTGGGAGGTAGTGGCTGCTGGGAAAGCAGGGGTCGCGCAAACGGGGCCAGCAGCGCACCGGCGCCTTGGCGTAACAACATACGGCGTGTAGCCCGCATGCCGATTATTATCTATCGGGCGGTAGGTAAGCGCAAGGAGAGCGAGAGGCAGGGGAGCGGGTTGGCTCAAGCGGCGGCGACCGACGGCGCGGCGCACACCTGGTCGTAAGGATGGCGGCGCTGGATTTCCCCTTCGAATACCGTTAGTGCCTGTTCGTACAGATCGCGCGGAATTTCGATGCCGCCTTCCCAATTGCCGACCTTCTGGTAAGCGCGAATGGCGGTTGCAAGGATCGCAGGAGCAACGCCCGGGAAGAAATCGGTTTCGGCGCGCGCCACGTCCTCGGGGGAGGCCGACCGGACCCACTCGCGGGACTGCCGGTAGGCGGTCAGAAACGAACGGCATGTTTCGGTGCGCAGAAATTCGCGGGAGGCGCATAAACTGCTGAATGCAACGCGAGGCATGGAAGCGCCCACTGAAACCACGATGCGGCCCAACTGATCGGCTTCGAGTTGGTGCGCGGCGGGCGCCTGCAGGTGGATGTAGTCTCCTTCGCCGCCGCGATAGGCGCGCTGCATCGCTTCGGGTGCGCCGCGGTTGACCAGGCGGACGCGCGACCAATCGACACCGTTGGTCCGGGCCGCGAAGCGCAGCATCGTCAACGGCTGCCAGCCGTGATCGGCAATGAGCGCGGCTCCCTCCAGATCGTTCCAGGTAAATGCGGATTCCGAGCGACGGGCCACCAGGAAAAAACCGTCCCGCTCATTGATCTGCGCAAAGTGTACGGGTAGGGGACACTCGCCGGATTCCAGGAGTTTCCAGTTGGACGAGACAGCCGACTGGATGATGTCGGCCGCGCCTTCGCGAATCAAATCGGCGGAGCGCTGGCCCGTTTGCAGGATGCCGTATTCGGCGGACAGTCCCTGGCGTTCGAGAAAGCCCCCGGCGATGGTCGAGATCAGCGGGCTATAGAACACCGAGTGACGGGAAACAAGGATGCGCAGTGCCATGGCTCTGAGTGTATCGCTTGACGGCGGAGCCCAGGGGTCTGCGCCTCTTTCGGCCACAGAATCACAGAGGACAGACGAATTAGCGGCGCTGCTCTGAAAATCCTCATGCGAAGCTGTTCGGGTTGGATGGGCGCGCGAGCGGGAGCCTAAACATCGCCCCAAATCGGGGGAGGGATCTTGCCGGTCTCGATGTCGTGGGCGCGCTGAAGCAACTCGAGCGCCCGTGCCAGGTTGTGGAGGCGAATGCGATCGTTGATTTGTGTCCAGGGCGCGCGCCGATATGCTTCGAGGCAACCGGCGGCTTCGCTGGCCAGCTCATACACATCGCGCGACTCTTCCTGACGTGGCTCGACGCGCTTGCGAACAACCATCATTCGTGCCATGAGAGCTTAATCAAATTGTAGCGAAATGGCGGTAGGGTGTAAACGGACATCCGGATAATGGGCTGCCCCTAACGGAAGTTCCAGGACGCTTATTACCCGAATCGGGGCCGGCAAGGCATCAGGGCACGCCGAGAGGCCTTGCCGGCTGCCCATCAGGCGACTGCCGCTATTTCCGATGCCTCCGGCTCTTTCAACCTGGCTAGTGAATCGAGCACTTGGTTGAGAGTCGAGACGCGCTGCGCGTGTCGATGTTCGAGATGACGCAGCGAATCGGTGTGGCCATCGAGCCGCGCCACAATCGCCTCGAGTTGCGGGGGCACCTCCTGGCAAAAGCGGTCGAGCAGCGAAACCCGATCTTCCACCAGGCCCAGGCGGGATTCCACCGCATCCACACGATCCGCGACGTGATTGGAGAGTCCTTCGGCGGCGGCGGCCACGCGCGCGATGGAATCATTTTGCTCCCGGTCGGACTGCTGCAGGGCTTGCACCGCACCGCTCAGTTCTCCCTGCGCTTGTTGCTGCCGAGCGCTCGACTCTTCCAGTCGCTCGCCGGCGGCGGCGACGCCGCGCAGAACGGTCTCGATATCTCCCATGTGCTGCTGAAGGGAAGTAGCGACTGACTGGATCTGATCACCGGCCACGCGGTGCAGGTCTTCCAAAACGCCGGTCAGGACCTCGGTGAGGCCGGCCGCCAGCCGCGCCGCTAACGGGGCCATCAATTCCCGAAGCGCGACGGGCGAACTTCCATCCGCGGTTGAAACTCCATTGACCTTGCCTTCGCGCGCGGAAGTGCGTACGGCGATCAAGGCTTCCGCTTTCTCAACCAGGGCTCGCGCCTCCCCGTCACGGCCGTCCGCCAGCAGGCGCGCAGCCTCATCCACAACATCCCGCGTTTCCGGCGCCAGGTCCTGGCGCTGCAAAGCGATCACCGCCTCAGACAGGCTCTGATCGATCAACACAAAAAACCTCCTGAAACTTTTGGGGGAGGAGCTTCAGTGTAGCCGCTGTGAGAGTTCCTTGGCAATTCGGATTAATCTGAACGGGAAATCATGAAAGGCGAGGCGGCTCCGGGCCCAGCCCGCGCAGCGTGGCGGCGAGTACAATAGGAAAAGAATGAAGCTGCCTGTCTATTTCCTGCTGGCCGTGCTGCCGGCGCTCGCAAGCGCGGCGGAGGTTGATCGAGCCAAAGCATTCGGCAATCCTTCGGCTCCGCTGCAGATCGAGTTGTTCAGCGATTTCCAGTGCCCTTCGTGCCGCGCGCTCCACCTGGACCAGTTGCCGTTTATCATGCGCGATTACGTGAACACCGGAAAGGCCTACCTGATCTACAAGGAATTTCCGCTGCCGATGCATCCGCATGCCAGAGAGGCCGCGGCATACGCTTGCGCCTCGGCGCGTATCGGTAAGTATGACAAGGTTGCCGACGTGCTATTCCAAAGCCAACCTTCGTGGGCGGAGAACGGCAAAGTGTACGAGACCGTCGCGAGCGTGCTCTCGCCCGCCGACCGGAAAAAAGTTCAGGCGCTGGCCAAGGACCCGAGCGTGCTCGGCGAGATCGAGCGCGACGTGCAAGAAGGCCAGCAGGAGCGCATTAACCAGACACCCACGCTGCTGGTGATCCGCAACGGGCGCAAGTATCCGATCGGCGGCATGCTGAATTACGACCTGTTGCGCCGCTTTCTCGATGACCTCATCTCGAAATAAAGCGCTGACGATTTTCGTGTGGCTGGTGCGGCTGGCGCTGGGCGGAATTTTTATTTTTGCCGCTTGGAGCAAACTGAAAGATCCGTATCTGCTGTTCGCGATGGCGATCGACAACTACAAGGTTCTGCCGCAGTGGGCGGTGCTGGCGGTGGCGCGCACGCTGCCGTGGTTCGAACTCTTACTGGGCCTGGTTTTGCTCACAGGCCGGCTGCCGCGGATCTCCTCGGCGGCGGCATCGGCGCTGCTCCTGCTGTTTTTCGGGCTGATGGTGCGGGTGTACGCGAAGGGCGAGACCATCGACTGCGGCTGCTTCGGTCCGGGCGAGGCGATTTCACCCGCGACTCTGGCGCGGGATGGCTCGCTGCTGGCGGGCGCGTTGGTTTTGACGGGATTGAGTTTTCGACGCCGGCGACCGAAATCCCGTTACGTGCCATCGCCGATACCCGATGGGGCGGCGACGGATCAAGCGCACTTCTAGCAGCTTGCAGGAAAAGAGTTAGCCGCCGAAACAGAACGCTTGTTCGCGGCCGCAAAGGCTCAGTGAATAACTATGGATTCGACGCGCACTTGCCGCCTGGGCAGCGATTGTTCTCTTCGCAAACGTATTCGAAGAGACCCACTGAATCCCACTCGGGTTTGTAGGCCATCGTGAAATTCTGCGTCCACGGCGCGGTGAACTCTTTGGGGTCATCGATGGTCATCGCGTATGCCAGCGTCTTCGGATCTTTCCAGCTGATGTGCTCGGTCACTTTGAGAGCATCGCTGTGCATGCGATATTCCTTGGGATTCGTGTAGTAGTAATCGTCCAAGCCCCAGCGCTTGAAATTAGTCGTTTCGACCACCAGCGTGTCACCTTCCCAATGGCCGACGGGGTCGCCGTAATACATCGGCTCGAGACCTTTGCGATGCGGGCGGCCATCGAGCGGGATAATGCGCGTCATGCGCTGGAATTCGTGGACGACGACGAGGTAATTCCTGTTCTGCACAAACTGGACGGCGTTGGCCGACAGCATGCCGGAGGGAAAGCCGGCAGGCATGCAGAAGTTGCGCGGCTCATCGTGTCGCGGGTCGCCGGTGGGTTTCTCGTAGATCGGCTCGCCGCCGGGTTTGAGCAGCGGCAGAAAGATGTTCCGGTCGAAGATGGTGGCGGAGCACCTGCACCGCTCGGCGGCCGAAGCCTTAGGCCATTCGTAGATGCCGCTGAAATCGGGCTTGCCGTCGGCCGCACGCGGCATCTTGAAAGATGCGTTCTGCGCGCCGGCCATGGACAGGAAAAGGACGGCGGCGATCGGGAAGCAATATTTGATCATGGGAGAACTCCGGCAGCGCTATTTCCCGCCTGATTCGGGGATTTTGTCTTCGGCGCCGGCGGTGAAGACCATGCGGCCGTCGGGGAATGTCACTTTGGCGCCGTTCGCGTTGTTGGAGCCGTCCTTGGCGCGAAAACCCTCGACGTTGATGGTCATGCCGGGCTGAATGACATCCTTATAAATACCGCGCCGCATGAGCTGGCCGGGCGCTCCTCCGGAAAACGCCCAGTGGGTGATATTGCCGCTCGCATCCTTGGAGTCCACATAAAACCAGATGTGCGGATTCTGCCATTCGATTTTGGTGACCACTCCAGTGACTTTAACGGGCTTGGAATCATCGTATTCGGCGGCGAAAGAATGGTGGGCGCAGAGCGGGATTACGGAGAGGGAAGCGCACGCGAAAACTCCGGCGAACCAGCGAACATTCATGGCAATAAACCTCGGGCTACCGGCAGGATATCGTGAGCGCGAAAAGCGTGTCAATGAGCCGAACGAGTAAGGGAAGGGCAGGCCGGAGGCCCGCCCCATGTTGTCAGGCTGCAGTCTGGGCAGCGCCCATGCGGGGCTCGTCCGCAGAAGGGCCGTACATGCCGGGGATGGCGACGTCGTTAAGACGCAGGAATACGCCGAGCTGAGCGCGGTGGTGAATCAGATGGTTCATGATCATGCTGCGCATCAGAACGGCGCGCGGCATCGACATCACCGGCTTGCCGCCGACCTTCAATGTCCAGGTCTTCTGCCAATCGCCGTCGGTGGCGGCGGCGATCTTGGCGCGCGCCTCGGCCACGCCCCGGTCGAAAACTTGTAGTAGCTCGGTGCGCGAGCCGGCAGGTTTTGACTGAGCGGCCGGGTCGAGGTCCAGCTCTTCCTGTTCGAGAGTCATTTTGACCCAGCCCGGGACTTCGGCGACATGGCTGGCGAGGCGGCCGAGGGTCATCGATTTGGGATGGGGTTGGTAGTCGAACTTGCCGTCGGGAACGCACTCCAACAGCTTGCGGGTGTTCTTCATCTCTTCTTCGAATTCCGGTAACAGCGATTGACTGAATGGCACGTTGTCTCCTCCTTACAGGAGAAACCATAGCAGCGGTTGCGGACAAGTTCTGTCCTCGATTTGTGGGAGACTGTAAAAATGTTGGAGACATCGGCGCGGCTGCTGCGCTTGCTATCTCTATTTCAAGCGCAGCGTTATTGGTCGGGCGCCGACCTCGCCGAGCGCCTGGAAGTGACGGCACGTACACTGCGGCGCGACGTCGACAAGCTCCGGAGTCTGGGATATCCAGTGAATTCCGCCTCGGGAACAGCCGGGGGCTACCAACTCGCCGCCGGGGCGACGCTGCCGCCGCTGCTGCTGGATGACGAAGAAGCTGTCGCGGTGGCGGTGGGGCTGCGAACGGCGGCCAGCGGGACAGTGTCGGGGATCGCGGAAGCCTCCGTCCGCGCGCTCACCAAAATGCAGCAGGTGCTCCCGGAGCGGCTGCGGCGGCGCGTGACAGCGCTGCACGCGTCCATCGAACCGCTGGCGTATACGGGACCGGTGGTGGATGCGGAGGTGCTAGCGTTGATCGCCGGCGCGTGCCGGGATTGCGAGAAACTGCGGTTCCGCTATCAGGCGCGCGACGGGGCCGCGAGCCATCGCGAGGTAGAGCCGCATCGGCTCGTACACTTGGGCCGCCGCTGGTACCTGGCGGCGTGGGACCTGGAGCGGAACAACTGGCGCACCTTCCGGCTTGACCGAATTCAGGCGCGGCCGGCTGCGGGCCAGCGTTTCACGCCCCGGGCCGCGCCCGATGGGGATTTCGCAGCCTACGTGGCGCGGAGCGTTTCCACGGCAGGGTACGAGTATCAGGCCGTGGTGCTGTTCCACGCACCTGCCGAAAAGCTGGCAGAACGGCTTCCGGCCGCAGCCGGGAAAATCGATGCGGTCGACGAACACACGTGCCTGCTGCGCACCGGCGGAACATCACTCGATATGGTTTCCATGTACCTGGCCTGGACTGGCCTCGAGTTCGAGGTGCGCGACCCGCCGGAACTGGTCGAACGATTACGGGTTTTGGCCGACCGATTTCGGCGGGCCGCCGGCGGCAACAACTTCCGGGGGAATCGAGGTTTAGAATAAAGGGCTCGAAAAGGGAGGGAATCCGGTTTGAAAAAATGGGCTGGGCCGGCGATCTGGTCGCCGGCATTATGGATGGCCTATGCGCTGGCGGCGCACGCGGCGCTGGTGCTTAGTTCGGATGGCCTCACGGTCTATGACACCGGTAACAACATAACCTGGCTTGCCGACGCCAACCTGCCGAGCAGTGTCCGGTTCGGAGTTCCGGTGTGCGGCACGAGTGTGCCCCAACCCTGCGTGAATACAAGCGGATCGATGAATTACCAGGCAGCGGCCGCCTGGGTCGCGGCGATGAATGCAGCGAGTTATCTGGGGCACTCGAACTGGCAACTGCCGACCACGCCTATGGTCGACAAGACCTGTCCGAAAACGGGGCCGAACGGCGGATCATTCGGGTTCGGGTGCACGGCGGGCGCGCTGGACACGATCTACAACGGCGTGGGGCTGAAACCGCCCAATACGGCGGCCCCGATTCCGGCCAACGCGGCAGGTCCGTTCAGCAATATTCAGCCGTATCTTTACTGGTCGCAATCGAGTGCGGGACCTACTTCGGGAAATTACACTTTTTCGTTCGCGACCGGCTGGCAAGGCGCGAACACACTGCCGAATTTTCTCTACTTGTTGCCCATGATACCAGGGAAAATTCCGGGATCGCCGCCTGCGGCAGGCAGCAGCCTGCAGGTCAATTCGAACGGGACCATCTACGACCCGATGACCGACGTTACGTGGCTGGCGAACGCGAATCTGGCGGCGGCCAACAGTTTCGGGCTGCCGCGCTGCGCGGACCCGACCACACCGGCGGTATGCGTTGCGGCCGATGGCGCGATGACCTGGGCGGCGGCGGCGCAGTTCCTGGCGAACATGAACAACGGTAAATACCTCGGCCAGACCAACTGGCAGGCGCCGAGTATCGATCCGAGCTGTCCCGGATACAAATGCGATGGCACGAAGAATCCGATGGGCAACCTCTTTTACGACCAGCTGGGTCTTGAGGCGGGATCGTCGGCGGTCGCGGTTCCCGATCTCGCAGTCGGGCCGTTTCACAATATTCAGCCCTATTTGTACTGGACGTGCGAAGCCGCGACAATCCAAAGTCCATGCCAGCCGGACGGGCCGGCGCCGAATTTCGAATGGAGCTACTCGTTTGGGAGCGGTTTCCAGGGGACCGATCTTCTGGCCAACGATCTGTACGTGACAGCGTATTTTGTCGGCGCGCGCGGCGCCGGCAATGGGCCCGCACCGGTGGTGATTGACGGAAGCGTCGCCAATGGCGCCACGTATATCGCCGGCGGGCTCGTCCCGGGGTCGTGGGCACAGGTGAAGGGGACGAACCTGGCGAACGCCGTCCATCAGTTCACGAGTGCGGATCTGAACGGGAACAATCTGCCCACGGTTGTGAACGGGGCGTCGGTTACGGTGAATGGACAGCCGGCACCGTTGTACTATCTGAGCCCGGGCCAGATCGATTTCCAGGTGCCGTCCCGAGTCTCAGGGACGGTCACGGTGGAAGTCTTCAATAACGGTGCCGGCAGCAATGTCGTGACCGCTGCGACGGCGGCAAGCGCGCCGGGGATTTGGCCGATTCCGGCCGGCGGGACAAATTTCGCAGCCGCCGTGTTCGTGGATGGGGCGTTTGCGGGCGATCCCGCGGTTTGGCCGAGTTCCCGGAAGGCCAAACCGGGAGACACGCTACAGCTCTTTGGCACGGGGCTGGCGGCCTCGCCTCCGGGCGTGGAAATCAGCGCCTTTCAGCCGCTCACCGGGGTTACGGTGACTCTGGGCAATATCGCGGTGGCTGCCGACGGGGCGGGATTGGTCGCGCCGGGCGAATTCCAAGTCAACTTTACGGTACCGCTGCAGTTCGCCAACATGCCGGAAGGGAATTATCCGCTGACGGTATCGATCAACGGCGTTTCCTCTCCGTCCACCATCAACTCGGCGCCGCCGGGGCCGCTGGTGATTCCCGTGCAACACTGAAGCGAGGTGTTCCAGCCGATGAACATACCAGGGGGCGTGCGGTTTGCGCTGCGAGTGCTAACGAAAAACCCTGGTTTCACGTCGGCAGCGGTGGCGATGCTGGCGCTGGGCATCGGAATCGATGCGGCGGTGTTCACGGTGACAGATGCCGTGCTGTTCAAGGGATTCCCGCTGGTGGAGAGGAACGACAGGCTGGTATATATCAGCAACGGCGGCTGCTGTATCTCGTATCCGGATTTCGCGGATATCCGCGCACAAGCGAAATCGTTTTCGGGGATGGGGATCACGCACGGGCTTGCGAAAATCGTCAGCGATGCGGGCGGGTTCGCGGAGAGCGTCAATGTTACCGAAGTCAGCGCCGATACGTTCCGGACGGTCGGGCGGAAACCGATACTGGGCCGCGATTTCACGAGCGCCGACGAACAGGCAGGGGCGGCGCCGACCGCCATCCTGAACTATTCCTTCTGGCAACGGAGGTACGGCGGAGAGCGGTCGATTCTGGGCCGGACGGTGCGGCTGAATGGCACCCCGACGGAGGTGATCGGAGTGATGCCGGCGGGGTTCTCGTTTCCGCAAAGTGTAGATCTGTGGGTGCCGCTGGCCCTGACCGCGGAGGTGCTTCGGCGGGACCACACAGATACCTGGTTCGCGTTCGGGAGGCTGCGCGACGGCGTGAGTCTTCAGAGCGGCCGCGCCGAGGTGGAAGGCATCATCCGGCGGCTGGAGACCGTATATCCGGTGACCGACGCGCGATTCCACCTGGTGGCCCAGAATTTTGCGGGTTTTTTTATTGGGCCGAATGCGGCGGCGCTGTACGGGTCAATGTGGGCGGCGGTGGGTTTTGTGCTGCTGATCGTTTGCGCGAATCTCGCGAACCTGCAGCTGGCGCGGGCCATGGGCAAATCGAGAGAGATTTCGGTTCGGATCGCGCTCGGGGCCGGACGGTGGCAGATCGTACGCCAGCTTCTCATCGAGAGCGTCATGCTGTCGGGATTTGGCGGCATGCTCGGGTGGTGGATCGCGAAGTGGAGCGTGCGGAGTTACGAACTGGCGATGGCCTCCAAATCTTCATGGCTGATTCTGGACTACTCGATGGATGGCCGGATTGTGGCGTATCTGATCGCGATCTCGGCAGCAACGGGGATCTTGTTCGGTCTGGCGCCGGCCCTGCGGCTGGCAAAACTCGATGTGAATGAGGGCTTAAAGTACGAGGCGCGGGGCGTGAGCGGTGGCGCAGCGGCAAGGCATTTCTCGGGCGTCCTGGTGACGGGAGAGATGGCGCTGGCGATCGTGCTGCTGGCGGGCGCGGGCGTGCTGGTGCGCAGCTTTCTGAAGATTCACAACGCCGATATGGGCGTGAGAGGGGATCGTCTGCTGGCGGCAATGATGACGTTGCCGGATACGAAATATCGGCCCGAGCAACAGAGCACATTCTACGAACGAGTGCGCACGCGATTGGAGGGCCTCCCCGGAGTGGAATCGGTGGCGATGGCCGGCTCGCTGCCTTCCTGGAACGTGACGAAATATGCGTACGAACTGGCCGGCGGGGCAGCCGCCACTCCGAACCCGGATCAGCGACGCCCCAAGCTGGCTGCGCTGTACGTGAGCCCCGGCTATTTTCATACGGTCGGGGCCGCCGTGCTGGCCGGACGCGAGTTTCGCGAGGGCGACGGGGAATCGGGACCTCCCGTGGTACTTGTGAACCAGTTGCTGGCGCGCCAATTCTGGCCGGGCGAAGAGCCGATCGGCAGGCGATTGCGGTTTTTCACGGACGAGACACCAGGGCCGTGGATGGCCGTTATAGGCGTGGTGTCGAACATCATTCAAGACGACATTACGCGACAGAAGAGGGAGCCGGTGGCGTACTTGCCTTACGGGAGACGTCCGGGCGCGCGCTGGTTTCTCGCGCGGACGGAAGTTCCGCCTCGCAGCCTTTCGGCCGCGTTCCGGCGCGAAGTGCAAACACTCGATGCCGATCTGCCGGTGTATGGGCCGTTCGTTCTGACGGACCGGCTGGAACGCTATTGGGACAGCCGGTTCTATGGAGCGCTGTTTTTGACATTCGCAGCGATCGCCCTGCTGCTGGCGTCCATCGGGCTGTATACGGTGGTGGAGCATGCGGTGAGCCGGCGCAGCCAGGAGATCGGAATTCGGATGGCGGTCGGGGCGACCGGGGGCGCCATTCTCAGACTCGTGTTCCGGCAGGGAATGGTTCCGCTGGCGGCCGGGCTGGGAATTGGACTGGTCGCTTCCGTAGGAGTAAATCAAGTTTTGAAGACGGTTCTGGTCGGCGTCTCGCCGTCGGACCCGCTGACGCTGGCAGCCGCGGCAGCGGTATTAGTGCTGTCGGCAGGGCTGGGCTGCTGGATTCCGGCGCGGCGCGCGATGCAGGTGGACCCGGCGGTGGCGCTGCGGCACGAGTAACCCCGCCCTCGCATGCCGGGGCTGAAATGATTAAGAAGCCGGACTTCCAGTGGCCGGACGTTACCTTGACTCCGGCCGGAACGTCCTGCCAATATTACTATTCACGCTGGTTGTGGGAGTGTGCATGCATTTAAGGACAACAAAGACGTGGATTTGCGCGGGGATGGCGGTTTTGGGTCTGGCTGTCGTGTCCCTCCGGGCGGCCGAGCCGGATAACGGCGGGCTGGATGTGATCAAGGTCCGGCCCAACTTTTACATGATCGCCGGGGCCGGCGGTAACATCGGCGTGCAGATCGGCGTCGACGGCGTAGTGCTGGTGGATGCGGGCAGCGAAGGGGCATCGGACCGGGTTTTGGCCGAGATCAAGAAGCTGACCAATCTGCCGATCCGGTACATCGTCGATACAGGCGCCGAACCCGATCACGTGAGCGGAAATGCCCGGCTGGCGAAGGCCGGGCTGACCATTTTCACGAATGCGCTGGGGAACACGAATTTCGCCAATGCCATGACTAACGGCGGCGGCGCTTCGATTCTGGCGCACGACAGCGTCTTACGGAGAATGAGCGCGCCGACAGGTAAGACTTCCGCGTTTGCGGTCGAGACCTGGCCCACGGAGGCTTTCTATACACCGAAGAAATCGATCCGGATGAACGACGAGGCCATCGAGGTGATGTACCAGCCGAAAGCACACAGCGATGCCGACAGTTTCGTGATGTTTCGCAGATCCGATGTGGTGGCCGCGGGTGACGTTCTGGATATGACGCGGTTTCCGGTGATCGACGTCGCCAACGGAGGCAGCGTGCAGGGAGAGATCGAGGCGCTGAACCGGTTGATCGACATGGCGGTTCCGCCGGGCCCGTTCATCTATGAAGGAATCGGGACGTACGTGATTCCGGGGCACGGGCGGCTTTGCGAGCAACTCGACGTGGTGAATTACCGGGACATGGTGGTGATCGTTCGGGATAACGTCGCGGACTTGATCAAGCAGGGAAAGACGCTCAGTGAAATTCAAGAGGCGTCGCCGGCCAAGCCGTTCGAGAGCGAGTACGGAACGCAGCCGGGAGTTACCGCGCAGTTCGTCGAGTCGATTTACAAGAGCTTGACGCCAAAGAAGTAAGCGGGCGGAAGAGAGAAGACATGGGACGACGCATCGGATATTGTGCGGTGACACTGATACTGGCGCTGCCGCTCGTGGCGCAGCCTCCGCGCGGGGGGCGCGGACCGGCGCGGCCGGCAAAAGCCGTGGCGCCGATCGATCTGACCGGCTATTGGGTTTCGATCGTGGATGAGGACTGGCGCTTCCGGATGGTCATGCCCCCGCCGGGCGACTACATGGGAGTGCCGATGAACGCCGCGTCAAAGCAGGTGGCGGATGCGTGGGATCCGGCTAAAGATGAAGCCGCGGGCGAGCAGTGCAAGGCGTACGGCGCGCCGGCGCTGCTGCGGGTGCCGGAGCATCTGCACTTCACCTGGCAAGACGATCAGACATTGAAGCTGGAGACCGACGCGGGCGAGCAGACGCGCCTGTTTCATTTTGGAGACTGGAAGCCTGCCGGAGGCCCGGCCACGTGGCAGGGCGATTCGGTGGCGGAATGGGAAATCACCGGCGGCGGACGCGGCCCTGCGGCGGCAAACCCCGATGCGCCGCCGACCGGCAAGGGCACGCTGAAGGTGATGACGACGCATCTGAAAGCGGGCTATCTGCGCAAGAACGGGGTGCCGTACAGCGAGAACGCCGAACTCACCGAATATTACGACATGATCAAGGAACGCAACGGCGACACGATGCTGGTCGTGACAATCGTCACGAACGATCCGAAGTATCTGCGCGAGCCGTTCATCATCACGTCGCATTTTAAAAAGCAGGCCGGCGCCGACGGGTGGAAGCCCACGCCGTGCTCGTCCAGGTGGTAAGGAAGGATCTGCCAATGACACGCAAGCAAGTGAGCCTCACCGCGGCCCTGTTTTTCTGCGCGGGCCTGCCCGCACTGGCGCAAATCGATCTCTCCGGATCGTGGCAATCGAAGAATCACGAGGACGCGCTGGAGCGCGGCGCGGGTCCGAATCCCGGAGACTTCACGGGCATTCCCTTTAATGCGTCGGGACGCGCGTTTGCGCTGATGAATTCGCAATCGCAGCTTTCGATGCCGGAGCGTATCTGCGCCTTCTACTCGCAGTGGCACATGATGGTTGGGACGTTCGGAGTCAAGATCTGGAACGAAACCGATTCGGTGACGGGTCGAACCGTCTCTTGGAATGTAGGCGCCTGGGAAGACCGAGCCGAGATGAAAATCTGGATGGACGGGCGGCCGCATCCCTCGAAGAACGCACCGCACAGCCAGGAAGGTTTTACCACGGGAGAATGGGACGGCAATGTGCTGACCGCCACCACGACGCACATGCTGACCGGGTATCTGCGCCGCAACGGCGTCATGACCAGCGACCAGGCCACCATGATCACGCACTTTATCATCCACGGCGATATGTTGACGCTGGCTTCGGCGCTGGACGATCCGATTTACCTGACCGAGCCGTACTACATTACGCGGACGTTCGTGCGGGCTCCGACGCTGATGAACTCGGGCGGACCGCCCTGTGTGGTGGGCGATGAAGGAGTGCAGGAAGGCGTGGTACCGCACTATCTTCCGGGCAGGAATCCGCTGGTCGATGAGATGACCAAGCTGTACGGCATTCCGCGCGAAGCCGCGATGGGCGGCGCCGAGACGGCCTATCCGGCCTTTCGCGACAAGATCAAAGATCAATTCAAGATGCCGGCCAAGTGCCAGAAGAACTGCGGCGGCCCGCAACAACCGCCGGGACCGCAGCAGGTAGCGCCGCCGCAGACGCCGGGGCCGGGACGGTAGCGCATCGTCCCCCGCCGGCGAGCCGGGTGGATGCCCTGATTACGGCCCTACCTTCGCCGAGCAGGGATACTCGGTGAAGGTCCCCACGATGCCGAGGAACACTCCGTCGGCATCGAACATCGGAGTACCCTGCACGTCCACCCAAATCGCCGAGCCATCTTTGCGGCGCAACCGGAAGTGAAACGCGTTTGCATTCCCCTGCTTCTTTGACTCGAACATCGATTGAGCGCGCGCGACATCTTCGGGAAATATGTAGTCGAACGACAAACCTCCACGCAGATCCGCCGGGCTGACACCGAGGATTTCACCCATTCGGTCGTTGGCGTAGGAAGTGCGTCCATTCGCATCAATGATCCATATTCCATCCTTGGCCGAATTCATCAGATTCCTGCTCTCTTTGACAAATGCCGGAACGAGCCGAAATCGTCCACTCGAAATAAGATCCGGGCTGTGCCGTATCCACCCTCTCCTTTTGCCGCACCGCGACTATTAGCCGGGTATGCCGGGTGGCACCAGGGTCAGTACGTGCAGCAATTCTCGCTCCGTAGTGCAATCGGTCGTGTCACGGACGGACCCTTTGCAGCTTTTTTGCCAAAATTGTTTCTCACAGAATGAAAACCCTCGGACCAGGGGTGCGTCCTGCCGCCTGCGAGTGGATGCATTTTTTGCAGCCGGCCCAGTTTTGGCTTTGTCCGGTGGCGGCGGCATCCGAGCCGCACGTAGGCGCGCGCCACTCCCGCGCTGCAGTGATAGAATTCTCGCGGAGGAAACCACTGATGACGATCAACCGGCGGGAATTCTTGTGGGGTGCTTCTGCGTTAGCTGTGGCCGGCCGGCCGTCTTGGGGGCAGGACACCAAGTTTGTCGTGGCAGAGACGAGCCTCGGGAAGATCCGCGGCGTTGATAACCAGGGGATCAAAACGTTCAAAGGCATTCCGTACGGGGCGGATGCGGCGGGCAGCAACCGGTTCATGCCGCCGGTGGATCCGGAGAAATGGAGCGGAGTGCGCGATGCTCTCGAATACGGGCATAGCGCGCCGCAGCGCGATCCCGCGGCAGCGCCGGCGAACGGCGGCGGTTTGGGAGTCGCCGCTCGGAATTTGCCCGCCGAGGGAGAGGACTGCCTCGTGCTCAACGTCTGGACGCCGGCCCTCAATGACGGGCGCAAGCGGCCGGTGATGTTCTGGTGTCACGGCGGCGGCTTTGCGACCGGCTCGGGATCCTCTCCGGACAATGACGGAACGAACCTGGCGCGGCGCGGCGACGTGGTGGTGGTCACGATCAATCACCGGCTCAACGTGCTGGGTTTTGCGAACCTGAGCGAGTTCAGCACGGATTTCGCGGCGTCCGGCGATGTGGGGATGCTGGACATTGTCCATGCGCTCCAATGGGTGCGCACGAACATCGCGCGATTCGGCGGCGATCCGAATACGGTCATGATCTTCGGCCAGTCGGGCGGCGGACGCAAGGTGGAGACGCTTCTCGCAATGCCGTCGGCCAAGGGCTTGTTCCATCGCGCGATTATCGAGAGCGGTGCTGCCATCCGCGTGGCGGGCCGCGAAGTTTCGGAGCGCAACGCGGAGCGGCTGCTGGCCAAGCTGGGGGTGGCCAAGAGCGACGTTCGCGAACTGCAGAAGCTTCCGGTGGAACGCGTCATGCGGGCGTATTTCGAAGTGGTGCGCGACGAGCGCGGCGTGGATCAGACCGTCGATGGATTCGTGCCCGAAGTCGACGGCAAAATCCTGCCGCAGCATCCGTTCGATCCGTCGGCGTCGCCGGTATCGGCTGACGTGCCGGTGATGATCGGCTGCACGCGCACGGAAATGACGCTGTTTTCGCTGAACGATCCGGCGGCGTTCCAGCTGGATGATGACGGATTGCGCAAGCGCGTTCAGGATTTGCTGCCGGCGCAGGCGCCGGAAATGATTGGGTTGTATCGCAAGCTGAATCCGGGTGCGACGCCTTCGGATATCTACTTCCTGATTGCCAGCGACTACCGGTACGGGGCGCCAACCATGAAGATCGCGGAGAGGCGCGCGGCGCTGCGCAAAGGGCCGGTGTACCTGTATTATTTCCGGTGGGAATCGCCGGTGCAGGGAGGGCGGCTGAAGTCGCCGCACACGATGGAGATTCCGTTCGCGTTCGACAACGTGAAGATCGCGTCGCGGCTGACCGGCGGAGGCTCCGAGGCAATGGCCCTGGCCGACAAAGTGAGTGACGCCTGGATCGCGTTTGCGCGGACGGGTAATCCAAACACGCCGAAGCTGCCGCGATGGCCGGCGTTCACCGCCAAAGATCGCGCCACCATGGTCATCGATAATGTGAGCAAGGTGGTGAACGACCCGTTGCGGGAGCAGCGGATCGCCATGTTTCGCGCGATGCACTTGACGTAAAGGCGCGTTGGCACCTGGTGCGCTGCCCGTTCCGGCGATGCCGGCGGCGGCGCAAGAGCCGGTTAAGGATTTCCGGGGACTTGTCGATGTGAAGGGTGATGAGGCATCGGCTCGCGGCTGTGGCGCTGTTCGTGTTGGCGCTGGCGCCCTCGACGTGGCTGGCCTGGCGGTGGCGGGCGATGCCGCAATTGGGATTGCATCAGGATGACGCGTTGTACCTGGTGGGCGCCAAGAGCCTCGCGGAAGGGCAGGGCTACCGGATCGAGAGCCTTCCGGGCACGCCGTTTCAGACCAAATATCCACCGCTGTTATCGCTCCTGATGGCCCCGGTATGGAAGTTCGGCCCGTCCTTTCCAGAGAACCTGAAGCCGGCGATGCTCCTGGTGTGGTTGATGCTGCCGGCGTGCGTGCTGGCATTGCGCGCGCTGTTCCGGCAATTCGGATTTAGACCGCGTGAGGCGTGGCTGCTTACGTTCGCGGCCGCCTGGCATCCGATGTTCGGACTGCTGAGCACGGCGATCATGTCGGACCTGCTCTTTCTGGCGTTATTTGCGGGATCTCTGCTGCTGGCGGAGAGAGCAACCGGTCCGCGGATGGCGTTTGCCGCGGGCGTCGTCGGCGGATTGGCTTATCTGACGCGGACGGCAGCGTTGCCTTTGGTGATCACCGCGCCGCTTTGTTTCGCCTACCGCCGGCGGTTGAAGGACGGCTTCTATTTTCTGGCGGGCATGGTGCCGGCCCTGGGCGCGTGGCAGGCCTGGTCGGTTGCCCACATGCTGCGCACCAGCGACCCGGCGCTGCTGTACTACACAAATTATTTCGCAATGCAGCGTGCAACGGTCCGGTTGGACAACTTGGCCCAGGTGTTTTGGTACAACGGAGACGCGCTGTTGCGCAGCTTCGGAAAACTGCTGACGTTCGATGTCGTGCTGCTGGAGAACGTCCACGTGGAACGCATTCTCGGCGCGGCGGCAATTGCCGGAGCGGTGCGGCTCGTTAATCGAAGCGGGCGCATGCAATATCCGGCGGCGGCCGCCGGCATCGCGGCGCTGCTGCTGGTCTACTTCTACCCATCGGATGAACGGATTTGCCTGCCCCTGTTTCCGCTGATCCTCATGGGCTTTTGGACCGAGGTGGCAAACTATTGCGGAGCCCTGCGGCGCGCCTGGGGGCGGCCATTCGCGGAGCGCGTGCTCGCGGCGGCGGGGGCGGCGGGGCTGGCCGGCGTCGCCGTGTTCATCGCAGCCGGCTATGTTTTCGGATACGCCGTGTTTCTTCCGAAACTTTACCGAGCCTGCGCGCGCGACCTGCAGTCGCGCTACCCTGCTTACGAGTGGATCCGGACGCGGACGGCGCCTGACGCAACCCTCTACGCATACGACGATCCGCTGCTTTACCTGTACACCGGGCGTCGTGCGATGGGGATGACGATGCCTTCCGGCCGGATCTATTCCGGCAGAGGGGCGAGTGAAACGGACAACTTTGTGCGCAACGTGCCGCGCAACGCGCGCGAACACAGGCTGAATTATCTATTCGTGACGGCGAACGACTTTTACCGCGAAGCGCGCGCGGGACGGCTGGGCGATGCGGTAGCGCGCGATTCGTCCTGGCGGCGCGAATTCACAGCGGAGCGCGCCGCGGTATACGGCATGGCTCGAGCCGAAGCGTACTGACCGCGCTCTCAATCTGTCATATCAAAACCCGGTAAGTCGCTGGTACGTTAAGATGAGTGGCTTATGAGCGAACGGGAACTGGGGTTTGTCGGTGTCGGGCGCATGGGCGGACGCATGTGCCGGCGGTTGATTGAAGCCGGGTACGCACTCACGGTTTTTGATACGAGCGAAGCCGCGGTGCAGGAGATGGTGAAGCTGGGCGCGCGGCGCGCGGAAACTCCGGCAGCGGTGGCTTCGGCGGCGGAGATCGTGCTGGCCAGTTTGCCAATGCCGCCGGTCGTGCAGGCTGTGGCGCTGGGGCCCAAGGGAATTGTTGAAGGCACGAAGATTAAGATTTTTGTGGATCTTTCGACCACCGGCTCGACCTACGCCAAACGGGTGGCGGACGGGCTGAAGGCGAAGGGGATCACGGCGGTGGACGCGCCGGTGAGCGGTGGGATTGCGGGGGCCGAGCGTGGCACGGTGGCGGTGATGGTCTCGTGCGATGACTCAACGTTCCAGACAGTAAAGCCGCCCCTCGATGTAATCGGGAAGGTGTTTCACGTGGGAAGGAAACCGGGGCAGGGCCAGACCATGAAGCTCATGAACAACCTGCTTTCGGCTACCGCGATGGCAATCACCTCGGAAGCGGTGGTGATGGGAGTCAAGGCCGGGCTCGATCCGAAACAGATCATTGACGTGTTCAACGCGGGCAGCGGGCGCAACACCGCGACGCAGGACAAGTTTCCCCGATGCGTCCTGCCGCGGACTTTCGATTTCGGATTCGCGATCGGGCTGCTTAACAAGGACGTGCGGCTGTGTATGGAAGAAGCCGAGGCGTTGGGCGTTCCGATGGTGGTGGGGAGCGCGGTGCGGCAGATACTGTCGATTGCCACGGCCAGCGAGGGGGCCGAGGCAGACATGACGGATCTGGTCAAGACGGTAGAGAAGTGGGCGGGCGTGCGGGTCGGCGGCTGACGAGGAATGGACAAATATCAAATGCTGGTGGGCGGCGCCTGGGTCGATGCCGCGAGTGGAGAGTGGATCGAATCGGTAAATCCGTTTACGGCGCTGCCGTGGGCGCTCATTCCTCGCGGAGGCAAGCAGGACATCGAGCGTGCCGTCCGCTCGGCGCGGCGGGCCTTCTATGAAGGAGAATGGCGCAAACTGACGGCATCGGCGCGCGGCGCTCTGCTGAGGAAACTGGGTGACCTGATCGCCGCCGATGCCGACCGGCTCGCGACCATCGAGACCACCGACAACGGAAAGCTGTTCGCGGAGATGCGCGGGCAGCTGAATTATATTCCGCAGTGGTTTTATTATTTCGGCGGCCTCGCGGACAAGATCGAAGGGCGCGTCATTCCCATCGATAAGCCGGGCGTGTTCAACTTCACGCGCGAAGAGCCGCTGGGAGTGATCGCGGCGATTACGCCGTGGAATTCGCCGCTGATGCTGGCGGCATGGAAGCTGGCGCCAGCGCTGGCCGCCGGCAACACGGTGGTGTGGAAGCCCTCGGAATTTTCATCGGTCTCGGCGTTGGAGTTCGGCAAGCTGTTCGAGAAGGCCGGATTTCCGCCGGGAGTGGTGAATATCGTGACGGGCTATGGCCACGAGGTCGGCGAGCCGCTTGTTACTCACGCCGATGTGGCTAAAGTGGCGTTTACGGGCGGGGACCGCACGGGCGAGCAGGTCTACCAAATGGCCGCACGGGGCATCAAGCACGTGACGCTGGAATTGGGGGGCAAGTCGGCCAATATTGTCTTCGATGACGCCGATCTGGACTCGGCCGTGAAGGGCGTGGTCTCCGGAATTTTCGCGGCAACGGGGCAAACCTGTATAGCCGGTTCGCGCGCGCTGATTCACCGGCCGATTCACGATCTCTTTGTCGAGCGGCTGCTGGCGCTGGCGCAAACTGCGCGCATGGGCAATCCGTTGGAGTTATCAACACAAGTCGGGCCCGTCACCACCAAGCCGCAATACGAGAAGGTGCTCGAATATATTCGTATCGCCAAGGAGGAGGGCGCGGTCTGCCGGCTTGGCGGAGCGGCGGCTCAGCGTACTGAGTGCGGATCGGGCTGGTTTGTGGAGCCGACCATCTTTACCGGGGTCGAACCGCGGATGCGGATCGCCAACGAAGAGGTCTTTGGTCCCGTGTTATCGGTCATCCCGTTCGACGACGAGGACGAGGCCGTGCGCATTGCCAATAGTACGATCTACGGCTTGGCGGCCGGCGTGTGGACTACCAGTATTCGGCGCGCGCTTCTGATGTCGGAGCGGCTCGAGGCCGGGACGGTTTGGGTAAACACCTACCGGGCGGTGAGCTACATGTCGCCTTTCGGCGGCTATAAACGCTCCGGAATCGGCCGCGAGAGCGGAGTCGACGCTATCCGGGAATACCTCCAGACCAAGAGCGTGTGGATCGATATTTCGGGCTCCAGCCCAAACCCGTTTGTAATGCGGTGAAAACCGGACGGGCCGAGGGCAGCCGTCGCTTTAGTTGCCGACCGTGAAGACGCGCGGCCGAGCTTCGCTCCAGATCTGGTTCACCAGACCGGCATCGTCGGTGAGGAGCGACTCGATTTGAACGGGCGATCCTGCTTCGGCGAACCACTGGCTGTCTACAAGGTTCAACTCGAGGGTGTCGTTCTCGTCTTTGAGGACGAGCCGCATTCTGTCCGGTGTGGCGAAGAGCAAGATCCCATCGACAAAACGCCCTGTTTGATCTCGAAGAACAATATGCATTTAACTTCTCCCTTTCATCGGGCTATGACGATTGTCTGATCTCGATGCGGCAGCAAACAAGCTAGCTTTCGTTATGGGAACCCGGTACCGAGGTGAGATCGCTCACGGAACTCACAGGCGCTGCAGGAGTTGCGAGGCGATGGGGGAATAGTCTGTCTACCAAGATTGGCTCTTTGTCGTTACTTTTCGGGGGCTATTTGCCGTCGACCGAGAAAACCAGCAATACGTTGCCGGGCACGCCGCCTGCGAAGCCGTAGCCGCTGACCGTGGCGACCAGGCCATGCGCCACTGCTACTCCGCCGCCGTCGAACGATCCGCCCCGGGCGGGCACCTGATTGACGGTTTCGAAATCGCGAACGGCATTGAAATCCCAAACGATCGCGCCCGTCTTGCTGGAGTATGCCCGCAAATGTCCGCCGAACGATGCGGAGAATACGATGCCGGGCATGGCGGTAACGGCCGCCGCTTGTGCGCGGTTGCCGGCATCTTGCGGTGCGGGCGTTTGCCAGATCTTTTCGCCGGTATCGACGCGAATGGCGTACAGGCCGGGCGTGCCGTCAGGTTTATTGTAGTCGGCGATCGCGGCGTAAGCATTTTGACCCTCAAACGCGGTGCCCCAGCCGATTCCGCCGAGCAGGCCGTTGCCGATACCAAGACGCGTCCTCCAGAGAATTTTGCCGCGCGCCTGGGGATCGAGGCCGTAAATCACTCCGGATTTCTGCGAAGCGATGATCACCTGCTTGCCGTCCGGAAGAGTCCGCAACACGGGAGAATTTCCGAAGTCGAGATCGTCACCGGGGTGTTCGGGGCAGTTCACCGCGCGAGGGCAACCGGGGATCCAGTTGTCTCCGGGGGTTACCTGGCTTGACCAGAGAAGGCTGCCGCTTTCGAGATCGAAAGCGAGGATCGCATCACTCGTCGGCAGATCAATTCCGGTATAGGAGTTGCCCGTGCCGACATAGACGCGTTTTCGTTTCTCGTCGATTGTCGGAGCTGACCAGATGCCGGCTCCGGCCGGACCCCAGAGTTGGGTGCCTTCCGCGTTCTTCTTATACGGCTTCGGAGGATCGGGAATCGTGCGAGTCTTCCAAAGCGTGCGGCCGCTCTTCGCATCGAGCGCGACCAGGCTGCCCTGAAACGTGCAGCATTCGTACTTCGGCTGCGACTGCAGCGTCTCTTCACCCGACGCAACCGGCACAAATAAGCGCCCGTGAGAATAGGTCGGAGAACCGGTGACGCGCGCGGCCGGGTGGTCATCGATGCGCACCTTCCAGATCGGCGCGCCGGTTTCGGCGTTCACCGCATGCGCGTATCCGCCGGCATCGCCGAAGTACGCGATCCAGCGCGGCGTCTCCGATCGCACGATGCTGATGGCGTTCTTGACGCCGCCGCCGGCTGTATAGGTCCAATAGATACAGCCGCTGGAAGCATCGAGGGAATACACGATCCCGCCCGTGGTGCCGACGAAGACGCGACCGCCGACAATCACCGGCTGCGCCTGGTTTCGGCTCTCGCCCGCAAAACCGAAAGCCCACTTCAGCTTTAGCCGGGGGACGTCGGCCGCGGTGAGGCCGGGTTCGGGCTGATAGCGGGAGTTGGTCGATTCAACGCCCCATCCGTTCCAATCGCCGGCGCCGGGAGTGAAAGGCCCGGGAGTTGCCGAGCAACGGCCAGCCGCCGAATCGGCAGCCAGGCCAAGGGCGGGAATCGCGAGCAACGCAATCACAGAGAAGCGCAAGCACACCTCTCGCGGCAGTGTAACATGGCCGGAAAGGGCCAGAGGAGAGGGCAGCGGAGCCGCACCCCCTCCCGGTAAGCGGCTAAAGGGACCGCAGGAAGTTCAATACGTCCTGCTTGGTTGCTGCCGGCAGGCGGCTGAAGATGCCGATCGAATTATTGGCTTCCGAACCCGGACCGGTGTGCGCCTGAATGGCTTCCAGAAGGTCGGACGTCCGGCCGTCGTGCAGGAAATAAATCCGCTGGCCCAGCCCCCACAGCGGCGCTGTGCGGAACTCGTCACCGCCTGCATTGCCTTGCGAGATTCCGTCCGCCAGCCCGGAACCCATGTGGTGCACCAGCAGGTCGGAGAACAGCCGCGCGTTCTGGTTGGAGAGAGCTGATACGGAAGACGCGCCGGTGGTCAGGCTCTCTGTGTGGCACAAGGCGCATCCAGCCAGCACGAATGCATCATGCCCGTGCTGGATCGAGGAGGCCGTGACCGTGCCGTACGAAGTGGCCGGCGCCGGCGGCGCCAGCAAACGCATAAATGTGGCGAATGCGGCGACATCGGTCTGGTCTTCCGGGTGACCGTTGTAGTCGCAGTTGCCCACCGTCTCGCGCGGATTCGGGAATACCAGGTTGGTGACTCCCTGCTCCACGTGATAGGCTTCGCCGGCGAAGATCGTCAGCGATTTGTTTTGCGCCTTCCAGCCGAACCGCGTGATGGTGCCGTCGTTCCCGGTGCGGTTTTCGTGGCCGGAAATGCCGAACAGCGTCTTCAAATTGGCGTTGGCTGCCTTGTTCGCCAGGATGGCGGCGTCGGGAATGGATTCGATCAAGCCGCCGCCGAACGTTGGAGTCGGCACGCGAAAGGAGACGTTGTTGGCCGAGGCTTGGGCGGCGAAATCGGTTTGGGTCATAGTACATCCTTCCGCGTCCGTCCGGCCTGCGATGACAAACAGATCATGGACGCCGCCATCGGGCGTGCCGTCCGCATTCTTTTTAAAGCGCACTTCGCGGACTGGGCCGTCCAGACTCAGAAAGGAAGGTATCTTGTTCTGAGCGCCATACATGGTGGCGACAGCGATCTGCGGGTTCTGCTTTGGACTGCTGCCGCCAATGGCCGGGAAGGCGTGGCATCCCGCGCAGCTGTTCATGTTAAAACTGGGGCCGAGTCCGGTGCCGGGCTCCCCGGGCATGGTGCCGGAAACGGAATCCACTTCGGCAAACGTGTTCTGGGCTGCCTGAAACTGCGACATTTGAGCCGGGCTGAGGCCGGAGATAGCGGTTCCCGCGGCCGGGGCGCCGGCACGGACGCCCGGATCTGCCGCCAGCGAGACGGCGGCGGCTGGCTGGGTTTGGGCGGACATCGATGAGGTCCAGACGCAAGCGAAACCCATGAATAGAAAATGGAATCTGGATTTCTTGAATAGGAAACTGAACATACTCCTCCTGTAGGCGCCCTGGCGGGCACATCAATTCCTTCTCGGACTTTTCGTGACGAACGGCGCTGCGGAGCGTGCAAAGCGAGAACCGGGAGAACCGGATCAGGAGCCGTTACAACGGGTCCGCGCAAGATTGTTTTCGAATGTAACATGCGTTCCGCGTGCGTTCAATCGAGAAGTTTCCCGCTGGTTTGATGATGCGGGTGTCGCGGCACACCCACCGATGTAAGGTGTGGGGTTCGTAGTTGGACGCAACATTCGGGGGACGAATAGCGAAGAGGCAAAATCTCTCTAGATTTTGCCTCTTGACTTTTCTCTGCGCAGCACCTGCGCCTCGAACACGGACAGGCGCGCCTCCGGATCCTGGTGCGCGGCCTTGGGCAATCCGCTCTTTCGCGCGAGCGCCTCCAGGAAATCAACCGCGGTCCAGTCGGGGCGTGCCACTTGCGGCAAAAGCAGCCCGCCCATCAAACCCAACCGCAGCAGCGCCCCGTGTTGGCCAAGGCGGAAACCGGCAGCACCGCGAATCAGGCGCAGCGGCGTCAGCACGGAAACCTCGACTTCAAACGGGCCTGCGACGGCATCACCGGGACGGAAGCGGGGATCCTCGAGCGCTGCGACCAACGCCAGTTCCGGAACGGCCTCCGCGAGAACAGTGCGCGCTTCACAATGGCCCATGCAACCGAGCAACTCGGAGTTCCGGTGCAGGCTGACGAAGACGCCGCGCCGCGATTCCAGCGCCGGACCACCGCGCGGACGGACCGGATCGCGGCGGCCGGTATTGCGCAAACGCTGCAGAGTCAGTTCCGCACTCGTCAAAAGTTCGTCACCATCCGGGGCGGCCAGGTCGAACGAAGAGCGGCCGAAGTAGCCGAGCGCGGCGTAGCTTACGGAGTGATGACAATCCCCGGTCAGTTCACCGGAAGTCTGGTAATCCAAGGTGGATTGAAAAACGCCATCGGGGCGAATCAGGCTTAAGGTCGAAAGTAAGAGCGCAATGGGATCGGAGCCGCACACGGTGGCGCCGATTTTCGCGAGCGCCTCGAGGAACAGGCCGGAATCAACGCTGCCGGCGGCCTCTATGCATTCGGCGTCCAAGGCGCGCAGGCGATCGGCAATCCGATCGTCGGCGGGAAACGGAACATATCCGAAACCGCGGCCATAGTGAGTGAAATCGGAGGAGGCGAGAAACACCGTGCCGGCGCGCCATTCCGCGGCCAGCGTTTCCGCCGTCGCACGGCGCTGCTCCTCACTCATCGGGCCGACGTAGAGGGGGCAGATCCGCGAATTGGGCGCGGCTTTCTGCAGGAACGGCAATTGAATTTCGAAGGAGTGGTCGCAGACGAGGCGTTCGGCAATCCGCGGGAACGGCTCCGAACGGAAGCCGTCGATCCGGACAGTCCCGAGCGGGGTCGAGACGGCCCGGACATCCGGAACCGCTACGCCGTGAATGCCGCCGCGATGAGGAAACGCCAGCAGCACGATGCGTTCGGGATTTTGCTGGCGCAGGGAACGATACACTGAGGCCGCGACGACTCCGGAGTACTCGGGCGCGGCATGGGGCACGACAAATCCCATGCCATCCGCCAGCAGGTAGGGCCCGGTGCGCTGGCGCGAAATCTCGAAGCGCTCTTCCAGCAGCCGGTCGAGTTCAGCGGGTGCAGCGGGATACCACGTGCCGCTGAACGGCGAGACATGCACTGCCGCCATATATTAACCGCAGCGGATGCGGATCAGATCCGCCGCATCCTTCCCGGAGGCACGCGGAGGGCCCCAGAGGCCAGGCAGGAGGGTCCGGCAATGCGGGCACAATCCTTCGGCCGAAAGACGGTTTCGTAAAACGCGAAATCCGAGACGCTCGATGACCGCGGCGCCGCAGCCGGGGCAATGCGTGTTCTCCAAATTTCCGGTTTCACCGGGAGAATTGCCGGCGTAGACGAAACGCAAGCCCGCCAGATGTCCAAGGCGCGCGGCACGCGCCAGCGTCCGGGGTGGCGTGTCTGCTGCGCCAGTCATCTTGTAGTCCTGATGAAAGGCGGTCACGTGCCACGGGATATCGGGGGAAATACCGGCCAGAAACTCCGCGATATTGCTCAGTTCGGAATCGGAGTCATTGAAGCCGGGCACGATCAGCGTGACTACCTCCAGCCAGAAGCCCAATGCATGGACGCGCCGGATCGTGTCGAGGATCGGACCGATGCGGCCGCCGAGTTCGTGATAGCGCCGATCGCTGAAGCTTTTCAGATCGATCTTATAGAGGTCGAGGCATGGCCGCAGGTATTCGAGGACTTCGGGTGTTCCATTGCCGTTGGAAACGAAGCCGGTGATCAGGCCGGCGGCCTTGGCTTCGCGAAAAACGGCTACGGCCCATTCCGCCGTGATCAGCGGCTCATTGTAGGTGCTTACGACGCTGGAGGCGCCTTGCCGCAGCGCCATCGCCACCAGATCCTGCGGCGTGACGGTCTGGAAATCCAGCGAGGCGCGCACGTCGCGGAGCGCCTGCGAGGTCACCCAGTTCTGGCAATAGCCGCAATGCAGGTCGCAGCCGAGCATCCCGAAGCTGAGAGCTTTGGTGCCGGGCAGGGCGTGAAAGAAGGGCTTCTTTTCGATGGGGTCGCAGTACGCGGAATTGATGTAGCCAAACGGAGCATACAGTCTGCCGGCGCGGTTGTAACGCACCTTGCAGACGCCGGCGAAGCCGGGCGAAATGGGGCATCGGTGGCCGCAGGCGAAGCACTCAACACGGCCGCGGTCGAGCTGCCGGTATAACTCCGCTTCGCGCGCTTGTTCGGCGAGTTGTTCGGCCAGCGTCTTCATACTCAATGCGATGACCGACTCCGAAAATATTGTAGCGCCGTGCATCGTTATAATCAGCCTATGGCCAATCAACAAGCTACTTACGACGATGCAAATCTGTGCCTGAGACTGTATGAGCTGCGCCGCGAGGAGACCATGCGGAAGGCGCGCCAGTGGTTCGCGACATTTTCCGCCAAGACGCCCGCGGACTTTCCGGCGATGGGTACGCAAGAGAACGCCTATTTGCGGATGGTAACCAGTTACTGGGATATGGCGGCGTCGTTTGTGACATCCGGTGTTTTAAATGAAGAACTCTTCCTGCAGACCAATGGAGAGCTGCTGTTTGTTTGGGAGAAGGTGCGGGAGCTCGTTCCGCAGATCCGGCAGCAGAATAAGAATCCGAATTACCTGAAGAATTTGGAAACGGTCGGGAACTCCGCGATCAAGCGGATGCCCGCTGACGCTTATCAGCAGTTCTCTTCGATGATCAAGGGGATGGCCGCCACGCGGTAGCCGTTCCCGACAGACAAGTGGGGCAGGTCTGAGACCTGCCCCTCGGTTTAGGCTGTGCGCTTGGCTTCCGATTGGTCCTCTTTTGAAATTGCTGCTTGCGCCGCCGCCAGCCGCGCGATCGGTACGCGGTATGGCGAACATGAGACGTAGTCCATTCCGACCCGATAACAGAATCGCACGGAACTCGGCTCGCCGCCGTGCTCCCCGCAGATGCCGATTTCGAGATCCTTGCGGGTTTTGCGCCCGGCGTCCACCGCCATCTTCACCAGCTTGCCGACGCCTTCCTGGTCCAGCACTGCGAACGGATCGCTCGGCCAGATCTTGCGGTCTTCGTAATCCTTGCGGAAGCTGCCGTAATCGTCGCGCGAAATGCCCATCGTGGTTTGCGTGAGATCGTTGGTGCCGAAACTGAAGAACTGCGCTTCCTGGGCGACCGAATCGGCGGTAAGCGCGGCGCGCGGGATTTCGATCATAGTGCCCACCAGGTATTTCAGATCCTTCATCCCGGCTTCGGCCAGAACCTGTTCCGCCACATCGACTACGATCTTCTTCTGGTTGGCGAGTTCCTTGACGCCCCCGATCAGCGGGATCATCACTTCCGGAATAACCTTGACACCTTTCTTGGCAGTCTGCACCGCAGCTTCAAAAATGGCGCGGGCCTGCATCTCGGTAATCTCCGGATACGTGACACCGAGACGGCAGCCGCGATGGCCGAGCATGGGATTGAACTCGTGCAGTTCCTCGACCCGGTGCAGCAGTTCGGGGAGTTTGGTCTTGAGATTCTTGACTTCCGCTCCCAGCCGTGCATATTTGGCTGCGATTTCCTTTTTCTTTTTAGCGTCCGCGTGGGGCAGTACGGCGATATCCACCATCAAGTCTTCGCGCTTGGGAAGGAATTCGTGCAATGGCGGATCGAGCGTGCGAATCACGACGGGAAAGCCATCCATCGCCCGGAACAGATCGGCGAAATCCTTGCGTTGGAACGGGAGCAGCTTGGCCAAGGCCTTGCGGCGGGATTTCTCGTCGCGCGCCAGAATCATCGCCTGCATGTGAGGCAGACGATCCTCGGCAAAAAACATGTGCTCGGTGCGGCACAAGCCGATGCCTTCGGCGCCGAACTTGCGGGCAGCCTTGGCGTCGCGGCCGATATCGGCGTTGGCGCGCACGCCGAAATCGCCGCGGAACTGGTCGGCCCATTCCATGAACGTGGCGAGAACGCCGGAAGTGGGATCGGCCTCGAGGGTGTTCGCCTGGCCGGCGAAAATCTCTCCGGTCGAGCCGTCGAGCGACAGCCAGTCTCCTTCTTTCAGCGTCATGGTTTTGCCATGGGCCTCTACGCTGACCTGCTTCCTGTGTTCATCGACCGCGAACGATTCGGCTCCGGCGACGCAAGGTGTGCCCATGCCACGGCAGACCACCGCCGCGTGGCTGGTCATGCCGCCGCGCGAAGTGAGAATGCCTTTTGCGACTTCCATGCCGTGGATATCGTCCGGCACCGTTTCCTTCCGGACCAGGACGACCGGCGTCTTTTTCGCTTTTTCAACGGCATCGTCGGCCGTAAACACGATAGTGCCGACGGCCGCGCCCGGCGATGCCGGCAGCCCCGTGGCCAGCCTGGTCAGCTTCTTCTTGGAAGCCGGATCGAGCACCGGGTGCAAAAGCTGGTCGAGTTGCTGGGCTTCGACCCGGAGCACGGCTTCTTCTCTCGAGATGAGACCTTCCTGCACCATGTCGACGGCGATCCGCACCGCCGCCGGCCCCGTGCGCTTGCCGTTGCGGGTCTGCAGCATGTACAGTTTGCCATCCTGAATCGTGTACTCGAAATCCTGCACGTCGCGGTAATGCTTTTCGAGCCTCGTGGTGATCTCGCGAAGCTGCTGATAGACGCCGGGATTCCAGCTTTCCAGTTCCGAGATCGGATGGGGCGTGCGCACGCCGGAGACGACGTCCTCGCCCTGGGCATTCTCCAGGAATTCGCCGTAAAACACGTTTTCGCCGGTCGATGGATTCCGCGTGAACCCGACTCCGGTCGCCGACGTTTCGCCCAGATTTCCGAAGACCATCGCCTGCACGTTGACCGCTGTGCCGAGATCGTCCGGAATCTGGTTCATACGGCGGTAGTGCATAGCGCGGTCGTTGTACCAGGAGCGGAACACGGCGTCGCGCGCCCCGGCGAGCTGCGCCATCGCATCCTGCGGGAACGGCTTGCCTGTCTTTTTCTGAACCAGCTTCTTGTAGCCGTCGATTACCTGCTGCAGATCCTTGGCCATCAGCTCGGTATCGAGCTTGGCCTTGGCTTTCTTCTTCTGGCCTTCGAAGATCTCGTCGAAATCGTGCTTGTCGATGTCCAGCACGACGTTGCCGTACATCTGAATAAAGCGGCGGTAACAATCGTACGCGAACCGCGCATTGTTCGCCTTGGCTTCGAGAGCTTTGACGGTCTGATCATTCAATCCCAGATTCAGAATCGTGTCCATCATGCCGGGCATCGAAAACTTCGCCCCGGAGCGGACGCTCACCAACAGCGGGTTCTGCACGTCGCCGAGCTTCTGGCCCATGCGCTGTTCGAGGACGCGAAGGGCCTCGAGTATCTGCTGGTTGATTTCGTCCGGAACCGCATTTTTGTTCTGGAAGTAGATGTTGCAGACCTCCGTGGAGATGGTGAAGCCGGGAGGAACCGGCAGATTGGCCCGGGACATCTCCGCCAGGCCGGCGCCTTTTCCGCCGAGCGTGTCTTTCATCTTTCCGTCGCCGTCGGCGGCCCCATTGCCGAATGAGTAAACGTGCTTGTTCATGCTTGGCTCCTAAGAATAGGTGACAATTTCGGAAAAATCCGCGATGGTTGAGAATTCTTGCAGCAGGCGGCCGAGCAGAGACAGCCGGTTCTGCCGCACGCGCTGGTCTTGTGCATTGACAAGCACCTTGTCAAAGAACAGGTCCACTTTGGGACGCAACCGGGAAATCACCTTCTCAATCGGCTGGCCCGCGATGGCGCGGTATTCGTTGCAGAGATCCAGTTCAGGGCCCGGCTCCAGCAAACCTGGGTCGATCGCCCGCGGCCCCGTGAATTTGGCCTGTTCAAGAATATTCTTGATGCGTTTGAAGCTGGCGGCCAGCGGCTCGAAATCGGGCGAAAGGCGCAGATTCTGGACGCGAACGAGCCGGGCTTCCAGATCCACGAGCTTGCCCCAGCCCGCGGCCATGCAGGCATTGACTTCGTCGTACTTGAAGCCGCGGATGTCCTTGAAGTAGTAGCGAACGCGATCTGCCAGGAAATCGCGCAATGCTGCATCCGCCAAATACTTTTCGAGCGAAAGGTCCAGCTTGCCTTCCGTGATGATCTTGACCACGCCTTGTGCCGCGCGGCGCAGTGCGAAGGGGTCGCGCGAGCCGGTCGGAATCAGACCGACACGAAAACAGCCGGCGAGCGTGTCCAGTTTGTCGGCGAGCGCCACGATGCGGCCGGCGTGGTTGCGCGGAATCGCGTCGTCCATGCTTTCCGGCTTGTAATGATCGTAGACGGCCTGCCAAACGGCTTCGGGTTCGCCTTGTGCCCGGGCGTAAAGTCCGCCGACCACGCCCTGCAGTTCCGTAAACTCCTTGACGAGCTCCGTGGTGAGATCGCACTTACACAACTCGGCGGCACGGACGGCATGCGCGTCGCCGCCGAGTTCCCGCGCCACCGCCATGATGCGCTCGGTTTTTTCCAAATACGAGCCCAGCTTGGCCTGAAAGGTCACAGATGCCAGATCGGATTTCCGGTCCGCCAGCTTCTTCTTCTGATCGGTCTCCCAGAAAAAGCGCGCATCGTTAAATCGTGCCCGGAGCACACGCTCGTTACCGCCCCGCACATACCCCTGCGGGTCTGAGTCGATATTCATGACCGCCACGAATCTCGGCGCCAGCTTTCCGGAGGCATCTTCCACCGAAAAATATTTCTGGTGGTGGCGCATGACGGTGACCAACACTTCTTCCGGTAATTCCAGGAACTGGGAATCGAAGCTGCCGCTGATGGTGGCCGGATATTCGGTAAGGTAAACGAGCGTTTCGAGCAGGGCAATATCGGGTTTCACCCGGATCCCGTCGAATTGCGCCCGGATCCGGTCGCGCCGCTCTTCCGCTGAAAGAATCACGTAGTGATCGCGCAGCCGCTGCTCGTAATCCGCAATGGTCACCGCGATCTCCGGCGAGCCCAGCCGCCGATGCCCCGAACTAAGGCAACCGGATCGGACCCCGGCCAGCTCAAACGGCACGACCTCATCTCCGAGCAGGGCGACCAACCAGCGGATGGGACGGATGAACTGAGGGCCGCCTTTGCCCGTCCAGTACATGGTTTTGGGGAAATAGGTCTTGAGGATGATTCCCCCCAGCGATTCGGCCAGGATCTCCTTAGTGCCGCGCCCCTTCACTTTTTTAACGAAGTAATAGTATTCGCCTTTCGGAGTGCTTTCGATCGATAGGTCCTCAGGCCGCACGCCCTGCTTGCGCGCAAAACCGGCGACGGCCTGCGCCGGCGCGGATTTCGCCGGGCCCGTCACGCGTTCTTCGGTGTCGGGTTGCCGTTCCGGAAGCCCTTCGGCGCGAAGCACCAGGCGTCGCGGCGTCGCGTCCAGCTTAACGGTCTCGTGCGGAATGCCGGCTCTCTCGAATCCGAGATGGAGACTTTCCAAGGCGCCCAGAATCATCCAATCGGGGATTTCTTCCGTGCCGATTTCGAGCAGGAACGGGAGCGTCATCGCGCCCCCTGGGCGGCCGACGCCCCCTGCTGCTGATCGAGCCACGCCTGCGCTACTCCGACGGCAAGGCGCCGCACCCGCTGAATGATCCCCACCCGCTCGGTGACGCTGATCGCTCCGCGAGAATCCAAAGTGTTAAACAGGTTCGAGCACTTCAACACTTGGTCATAGGTGGGCAGCAGCGGAAACCGTTTCTTATCGGGCGCCTTCGGATCATAAAGACTCAGCAGCCGTGTTGCTTCGGTTTCGTGCAACTCGAAGAGCTTCCAAAGAGTCGCGACCTCGGCCATCTCGAAGTTGTAGACCGAATATTGCAGCTCATCCAGATAGCGGACGTCACCGTAAGAAAATCCCTTCGTCCATTCGACATCGTAGACGCTGTCGCGCACCTGCAGAAATGCCGTCAGGCGCTCCAGCCCATACGTGAGTTCCGCGGGCACCAAATCGAGATCGATTCCCCCGCACTGCTGGAAATAGGTGAACTGCGTGATTTCCAGGCCGTCGAGCATAACCTGCCAGCCGACGCCCCAGGCGCCCAGGGTCGGCGCTTCCCAGTTATCCTCTTCGAATTTGATATCGTGCTGTCGCAGATCGATGCCGATCGCTTCCAGGCTGCCGAGATACTGCTCGATCACATCGTTCGGCGACGGCTTCAGAATGACCTGCAGCTGCGAATGCTTATAGAGGCGGTTTGGGTTATCGCCGTATCGGCCGTCGGCAGGGCGCCGGCTGGGCTGCACGTATGCCACGCGATACGGGTTGGCGCCCAGCACGCGCAGGAACGTCTCGGGACACATGGTCCCGGCGCCGACCTCGATATCATACGGCTCCTGGATGATGCAGCCGCGCTCGGCCCAGTAGTGTTTCAGTTTGAGAATGATGTCTTGAAAGGATTGCATTCGCTATTTATCCGGCGACGGCTTCCTGCAACATTGGCGCGGTGACCAACCGCCGTTCCACGTGCTCTTCAATCTGCTGTACCAGAAACCGGCGCAGATCGGCGGCGGTGGTCTGGGCCCAACTGTTCATCGAAAGCTCCGACACCGGCTTGCGCAACATCTCCGCAGCGATCCGGCGCGAATCCACGCTCAGTTCCCACGTGTCGCCCACGCCCGGCAGGCGGCGGCAATCCGTGCAGAGCAAACCGGCCCGGCCGCGGCCGAAAAACGAGCGCTCGGACGTATTCACCGGGCCCGCTTCATCCAGCACGCTGCCGCAGCCCAAACATACGTGCAACTCGGGCAGCCAGCCCGAGAGCCGCACCGCCCACAAGGAAAAGTACGTGACGGCGCGCCACACCCGGCCCTCGTTCTCTACTGCGCCGGCCGGCCGAAGGTAATCGAGCACCGCCAGCAACAGACGAAAAAACTTCTCATTCGGCTCCGCGGCCGGCAGCATCTGCTCGCTGACTTCCGCGAAGTAATCCAGCGCCACGCTCGCCCAGTAGTCCGACACCAGATCGAATTGGGAACGGATCAACTCGCAGGAATCCAGGTTCACCAGCTCGCGAGTTTCGCGCTGAAAATACGCCATTCTCACGTGCGACAATCGTTCGAGGCCCGCCCCGAACGCGCTTTTCGGCCGCCGTGCCCGCTTGGCCACGCCCCGCAACTTCCCCTGGTCCCGAGTAAGAAAGCTGACGACGAGGTCGGCTTCTTTGAGCGGGTAAGTACGCAGAACAAGAGCTTCGCTGACACGCGCTGGCACACGTGGAAGTTCCAATGTAACACGTTGAATCGGCTGCTCGCTTACCAAACGCTTGGCCTCCGAGCGCCTGGCTATCGGGCTCCTGGTCCGCTGCCGCCCGGCAGGCAAGTTGGCCGCTAATGTGCAAGACCTCCGGGTAGCGGGAATTTTCGCCGAGGTGCCGCCTTTGAATGGATCCCAGGCAACACCACCCGTCAGAGATCGAAGAATCGTATACCCGCTCGCCGGTGTCGTGGTTGTTTTAAATGCCGTAGGCAATTCACTCCTGCGTGTCGGCCTTAGCGAAGAACCGGCGCAAACGGCATTATCGCCCCGCGGCTACATCGCGGCGTTTGCGAACCCCTGGGTAATTCTGGGAATCGGCCTGCTGATTCTCTGGCTCGTCCTGGAGTTTGCTCTATTGAGCTGGGCCGACCTGACCTACGTGCTGCCGATCAGCTCCCTTTCCTATGTCCTGATCGCGTTGATCGGCGTGTTCGCGCTGCGCGAATCCATGTCGGCAATTCACTGGTGCGGTCTGGTCCTGATTCTGGCGGGCGCCGCCATTGCGGGCAGAACCAGGCCTCTGACCGCGCGGACGGAGGTGCGGCGGTGAAATGGGATCTGGTGTGTCTGATTATTCTGTGCAACGCGTGGGGCGATGTGTTGAGCACGATGGGGATGCGGCGCTACGGCAAGGTGACCGATCTTGCCCCGAAGGGCTTGGCGCGGCTCGTGCGCTATGTGGTGGTAAGCCGCTACATCCTGGCCGGCATCGCCGCCATGGGCATTTCATTCTTCGCGTTGATGTTGCTGCTTACCAGGACCAGCGTCAGCCTCGCCGTGCCTGCCACGGCGGGCAGCGTTCTGCTGGAAACCGTGCTCGCCAAAATCATACTGAAAGAAGATGTACGGTGGCAAAGATGGGTGGGCGTTTCGATTGTGGGCTGCGGCGTTGCCCTACTGGCTCTACCTTGAGCATCGGCCACATCGGCGCCACCACCGGGGCTCCGGCTCCCGACCAAAACCAGCCCCGCCGTAATCAGAGCTGTCGCAAAACCTTTGCCGATTAGCGTCGGCCGCCGGAAGTCTTCCCGGAGCCACTCCGGTTTGGCAGTGGTGATGACGTACACGCCGACGAAGATGATCGCGTAGCGGACACCCGAGATGGCATCAACCACCGCGGGACTCCCACGGCTGATGGCGAAGAAGATCAAAAACGACCCGACGCCCGAAATGAAACGGTTGACGAAATACCAGAGCTTGCTCCTCGGCGGCGCCTCCTCGCTCTGGTGAAATATCTGCTCGCGCCATAACGGCCGCAGCAGCAATCCCATGGCTCCGAGGAAGGTCCCGATTGTGAAGAAGACGTACCCGGTGACGAACCCGGTGCCATTGAACACGATCTTTTGCAGCACATTCGTAATGCCGAACAGAAATGCGGACAGAAGCACACTCGGCAAAACGCAGCGCCAATTGAACTTCTCAGCAAGAAACATCACAAAGCCGCCCGCCACCAGCAATGAGAATCCGAGGACGCTGGTGTCTCCGAGTGGTTTCGAGAGTAGGACGAAACCGATTACTCCGGTGGCCAGCGGAGAAAAACCGCCGACCACGGCCAGCGTTTGCGATGCCTCTCCCAATTTCAGCGCGCGGTAGTAGAACCAGTTGGCTGCCAGGTGAATCACGCCAGCTCCCACGCCGAGCGCAGCCATTCCCGTTCCAGGCAGCCGGAACCCGAACGGAATCAGCAGCAAACCGAGGACGCTCAGGCTGCCGAGCCAGAAGACATAATTGGACAGCGTCTTGGTTGCCGGCCGCCGGAGCAGGATCTTATCCCACACTAGGGACATGCCGATCAGCCCCTGCGCGAGGATCGCGATGAAGGTTGCATTGGTGACTAAACCCATGTTTCTGTATGGAGACTCGCGGCAGGAATTTCGGCGCGGGTACTCCAGCTACAGCATTCCCATCAGCAAGAGCACGTCCACGAAGGGCGTGCTATCCGGCCGTGCCTTGGGATTTCTTTTGACCTGGGGACGGGACCCCGCCCTCGATGCGTTCGCGGAGCCGGTCGCGGACTCCGCGCGGCAGAGAACTTCCGAGATATTCCACCGCCAGCGCGCGCAGGCGCGTGTCGTTGGTGTGTAACGCGCGAAAAGCCGTGCGCACCGCTTCGCGCGGCAGCACGAGTCCCAATAGTGCGAAAACGTGCGCCAGGCTGTGTGAAGAGCTATCTTCCGCGGATGCCGCTTCAGGTCCGTGCTCTTCCTCCGGCGCCGAGCCTGCGAGATCACGGCCGTTCCACACGGTTGCGCTTACGCCCAACTCGCGCTCCACAATTTCATAAATAATCGCGGGGTCGGGACGGAACTCCGGGTGTCGGTGCAGCATGGATTCCATGCCTCGGCTGCAACGGAAGCGCAGCTCGAATCGGGCATCGTTCAATCCTTCGAACAATCCGTCCCAAGCCCGACGCGTATCGCACGTCGCTAGAAGCCGCGGAATGCGCCGCCGCACGGCATACCCGAGGCTCTCATCCAGAAGCGCGTCAGCCAGTTGGCCCGCGATGCGAAACGTGTTGCGCGCCAGCGCTGAATGCGCCGCGCGGCAGACGCTATCGGAGCCAAGCAGGCGGATCACCTGCGGTATCAGAAGCGGGTCCAGCATCCCCATGTCGCGCAGAGCCTCTTTGACGCGGCGCGGGTCGTTGGAGCGCAGCTCGGTAAGCTGCTGCAGCTGCGCGTCCGTCAGCCCGGACTCGAGCGGCATCGCCGCCACGCCCGGCATCGCCTTGAACACCATCGTGTTCGAGAGGTCTTCCGCGGCGGTGGGCTGAAGACCGGCGGCATTGTTCGCCAGGTTCTTCTGAATGACCACCGAATAGACATGGTCCAGGCGGAACGAGAGCCATGCTGCGAGCGTCGACACGGCCGCTACCACCGACAGAATGCAATACGGAATTGCGGCGGCCGGCAAGCCGAGAATCAATTGCACCAGCGCATAACCGGTGCCGTCGCCGGCGCGGTCTGCTCCGATATCGATTACCGATTTGACCGAACGCTTCTCTGCATCGGGCATAGGCGCGTAGAACAATTCGTATCCGGAGCGGAACAGGGATCCGCGCAGCACTTGTTCCAGCGCGCGCGTCAATCCGAGCACAACAGCGCCGGGAGAAACCAGCGCCAGCAGGCTCGCGCCGGCCACGCCCACCGGTAGGGTAGCGACGGTTCTTCCCAGCCCGAACCGGTTCAACCAATACCGGCTGGCGCCAATCTGCGCCAGAAAGCTTCCCACCGACGTAATGACCCAGAACGTAGCGAAAAACTGCGTCAGCGCCACCCCGCGTCCTATATGCGCCTGCGATTGTTGCTTGAACACGAAATCGAGCGCCGCAGCCGCCAAGTTCACCAACGCCACCAGCCCGGCCACCTGGAGCAGGTAAGGCGCGCCCGCAAGAGTCTTAATCAGGGGCGGAGTCTCCGGTTGCACAGCCGGCTGGTCCGGCCGGCGAAACCGCAACAGACCCAACCCGCAGCCGAACTGTAGGACCAGAAGAAATACGAGCACGGCGGAGTTGGAAACCAGCGATGCCAGCTGACCGACGATCAAACCGCCGCCGATTGCGCCCAGCGTTCCATACGCGGCGATTCGCCCGAATTTCTGCCGCGCTTCCAGCGGATCGAAGCTCTCATTTGCGAGCGCCCAAAATCCCGAGAGCAGCACCGAACCGAGCGCCACCACGTGCAGATAAACCGCTACGGCGACCGGGCGCGGAAAGGCAGGCAGTAGCAGCCACTCAGCAGCGTGCAGCGCCATGCTCAGCAGGTATCCGGCGGGAATCACGCGAAACGGTCCGTAGCGGTGCAGGATCTTGGCGCTCAGCATCGCAAGCAGCACCGCTGTGACGGCGGCGCTGCCCGCCATCGCAGGCAATGCCCTGGCGTCGAACGCCGTGAGAAACAGGCTGTCGCGGATGGTTTTAGAAGAGACCTGCCAGGCCATCATCAGGCTCGCCGCGATTGCGGCATCACGAGCCAGACGAGTGCCTGAATCGGCCATAGGTCTAGTATCGTATCAGCGATCGATGGGGGAAACTCGAGGAAGAACAGCAGGCGGCGTCCCACCGTTGTGAGACGCCGCGAAGAGAACGAAGGACCGCTAGACCTGGAAGGAACTGCCGCAGCCGCAGGTGGATTTTACGTTCGGATTATTGAATTTGAAGCCGGAACCTTCCAGCGTCTCCACGTAATCCACTTCGGCGCCGTCCAAATAAAGAAGACTGGCCTGATCCACATAGACCTTCAACCCGTCGTAGTTGAGGGTCTTATCCAGCATGTTGGGCTGGTTTTCAAAGGCCATCGAATAGCTGAAGCCGGAACAGCCGCCCCCAACCACTGCGATGCGCAACCCGTTGGGGTGGGGTTCCTGGGTGGCCATGATCTCTTTTACTTTGCCGACGGCTCTCTCAGTTAATTGCACCATGCGTTTTCGACTCCTGATTGGGTTCAACCTTAATTCCCTATTATACAATCGGAACTCGTTTACTCCACTAGCCATTTATTTGGATGAGTTCCAGGGGGATCCGGTCGCAGTTTCGGGTGCGGAATAGGCTCCACTATCGGTCTGTGCTATCTTGCAGGAAGTGATATAACGCAGGCTAAGCGAAACCGAAACCGAGTGGTTTGCGTCGGAAGCGGTGTATGGGAACACTGACCGGCGCGCTGCCACTCCCCGCCTTCGGTGCTAAGCTTGCGGCGAAACCGAGAGTGGACTACCAGAACACCCCGGAAGGCGCGCTGGTGCAACGAGCGCAGGCCGGCGACGAAACGGCATTTCGCGAAATTGTCGAGCGCTATCAGTCCAAGGTGTTTTCAATCATCCACGGCATCGTCCGCCAACGCAACGACGTGGAAGACATTGCACAGCAAGTATTTGCGAAGGTTTATCTGTCCCTCCGGAGTTTCGATTTCCGCAGTTCCCTGATTACCTGGATTTATAAGATCACCGTCAATGAGTGCTTCGATTACCTGCGCAAACGAAAGGTCCGGCGGCTGGTCTATGAAAGCGATTTGAGTGAGGATGAGGTCCGGCGGGTTGAAAACACCGATCCTGCCGTCGAACGGCAGATTTCGGCGGATTCCAGCCTGGCGCAGCGCGATTATGTGCTGAAGTTGTTGACGCGCGTCTCTGAAGAAGAACGTATGCTATTGATTCTTAAGGAAGTCGAAGGATTTTCCGTAGAGGAGCTTGCGGCCAAAACCGGGATGAACGAAAACACGGTCAAAGTGAAGCTGTTCCGCGCCCGGCAAAAGCTGGTGAAGGCGGCGCAGCGGCTGGACCGTGCCCCGGGATTGGTGCCGGGCTAGGTTTCTTGTAGTACTCCCGAGCGGGCGGACCGATGAGGCAAAAAGACCCGCCGGGGGCCATTTTCGGTGTAGTATAAGTAGCATTTGTAAGGGAAGAAACATATGCATGCGGTAGTGATGCAAAGCCTTGAGGAGTTTCTGTCGGGAACGCTGAATCCGGCGGCTCAGCGAGACATTCAGGCACACTTGAAGAGCTGTGAGACGTGTCGCGGCGAGATCCGAAGCATGCAGGAAGTCTCAGAATTTTTCGGTTCCCTGCGGCCGGAAGAACCGGTGGCACCGGCCCCCGGTTTCTATGTGCGCGTGATGCAGCAGGTAGAACAACAGAAGGCTGTGGCGACGCTGGGAAACCTGTTTGGGTTGGATCCGGCCTTTGGCCGCCGTCTCGTGTTTGCCTGTCTGCTGACGCTGGCTGTGCTGGGGAGCTATCTGGTATCGCGAGAAACGGCGTATCAGGGAGGTCCTTCCCCAGAAGCCATTATGGCTCAGCAGGAATCACCGGCGTTTGATTCCGGAGCCGCCCCGGACAACATGCTGGTGACGCTGACAGCCTATGACCACTAATCTTCTGGATCGCCCCGCCCTGGCGCGGGGTTGGAACCGGCGGAGCGTAGGCGTTCTGGTTCTGGGACTGATGTTCTTGTGTGGGGCGGCGGCCGGGGCGCTGGCAATGAACCTGGGCGTCCACACCCGCCTGCATCAGCCCGCCTTCGATACACCCCAAGGCCGCGCGCTGAATTTCGAAAAGCTGCAGAAGGAGCTGGAACTGACCGCGCCGCAGTCCGACCAGGTGCAGTCCATCCTTAACGACATGTGGCAGTATTACCGCACGGTTTTGAGCGACAGCAAAGCCCGCGTCGAGCAGGTGCTGACTCCCGAACAGCGGGAGAAATTCGAGCGGCTGCTACAGCAACAGCCGCGCTGAAAACTCCTGCCGCATTACTCCGAAATCACCTGCGCATGGTTCAAAGCTGCCACCAGAGCGACGCCTCCGGCCGGCTCGGAACCAAGGGGGCGATCTCAGGCCGCTGACGATGTGCTGCAGGTGACATCGCCCGGCATCCTCACGAGCCCGAAGGACCACCCGATCGACCGGAGTGGTCATTGGTGGGCTGGAGATTTAAAATCCAAGTATGTGGCTGATAGCCGCGCTGCTGTTTTTTCAGGGTGCCGGCGCGGACGGAATGAAAGCGCTCCAAGACGGCCGATACGATGCGGCGGCTGAAGCCTTTACGAAGGCCATCGCCGCCGATCCCGGCGATTACACGGCGCACTTTAACCTCGCGCTGGCTTACAGTTTCCTGAATCGGGATGCCGAGGGGATCGCGGAATACCGCAAGGCTTTGGAATTGAAGCCCGGGCTGTACCAGGCACAACTGAATGCGGGAATCCTGCTGCTGAGGCAAAAACAACCCGCCGAGGCGTTACCCTTGCTGGAAGCCGCTTCCGCCCAAAGGCCGTCGGAATTCCGGCCGCGCCTCTATGTGGCCGAGGCGCAGTTGGCGATGGGGGATGCCGCCAAAGCCGAGCAGAGCTACCGCGCGGCGCTGGAATCGGATGGCAAATCGGCCGGGGCACACTTGGGAATAGCCCGAGCCTTGGCGCGCCAAGGCAAGCTCGCCGATGCCGCACCGCACTTCCGCCAAGCCGCCGAACTTGACCCCCAGTATCGTGACGCCTTGCTGGAACTGGCGGGTCTCTACGAAAACGACAAACAGTATGCCGAAGCCATCGCACTCTACCGCCAGTTCCCGGGCAACCCCGCAGCCGAGGAACATCTGGGAGCACTGCTGATCCAGACCAAGCAATATGGCGATGCGATCCCGCAATTAGAGAAGGCATACGGGCAATCTCCCACACCTGCGAACCGCGCGGGCCTGGCGGCGGCTTATGTCTTCAGCAATCAGGCCGCTAAGGCGGCGCCGCTGTTGGACAGGGCGGTGGCCGACGAACCCGCGAATTACGATCTGCGCCTGATGTACGCCCGCGCGCTCCGCGACCAGAAGCAGTACGCTGGAGCCGCGCGTCAGTTCACCGAAGCCACAAAATTGAAACCGGATGCCGGGCCGGTCTGGGATGAGCTGGGTGGAGTGCTGTATTTAGCGGGAGATTACCCCGCGGCGCTCACAGCTTTGGACCGGGCCCGGCAACTGGGGGAGAACGGCGCGGGTAACGTGTTTTTCCGCGCGCTGGCGCTGGACCGTTTGCACCAGGTTAAGCCGGCCCTCGAAGCCTATCAAGAATTCTTATCGATGAGCCAGGGGAAAAATCCGGACCAGGAGTTTCAAGCGCGCCAACGCGCCAAGCTGCTGCAGAAGGAGTTGGACAAACGGTGAGCCGAATGCGAGTGATGGCATGGGGAGCGCTGCTGGTATCGGTGGTGGCGGCGGTCAGCATGGCGGCCGAGTTGGACCAGGCGCGTGCCGAGCCGAACCTGGAGAAGCGGTCGAAACTGGCGCTGGACAATGCCGACGCCGCGTTGCGCGCGGCCCGCGCCGCCTACCGTACTGGAGACACCGCGGCGAGCGCCGCCAAGATGAAAGAACTCCAAGATTCAGTCGATCTTGCCTACATGTCGCTCGCCGATACCGGCAAGAATCCGCGAAAAAGCCCTAAATATTTCAAGCAGGCCGAAATGGTCACGCGCGAACTCGGGCGCAAGCTGGATGACTTCCAGCACGAGATGAGCTATAACGACCGACCGAGTCTGGATGCTGTGAAGGTCCGAATTCAGCAGGTGCACGACGATCTGCTGACCGGGTTGATGGAGGGTAGGAAGAAGAAATGAGAACCGCGATCTGGTGCTTGTTGCTGGTAGCGCCTTTGTGTGCCCAGCGGGATTTTCTCAACGCCGATGAGATCGATCAGATCAAGGAAGCTCAGGACCCGGCGCTGCGCCTGAAGCTTTACGCCAAATTCGCCAAACAGCGCGTCGAACTGGTGCAGAACGTGTTCGGCAAGGATAAACCGGGCCGCTCGCTGCAAATGCATGACGCCCTCGAAGACTACTCCAAGATTCTCGACGCCATCGACGACGTGACCGATGACGCGCTGCTCCGCAAGTTGGAGGTGAAACCAGGCTTGGAGGAGGTGGTGGCCGCGGAGAAGCAGGCCCTCCCGATTCTTCAGAAAATCCAAAATAGTCAGCCGCGGGACCTTTCGAGGTACGATTTTGCGCTGAAACAAGCGATCGACACGACTCAGGACAGCCTGGAAGCGTCGCAATCGGATCTCGGCAAGCGCGGCCGCGACGTGGAGGCGCGGGAAGCCCGCGAGAAGAAAGAACTGGAGCAGTTGGGTGCCCAGACTGTTCCCGACGCCAAAAAAGCCGAGGAGCAGAAAAAAGCCGATAGCGACCCGCAGCAACAGCAGCAGGCTCCAAAGCGAAGAGCTCCTACGCTGAAGAGGCCCGGGGAGCAGTAAGCCGGATTTTTACGATCGGAGTCTGCCGCGCTCAGGAAGCGCGCGCGTTCGATGAAACGCCGGCAGCCTGAGATCGTGCCTGAGCAGGCTCGATCTTCTCCAACCGGCGCGGCAGCGCAAAAAAGAACGTGGACCCCGCGCCAGGTTCGGATTCGGCCCACACGCGGCCGCCCTTCATCTCCGCGATGCGTTTAACGATTGCCAGGCCAAGACCGCTGCCCGGGACATTTTTCTCCGAAGGCAGGCGCTCGAAAGCAGTGAAGATCCGTTCCGCCTGATCCATCCGAAATCCGATGCCGTTGTCCCGCACCGAAAAGACCCACTCTTCGGACTCCCGCCGGGCTGAAACGTGAATCCGCGGAGCACGGGTTCCGCGGTATTTCAGCGCGTTTCCGAGCAGGTTCTGGAAAAGCGATCGGATCCGGTCCGGATTCGCGACCAGAATCGGCAGTTGATCGTGGCTGATGATGGCGCCGGTCTGGATCATGCTGGAGCGAAGATTATCGATCGCCGATTCCAGGACCGCGTTGAAATCGATCGGCTCACTGCGTATTTCCACAGAACCGGCACGGGCGTATTCGAGCAATTCGCGGATCTGGTGTTCGACCCGTCCCACGCCGTCCAGAATATATTTCGTGAAGGTCTGCGACTCCCCGTCAAGACTATCCTGGTTGCGTTTGACCAGCATTTCGGTGAACGTGCCGATCATCCGCAGCGGCTCCTTCAGGTCATGAGTGATCCGGTAGGCGAACTTCTGAAATTCTTCGTTGGACTCGATCAATTGTTCGGTGCGCCGCGCCAGCGCCTGCGTCAATAATTTCTGCTCATGGATATCGGAACAGACGCCGGTCCACTGTGTGAGCTCACCGCCGGTGGAGCGAACAGGCTGGGCATGCCCCTTGAACCAGCGGTATTCTCCGTCGCGCCGCCGCAGCCGGTATGTCGCTTCGAATTCCCGGCCGGACTGAAGGGCTTGAGACCACAGTTGCAATACCGGCCCCCGGTCTTCGGGATGAAGCGCCTCCATCCAATCGGTCCGCATGCGCGCTTCTTCCATGCCGGTGAATTCACGGAAGCGCTGGCTGACATAGTCGATGTCGCCGGCGGTCGTGGCCGTAAACAACATCTCGGGAACAGTGGCGGCAAGGATGCTCAGCCGAGACTCACTTCGCTGTAGCTCGAGAAGGGCCTGGCCCAGCCGTTCCCGCGTCTGCCGGAAACGTTCGATCAGGAAGCTGAGCGCAATTCCAAGCCCGAGAAAGACCGCCAGACTGATCGAGTCGCCCTGCGCGTCGTGGATAAAAAACGTATGCCGCGGTTCGATGAATAAATAATCGACAACCGGGATCGTCAACAGAGTGGACGCGATGCCTGCGCGGAGTCCTCCAATCAGCGCCGCAAATACGATTCCGCAAAGAAACGGAAGGAAGGGAACTTTGCTGCCGACCAGCGGATCGAGCATCAGCCGAACGGTTGCCGATCCTGCTACTGTAATTCCGGCTACGAGAAACGGACGATAGGCGCCGCGAACCATTGTCACGTTCTTCTCGAAGTTTGCAAGGGCGATGGGGATGCCCACGACTCTCGGCGATTACGTTTCAAGCGTACGACAATCGTAATACGCATGACGATCCAATGCCATCCGACAATTCTCTTACGGCCCGGGGGTGACATCGAGTGGCCGGACTGAAATTGCCTAGCCCCGCCCGATAAACGGCATTGTGGTCGCCATCACCGTGAGGAATTGTACATTCGCGTCGAGCGGGAGGTTGGCCATATAGAGCACTGCGTCGGCAACGTGCTTAACGTCCATGCGCGGTTCCACCATGCGGCTGCCGTTAGGCTGCGGCACTCCCTTCGTCATTCGTTCGGTCATTTCAGTGACGGCGTTGCCCACGTCAATCTGGCCGCACGCGATGTTATGCGGCCGGCCGTCGAGCGAAATGCATTTGGTCAGGCCGGTCATGGCATGCTTGGTCGCGGTGTAAGGCGCCGAATTCAGGCGCGGCACGTGCGCCGACAGCGATCCGTTGTTGATGATGCGGCCCCCGCGCGGCTCCTGCGCCTTCATCATCTTGATCGCTTCCTGCGCGCACAGGAAGGCGCCCGTGAGATTCGCTCCGACTACCGCACTCCATTGCTCGTAAGTGAGGTCTTCCATCGGAATGCCGGGAGTGCTCGATCCGGCGTTATTGAATAACAGATCCAGCCTGCCGAACGCCTGTTTGGTTTTGGAGAACAGGGCGCGGACTGCTTCGGGCTGGCTGACGTCCGTGGGCACAGCCACCATCTCCCCGCCTCCGGGTTTCGCACCCGAGGCGGTTTCGATCAGTTTTTCAGCGCGTCGGCCGGCGAGCACGACCGAGTAGCCGTCGCCTTGCAACGCCAGGCTGACGGCGCGTCCGATGCCGCTGCCGGCGCCAGTGACCACGGCGATTTTCATTGCTTACTGCAGCACCGGCTCGACCGGCTGCGGAGCGTCCTGCTTGTGTTTGCAGTCGGGCTTCGGGCACTGCCAGACGGGGCCTGCTTTTAGCCACTTCTCGACCATGTAAGGGCTGCCGCATTCGGGGCATTTTTCGGCCACCGGTTTGCCCCATGCGACAAAGTTGCACTCCGGCCAGCGGCTGCAGCCGTAGAACGTTTTGCCGCGCTTCGAGCGCCGTTCCACCACCTCGCCCTCCGAGCACTCCGGGCACTTCACGCCGATGGTCTTCTGCTTGACGTACTTGCAGGTTGGATAGTTGCTGCAGGCGGTAAATTCCCCGTAACGGCCGGTTTTCAGCACCAGATTGCTGCCGCACTGCGGGCATTTCTCGTCCAGCGGCTGGTCGGGCTTTTTCTGCGGGCCGCCGATCGGCTTGGTGGTCTTGCAGTCCGGATAGCCCGTGCACGCGTAGAATGTCCCGAACCTCCCCTTTTTGAGAACCATCGGGCGGCCGCAGTTCTCGCAATACTCCTCGTCGCCCTGTTCCGACAGATCGACTTTATCGACGTCCGGCAGATCGACCGTCAACTCCCGCGTGTACGTACATTCCGGATAGCCCGTGCACGCGATGAAGCTGCCGTGTTTTCCCCACTTGATCACCAGCCCTTTGCCGCACTTCGGACACGTCTCGTCGATGGGTTTTTCCATCCGCTTGATGTCCGTCATGTGCTTTTCGGCGTGCTTCAGATCCTTTTCAAACTTGCCGTAGAAGTCCGCCATTGCTTCGCGCCAATCGAGTTTGCCTTCCTCGATTTCGTCGAGTTCCTCTTCCATGCGCGCGGTGTACTTCACATCGAAGATGTCGTCGAAGCTTTCCAGCAGCAGGTCGGTGACAACCATGCCCAGTTCAGTAGGGAAGAAGCGCCCGCCTTCTTTCTTGACGTACTCTCGCTCCTGAATCGTGGAGAGAATGGAAGCGTAGGTGGAGGGGCGGCCCACTCCGTCCGATTCCAGTTTCTTGACAAGCGTCGCTTCGTTGTAGCGCGGCGGCGGTTCGGTGAAATGCTGCTCCGGCTTGATCGAGCGGAAGCGCAGCACTTCGCCTTCGGCGACGGCGGGCAGCCGGTGTTTCAGTTCCTCATCTTCCTCGTCGCTGGTGTCCTTTCCTTCTTGGTAGACCTTGAGAAAGCCCTCGAACTTGAGCACCGACCCGGTCGCCCGGAACAGGTAATCGGTTCCGTTCTTGCCTTTAGCACCCACATCGATCGTGGTCTGGTCGAACAGTGCCGGCATCATTTGCGACGCCACAAAGCGGTTCCAGATGAGCCGGTACAGCTTCATCTCGTCTTCGGCCAGGTATTTCTCCACCACTTCCGGTGTGTATGCCATCGAAGTGGGACGGATGGCCTCGTGGGCATCCTGCGCGTCCTTCTTGGTTTTATATACGTTCGCCGATTCCGGCAGGAATTCCTTGCCGTAGCGTTCTTTGACGAGGTCCCGCACGTCGCGAAGCGCGTCATCGGAAACGCGCGTCGAATCCGTGCGCATGTACGTGATCAAACCTACAGCGCCTTCTTTGCCCACCTCGATGCCTTCATACAACCGTTGCGCCAGCATCATGGTGCGCTTTACGCTGAACCGCAGCTTGCGCGACGACTCCTGCTGGAGTGTCGAGGTGATGAACGGCGCCACCGGGTGGCGCTTCTTCTCTCGCGTGCCTACCGAGCGCACGATGTAGTCGGCTCCGTCGAGCTGCGTGACCACCTCGTCGGAGGCCTGCTGCGAGCCGATCTCAGCCGGCTGGTCGTTGATCCTGGCCAGACGCGCGGTCAGTTGCGGCGGCTTCTTGGCGGCCAACTCCGTGTCGATCGTCCAATACTCTTTTGCGACGAAAGCGCGGATCTCGCGCTCCCGTTCCACGATCAGCCGCAGTGCGACAGTCTGCACCCGCCCCGCCGAGAGCCCGCGGCGAACCTTGTCCCATAGCAGCGGCGATATTTTATATCCGACCAGCCGGTCGAGCACGCGCCGGGCCTGCTGCGCATCTACCAGATGAACGTTCACCTTACCCGGTTTTTCAAACGCCTGCTGGATGGCTTTTTTCGTGATCTCATTGAACATCACCCGGTAGATCCGCGCGCCGTTCTTCTTGTCCTGCAGTTCCTCTTGCAGGTGGAAGCAGATCGCTTCCCCTTCACGGTCCGGGTCGGCCGCCAGATATACGCTCTCTACCTTCTTGGCGGTCTGTTTCAGCTCGTTGATGAGCTTCTTCTTGCCTTCGATGACCTCATAGTGCGGGCGGAAGCTTTTCTCCACATCCACCGCGAGGTCTTTCTTTGGGAGATCTTTAATATGACCGAGCGAAGCTTTCACTACGTACTGCTTGCCCAGGTATTTATTGATGGTCTTCGCCTTGGTGGGCGACTCCACGATTACCAGAGCTTTTGCCATGTCAATAGTCTGTTCAGCGCCTCAGAGGACGCCACCGTTCCTTCTACCGATGAATACCCTGATGAAGTTACCACACTTTTACAAAGTTCTTCCCGGGCAGTTGGCGGACCAAGCCCAGCATCTCCAGTTCGAAGAGCGCTGCAATGAGCTCGGAAGTGGAGGTATCCCGAACCATTTCAAGTAGATCGTCCAAGTGTATGGCGGCATCCACCGAAAGAGTCTCGAGGGCGCGCCGGGCGACAGGTCCGATTTCCGGACCGAGGCTACTAACTAAGGATGGCGGATCGGCGCCGCAAGTTGCAAGTCCTTCGGCCAGGATGCGCTCCTTGCCCTTATCGATTAGATGCCGGCGGGATTCAGCGGGCAGCTCGGCAATCACGTCGTTCCAGTCCTGAACCAGCTTGGCGCCTTGCTTAATCAACAGGTTAGGCCCCCAACTGAGCTTGGAAGTGATGTTCCCCGGGACAGCAAAAACCTCCCGCCCCTGGTCCATCGCGAGCTTGGCGGTAATTGCCGATCCGCTGTACTGGGCGCCTTCCACCACCAGCACACCCACGCTCATTCCACTGATGACGCGATTCCGGATGGGGAAATTTTGCGGAAACGCCGTCGCACCCATGGGGAACTCGGAGATGATCAGGCCCTTTGCGGCGAGCTCGGCCGAGAGCTTGCGATTCTCCGAAGGATAAACGATGTCGACGCCGCAGCCCAGCACCGCAACGGTATCGCCTCCCGCTCCCAGCGCGCCTTTGTGCGCAGCGCTGTCGATCCCCCGAGCCATCCCGCTCACAACCGTCAAGCCGGCGTGCGCCAAGTCCCCCGAGAGTCTCTCGGCGGCGGCCAGTCCGTAGGGAGTCGGGCGGCGCGTACCCACCACCCCGAGCATGATCGTCTGCAGCAACTCGGTCCGGCCGCGCGCAAATAGAAGCGTTGGGGGGTCGAAGATCTCGCGCAGCAGCGGCGGATAGCGCGGATCTTTCATGGTGATCAGAACCGCGCCCGCATTCCTGATTTTTTCCTGCTGCGCGGCGGCGTCCTCGAACGTGCAGCCGCTTGCGATCGATTGCGCCACGGCACCGCTCACGCCTTCCGATTCCAGCTCTGTTCGCGATGCGCGGAATATTCCTTGCGGTGTGTTGAACCTTTTCAGCAGTTTCGCCGCCGTGCGAGTGCCCAGGCTGGGCACGAGCAGCAACGCCAGCCAGTGGAGTTCCTCTTCCTGGCTGAGAACGGAGGTCGCCATGGAGATTGCGATTCGACTCTAGCAGCCGACACCGCGCCGCGCAACCCGGCGCGCCGCGGCTGCATCGTTCCGGGCCGGCCGCTGTGGGGCTTTCGCCCCGGTTCCCGTAAACTAATGAATAGCGCCACCATGAAGCAGGATGCCTCGTTTTTTGACGGCCATGAGCCGGCTCTCATCTACATCGCCAAAAGGCTGAAAGATGCCTTACGGCTCGAGTCCATCTTCACCTCTGCCGGAATCGACTACGGTGTGGAGGCCGACGAGTATCGCGGAGGCGTCCTTTTTCCCCGAACCCGCATCGGAGCTTTTTTCTATGTACGGCCGGATGCCGTCGAAGTGGCGCACGAAACCATGCGCCGGAACGGATACCGCCCGGCCGGCCCCGAGGCTGGGTGACGTCACGATATGCGTTTCACCCCGTGATCTCCAAATCGATCCTGCTGATCGCGAATCAGCATGGCGCGCGGGCCGTGCGTGCTCATGGCTGCGGATCGGTAGGGGGGGCGTCCGCCACCGGCACCGGACGAATGCTTTCAAGGGCCCGCTCAGCCTGGCGGCGCACGTGTGGCTCCTGGTCTTTTGTGGCGCGCTCGAGATATTCCCGGAATTCCTCGGCAGCGATCTTACTCATCACCCACGCGGCCGTCCACCGAAACGGGGGCCGCGGATCTTCGATCATCCGTTTCACGAATTCGTTGACGCGCGCCTCCCCCAATCGGTGCAGCCCGATAAGGGCGTTGCCCACTACGCGATTGTTCTTGTCGTTGAGGGCGGCGCAGAGTGCGGCTTGCGCTTGTCTAGAAGCGACCCCCCACAAGCCTTCCACGGCGCTCGCGCGAACCCGTCCATCTTCGCTATCCAGGCGTTGCGAAAGCCAATCCTGGTTGCGGATGCGCCTGCCTACCAGGAGGGTTGCCTTCGACGCGATGCGCCGGTCTGGATGCGTGGTCAGATGATTCACCA
>DATGII010000142.1:0-3924 GCA_035295805.1 Bryobacteraceae bacterium | reverse complement strand
TCGCCGGTTCGCGCCGATTATGCTGCGCCGCTTGCGCAAGCTGGGAATTAATAAGACCGACCCGAACCAGCTGACGGCCGAGGAACGCGGCCGGTTCGCGCGCCTGGATATCGACCCGGAGACCATTACCTGGCGGCGCGTCATCGACACCTGCGATCGCATGCTGCGCCAGATCACCATAGGCCAAGGTCCGGAGGAGAAAGGCAAGACTCGCAGCACCGGCTTCGATATCACGGTGGCGAGTGAGATCATGGCGATTCTCGCGCTCACGACCGATCTGGCGGATATGCGCGAACGGCTGGGGCGGATGGTGATCGGCGCCAGCCGCGCCGGCACGCCGGTGACGGCGGATGATCTGGGCGTTGGCGGCGCGCTCACCGTGCTCATGAAGGACGCCATCATGCCCAATCTGATGCAAACCATCGAGGGAACGCCGGCGTTCGTTCATGCGGGGCCGTTTGCCAATATCGCGCACGGCAATTCGTCCATCGTGGCCGATCAGATCGCGCTCAAACTAGTGGGCCCGGACGGCTACGTGCTCACGGAAGCCGGATTCGGCGCCGACATGGGATTCGAAAAGTTCTGTAACATCAAATGCCGCTATAGCGGGCTGGCGCCCAATTGCGCGGTTCTGGTCGCGACCATTCGCGCCCTGAAAATGCACGGCGGCGGGCCCAAGGTGGTGGCCGGCACGCCGCTGGCGCCGGTATATTCCGAGGAGAATCTCGATCTGCTCGAGAAAGGCTGCACGAACCTCGTCCGGATGATCCAGAACGCGCGCGGCTTTGGAATTCCGGTGGTCGTGGCGGTGAACCGCTTCCACACCGATACCGATGCCGAAGTGGAACTGGTCCGGAAACTCTCGCGCGCGGCGGGCGCCGAAGACGCCGTCACCGCGAACCACTGGGCGCTGGGCGGCGCCGGCGCGGCCGACCTCGGCAAAGCCGTGGTTGCCGCCTGTGAGAAACCCAGCCACTTCAAATTCCTGTATCCGCTGGAACGGACCATCAAGGAAAAAATCGAAACCATCGTGCGGGAGATGTACGGCGGCGCCGGTGTGGAGTACTCCGAGGAGGCAGAAAAGAAGATCGCGCACTACACCCGTGTGGGCTTCGATCAGCTGCCCATTTGCATGGCGAAGACGCACCTGAGCCTCAGCCACGATCCGAACTTGAAAGGCGCTCCGACCGGGTTCATTGTTCCCGTCCGCGACATTCGGGCCAGCGTCGGCGCCGGATTCCTCTATCCGTTGCTCGGCGCGATGTCCACCATGCCCGGCCTGTCCACCCGGCCGGGCTATTACGATATTGATCTGGACACGGAAACGGGGCGGGTGATCGGGCTGTCTTAACTACCGAAGTACGTGGAAGCCCTTTCGGGCGTATCCGACGATCGCAATATCCATCGTTATCAGCGTCAATTCTTCCACTTGTGCTTGGCTGCTGTCCGTCACCGCTCGAGAAACCACAGCATCACGTACACGATTATCAGCAGCGCCAGGGTGGAGAGCACGATTCCCGCCCGCAGGAATGCGCCTTCCACGCTGTCGTGGATCAAGCCGAAACGGTGATGGAGCCGTGCATTGAACCGGTACGACATGGCTGGCCTTTCCCCGTTCAATCCCCCGTGGGCGGAACCACCGGGGGCTCGATCAGCACTTTGACCGGCTCTTCGATCAGCTTTGCGTCTTTGCCTTTGGTCAGGACCATCAGCGCAAACCGCCCGGTTTTCATGGCCAACGGAATCTTGAACTTGATGGCACTGTCGGTCTGTTCGACAATTTCCACACGCGTATCGGCCTTGCCATCGGTCAGAAAGAGAGCAGCGACTATCCCGGAACCGAGGTTTTCGCCTGTGACAGTCGTAACATCACCCTTTCGTACGCTATTGGGCTCTACCGTCTGCATTTGAGGCATAGTGGATTGGGCGCAAAGGAGAGCGGCCGCCGCGGCGGCGAGGACAGCAATCGACAATGAGGATTTTCTCATCTGAATACCCTCTACATCCATACTAGACTCATTTGGTGCCCATTGGCAATCCCCTCATGGGTGGGATGCGCTACATCGTCAGCAGGGCGGCCATCAGCTCAATGCCGTCCCACAGGTTCTGGATACGCAGGTTTTCGTTGAAACTGTGCTGGTTATTGTCGTGATTGGCGATGGGGATGCCGATGGTGCGGGTGCCGAGCGCGCGTTCGATCATCTCCAGCGGCACGCTGCCTCCTTCGGTCGGCATCTTCACCGTCGGGCCGCGCGCGCTCTCAACCGTGCGGATGATGTCCTGCGAGATCGGCAGATCCATCGAGGTCCGCACAGCGTTGTACCCATTCCTGCTCTCTGTGACGCGAGCCACTTTTGCGTGCGCCATGCGCTCGGCGGCGGTTGGTTCGGCGTCGACCACGAAATATCCTTGTCTTCGGATGTAATCGACGAGCCGCGCGACCGTCTGGTGTTGATCCATCCCCTTGACCAGGCGCATGTCGATGCTGGCCGTCGCGGTGGACGGGATTACGTTCGACGCCTGCGCCCCGACGCGCGACGAAGCCATACCGCGAATGTTGAGTGACGGCAGATTGATCAGCTCCGCCAGTTTCTCGGGCGCGCCTTCGGTGCCGCCGAGCCAGAGTTCGCGTATCAGATCGGCGTCAATATTCGGCGCTTCGGCCAACGCGCGCTTCTCGCTGTCCGTGAGCGGCTCGATGCCGTCGTAAAAATGATCGATCAGCACGCGGCCGTTGTCATCCTTCATCGACGCCAGAAGGCGCGCCAGCATCATCGCGGGATTCGGCGCCCAATTTCCATAATGGCCGCTGTGCAGTTCGCGGCGGGCGCCATAGATGGTCATATTTACGGTCGCAATGCCCCGCGCGCCGAAGGCGATCGCCTGCTGGCGCGTCTGGTAGACGGGGCCGTCGCACATCAGCCAGACGTCGCCCGAGAACAGTTGTTTATTGGCGTCCAGAATCTTCTCGAGGTTGACGGACCCTGCCTCTTCTTCGCCTTCGAACACGAATTTGATGTTTGCCCTGGGTTTCAGCCCGGCGGCGCCGATGGCGTCCCAGGCCGAGAGGATCGCTTCCACGTTGGCCTTATCGTCGGACGCCGAGCGCGCGTACAGGCGGGATTCGGGATCAAACGGCTTGCCGGGAGCCGGCAGCGGGATCACCTGCCCGTCTTGCTCGATCGAGCGGCTCCGCAACACCGGCGAGAACGGCGGCGTCGTCCATTCCTTCGGGTCAAGCGGCTGCCCGTCGTAGTGCGCGTAAAACACCAGGGTGCGCGCGGCGCCCGGCGTGCGGACTTCGGCGAATACGACCGGGTTCGAGCCCGGCGCCGCGACTTGCCGGGCCGCGATTCCGCGCTTCTCCATCATCTGCACGATGAGATCGGCGTTGCGCCGGATGTTCTCGCGATCACTCGCGATATTAGGAATCGAGAGCAGCGCGACGAATTCGTCGACCACCTGCCGCTCATGCTGCTGCCTCCAGGCTCGGGCCGCCTGCGCCGCCGGGTTGGTCTGAGCCAGCAGGCACACCGCCGGCAGAGCCGCCACCAAAAGTTTGAGTTTCATACGGCTATCGCGACTTCAGTTGTTCCGGCAGCACCGCGTATCCATCCGGCGGCGGAAACAGCGAGATGAGTAATTCCAGCCTGCGCCGCAGATACCGGCTCGGCATCTGGCGCGGCCCGGTTTCCACGTCGATATCGCAGCACGTGCCGTGCAGGTACAGCGTCAGGGTGTCTTCGAACGCCTGCCGCGCATACTCCCGGAACAGCTTGGTCTCTCTGCGGACGTTGGTCTGGCGCCGCAGCAGCGCCTGCTTAAGGTGCCAGCTTTTCTCATCCACCTCGCCGTGCACTTCGGAGCTCAGTTCCTCTCGAATGGTTCGATTGAACCGCTCCTGCGAGTCGGGAGCGAGGTGGT
>DATGII010000141.1:0-16450 GCA_035295805.1 Bryobacteraceae bacterium | reverse complement strand
CGATCAGTCGCGTACCATCCGCATTCCAGTCCACATGAACGAGACGCTTACGAAGTACCTGCGCGCGGCGCGGGAGTTGGAAAAGGAGTTGGGGCACACCCCAAAGAACGAGGAAATCGCGGAGCGGCTCGGAACCACCGTCGAGCGCGTCCAAGAGTTGCGGTCGATTTCGCGTGATCCGGTCTCGCTCGATCTGCCGGTTGGCAATGACGGCGAATCCGTGCTCGGGGATTTGATCGAAGGGCAGTCCGCCGCCGGATTGATGGCTCCATTGATCAATCGTGACCTCAGAGAAGAAGCAGCCGGCGTTCTGAAAATGTTAAGCCCGAGCGAAGAGAAAGTGCTCCGGATGCGTTTCGGTATCGGCTATGATCGCGAGCACACCCTGCAGGAAATCGCAGCCGATTTCGGGTTGACTCGCGAGCGAATCCGGCAGATCGAAGTCAAAGTGTTGCAAGTCCTGCGGAGTTCCGATTACGCGCGACGGCTCCGCCCGCTGATGGCTATTCAGTAAGGCGCCGGTGGCCCATGCCACCGGCCACCTTTATAAATGACTGCTATTCCTGCACGACTGCGTCTGAAGTCTGGTACTCGACTTCACGCAGCGTCAGGGATAGGACGCGCGCGTGCTGGCCTTCGGCCATCCGCTGCAAGAGTATTTCCTGGCCGTTCGCAAACCGGATGCCGTCCCGGTGTCTCCCCACGTCGGCGCTCAACTGGATGAATGTCACTTCTTCCTCCGCGCCAACGCCGAGCTTTTGCTGGATGCGTTCGGGAATATCGCTCAAGCGCAGCTGCGAACCGTGGGGAATACAAACCGCGCAGGGAACCTGCCTGGCGTCAAATGACGACCACCAGCCGTGGAATTCCGGTTTGTACATCTCCAGTTCGGACGGCGATGTCATACCCAGCGAGCCGGTCGGAAACCGGTACATCACCAACTCCTCGCCTGTCTCTGCCAAGCGAGTCCGCAAAGCCGCTAGCGAATAATCACACATACCTTGCCCCTTTCTCCTTTCGTCTCCGGGTGCAACCGCTTTCGCACTCAGGCCGGTAAACAGCAATTCCCGAGCCATCCACCGATCCGGTGCTGGGCGGTACCAATAAGGCGGACGTAGTTTGATGGCCGCGGGTTCCCGGTACTAACAGAACCCACCATTCGGCTAAGCCGGCCCAGCACCGGAAGGGGCGTTTCCCCCGACTGTCAGGAGCGCCCGTTTCCGTTATGCTCATGGAGGCTGGCAGTTCATTGCAGCGCCGACAGTCCGGGCTCACTGAATCGGAGTTCGCTAGCTCCTGCCAGCCTTCCGTTCCGCACTTCAGGGATGCGCAACACCCTCGAAGATGCCGTCGGCGCGATTCTTGCGGACGGCGTGCGCGGGAAAGCACCGGCCGTTCATGGCGATGTAGACGCCGGGCGGGAGAGTTTGCACAAACGCCAGCGCGCTGCCCAGATTAAACAGCCCGTCCGAACTGCCGAATTTGTAAGGCACCATGGCGCCGGTCAAGACCACAGTCTTGGTTTTCACGGCTGCCGCCAGCGTGCGCGCCGTAATCTCCATGGTATCGGTGCCATGCGTAATGACGAGGCGGCGTTCGCGCGACCTGCGGCACGTCTCCACAATCCGCGTCCGATCCTGATCGGTCATCTCGAGGCTGTCGATCATCAGGAGCGTCTGAATCTTCACCTCAAGCTTCGAGCGGCCCAAGGCGAGCATTTCGGCCACGTGCGATCTTTTAAAGAAAAGGCGGCCGTGGATCTCGTCGTATTCTTTATCGAAAGTGCCGCCCGTCACGAGAATCCGGATGCGCTGGGAAGCCGGCCGCGACTGCGCCATCAGTACAGCCCCTTAACGAATCCGCCGTCCACCGCGATCGAAGCTCCCGTGATATAGCTCGCGCGCTCCGACGCCAAAAACACCACCAGATTGGCCAACTCCTCGGGCTGGCCGAGCCGGCGCAGCGGAATCTCGGTGGTCCAGCGGGATTCGATTTCCGCCGTTGCCACTCCTTCTCTTCGCGCCAGTGTTTCGGCAAGCCCGACCAGCCGCGCGGTCGCCGTGTAGCCAGGGCATACATTATTCACCAGGACGTTATACGGCCCGTATTCATTCGAGAGCGACTTCACCAGCCCGCTGACGCCGCTCCGCACCGCGTTCGAGAGAACCAACCCTTCCAGCGGCTGCTTGACCGACACTGAGGTGATCGCGATGAAGCGTCCCCATCGCTGCTGCTGCATCACGGGCAGCGTCTCGCGCGCGAGGCAGACCGTGCTCATCAAATTGAGATTGGCCGCGGCGTGCCAGTCCTCCAGCGTGCTTTCCGCGAACGGCTTCGCCGGCGGCCCGCCGGCATTGGCGACGCAAATATCGATCGTGCCAAAGCGCTCGACAGTTTCCGCCACGAACTCCCGCACGGCATTCGGGCCGGTGACATCCAGCGGGCGCGCCAGCACTTCGGCTCCCGTCTCGCGCCGAATGGTTTCCGCCGTTGCCTGCAGCGTGGATTGCGTACGCGCGCACAAGGCGAGGCGGGCGCCTTCGCGCGCAAGACCCTGCGCGATCGCTTTGCCTATTCCCTCGCTGGACGCAGCCACGAGCGCCACCCGAGCCTTAAGACCCAGATCCATCCGTCTCTCCGCGGCGAAGATAGGCGTCGTCCTTCTTGATCCAGTCATGCCGGATCGGGCTGAAGATGTCCAGGTCCAACGTGTCTTCCAATGCCACCGCGCGATGCGGCACGTTGGAAGGAATCCGCAGCACCTGCCCTTTGCTCACCACCACTTCCCTACCCTCCAGCTCGAATTTCAAGGCGCCATCGAGGATGTAAGTGATCTGCTCACTTTCGTGAAAATGTTCCGGTACCACCGCGCCCTTGGAAAGAAACACTTGCGCCACCATCGCTTTCTCACCCGCAATAATCTTGCGGCCGATCTGCCCGCTCAGGACCTCCATCTCCATCGCGTCCCACGTGTAATGTTCCATGGGTGCCATTGTACAGTGGCGCACGGCTCCAGCGGCCGTGTTTGGAACGATACGGTTCTCCGACGCCCGCGGGGCTTACCATAGACCACGGGAGCGTTATGGGAGCTGCACTGACACCGGATCCGAAGAAGCCGTTCTTGAGCGACATCCAGGAGATTCGCCGTCGCGCCCGCCAGCATATCGAACGCGGAGCCGTCACCGACAATTACAAGGCCGATCTCCAAACCGCCCTGCGTGTGCTGAATGAGGCCCTCGCCACCGAGCTGGTTTGTGTGCTGCGCTACAAGCGGCATTACTTCATGGCCAGCGGCATCGACGCGCAGGCCGTGGCCGAGGAATTCCTCGAACACGCCAACGAAGAGCAAACCCATGCCGATCGCATCGCCCAGCGCATCATCCAGCTCAATGGCGAACCCAATTTCAATCCCGAGGGCCTGATGATGCGCAGCCACTCGGAATACGTCGAAGGAAGCACGCTCACCGAGATGATCAAGGAGGACCTTGTGGCCGAGCGCGTCGCGATCGAGTCCTATTCCGAGATCATTCGTTTCTTTGGCGATAAGGACCCCACCAGCCGGCGCCTCATGGAGGAGATTCTCGCCAAGGAAGAAGAGCACGCCGACGACATGCACACGCTGCTCGAGCGCGTCGGCAAGTAACCGCCCGGCCCGCGCGTTTTGATACAAACGTGTAGGTGCCGATTTGATCTTCCACATTCTGAAGAAGGCCGAGTGGCAGGAGGCCCTTCGGCTCGGGTGCTACGCGCCTCCCAGCCTCCAGAACGAGGGGTTTGTCCATTGCTCAACCCTGGAACAGATTCTTGGGACGGCCCACCGTTTTTTCCGCGGACAATCCGATTTGAACCTGCTTGGCATTGACCCGGCGCGCCTGACCGCGGAGGTGCGGCTCGAAGCTCCCGCCAGCCCCAATGACGAACGCGGGCACGAACTGTTTCCCCACGTATACGGCCCCATCGACCTCGATGCCGTGGTCCGGACGATCGACTTCCCGTGCGAGGCCGACGGCTCGTTCCGATTGCCGCCGGCGTTGGCGCCGCGCGCCACCTACAAATACCTGCTGTCCTTACCGGAGCGCGTCATCCGCTCGCTGAGCGCGCTCTCGGGAGGATTGCTGCGCGAAATCGGTAATGTCGCGGTGCCGGCCTCCTTGAGACGCACCACGCTTTACAAGACCATGGTCGAGGTGACTCTGCGGTTCTTGATCGAAGATGTCGGTCAGGTCGAAGGCGTCTATCCGCCCGAGGGCAAGCTGGCGGAGAATTTCCTCCTGCAGCGTACCGCCAGTCACGGAATCGAGCTGCTTGGCATCCTCGCGTTCCAGGCTTCGCCCGTGTGGGTGCTGGCGGCGCTGGCCGATGCAGCCGGTGGTAGCAGCAGGCTCATTCGCGAGATCGCCGACGCCCTTCAGCAGGATGGGCTCCTCAACAAGGAAGAGCGCTTCGAAACCATGGAACAGGTGTTGGACGGCCTGGAAAAGAGCAGCGGCCAACTGGCCACTACCCTCAACCTTCCCCCGGTCGACATTCCCGGCTTGCGGCGCGAATGGGACCGCCTCAAGCAGGACCTCCGCACCATCCCTCCGAAAAACGTGCCGTCGGTTGAGCGCGTCGAGCGCATCTGGAAGAACCTACAGGCGTCCGCCCGCGAGCAGGGCAAATCCGTATTTCTTCTGTCGTCGGTGATGGCAGTTTCCGCCATGGCGCACGTGCCCGCCAATCTCCTCTGGCTCTCTCGCGCCGCCCGGTCCGCGGCGCGCCGCACCGGCAAGGTTTTTGGGGGAGCGATCCTTGACCACTACTCCGCCGCGCTGGCCGATATCGCACAACAGGGATTCGTGGCTTATTGGACGCGCGAGTTCCGCCCGTACTTGCGGGGCGCCGCCGAACAGTTCGCTCCGGATCATGAATCACTGACCGAACATCTGTTGCGCCGCAGATAGACGCCCGCACCGGCCTTTGCACCCCGGGCGCGGTGCCACTCGACACAGCCCTGAGCGGCCAGTGTTTCCGAACCCACCGTAGGTTTTCCCCAAGCGCGCTAAATTTGGGGCGAGGAGTTTTCATGGCAAGTCAATCAGCCGCCGATCTGATCAAAGCGTATCTGGAAGACGCGATCGCCGCCGAGAAGAATTTCGAAACCCAGCTGCGCGCGTTTGCAAAAGAGGGCAATGATACCACCGCCCAAGCTATGTTCGAGAAGCACGCCAACGAGACACGCAGCCAATACGAGCGGCTTACGGGCAGGCTCGAAGCGCTGGGGGGCGGCGCCTCCGGCTTCAAGACCGCGCTCGCGCACATGTTGGGAATGATGCCCAAAACCGCGCAGATCGGTCACGAGGAAACCGAGCGCGTAACCCAGAATCTGATCATGGCATACACCGTGGAACATGCAGAAGTCGCCATGTACGAAGCATTGGCTTCTATCGCCAGCGCCGCCGGCGATACGGTTACCGCCCAGCTTGCCCGTTCCATTCAGCAGGAGGAGCGGCAGACGGCGGAGCTGGTTTGGAAGCAAATACCGCTTTCCGCCATCCGCCCCTTGAGTACCGTTTCCGGGGAAGAACGCGTGAGAAGGGCCGGTTGAGCGCCGGAAAGGCCCGCAACACCGATCGGAATTCCCGATTCCGCCCCTTCTTGACTGCAAGCTTGAAAATAACCGCGTTAACGAAAGGAAGTAGACCAGAATCATGGCAACCGAACAAACCGCGGAAGTCGGCCGCCGCAATGTCCTGGAAGGTGGTGGAACCCGCGCCTCCCGCGACGGCCGCGGCTCGGAAAAGCTGGCCACTGCTCTCGGCTGGTTCAGCATCGGTCTCGGGATGACCGAAATTGTGGCGCCGCGCACGCTGGCAAAGGTGATCGGCATCCCGGAGCGGCCGCTCCTCACAAGGCTGATGGGGCTGCGCGAGGTGGCGGCGGGAGTCGGCATCCTCAAGCGCCCGCGCCAAGCCGGGTGGTTGTGGGCACGAGTCGGAGGAGACATCCTCGATCTGGCCGCGCTCGGCGCGGCAACCGGCTCGCGCCGCTCCAAAAGCGAGCGCGTCGCGGCGGCGGCGGCAGCCGTGGCCGGCGTTACCGCTATCGACGTGCTCTGCGCGCGTCAACTCAGCACCGGCGGCCGTCCCGTGTCTCTGGGGGCTACGGTGGCCATTAACCGCCCCGTCGAAGAGTGTTATCGGTTTTGGCACGACATCGAAAACCTGCCGCGGTTTCTCACCCACCTGAAATCGGTGCGGATCGCGGGAGAGCGTCAGTCGCATTGGATCGCGCGAGCGCCCGGCGGACGAACGTTTTCCTGGAGCGCCGAGGTCACCGACGACGCGCCCAACCAGCGCATCGCCTGGCGTTCGTTGGAAGGCGCCGACATTCCCAACTCCGGTTGGGTTGAATTCGAACCGATTCGGCGGGGCAAAGGCACCATTGTTCGCGTCTCGATGCGGTACGAACCGCCGTTGCGTGCAGGAGGTCCCCTGCTGACGGCCGTCTTGGGCCCCGATCCGGGGATGCAAGTCCGCAAGGATCTCTTACGGCTGAAGCAGCTGCTGGAAACCGGCGAGATCGCCACTACCGAGGGGCAGCCCGCCGGCCGGCCCTCAGGCGCAACCTGGCTCGACCGGCTGGCGCGGACTTAACGCAAAGGAGCCCGTCATGAAAGCAAACTGCTGGTATGGCACCCACGACGTCCGGGTGGAAACCGTTCCGGATCCCGGGATTCTCAATCCGCGAGACGCTATCGTCAAAATCACCTCCACCGCCATTTGCGGCTCCGACCTGCACCTCTACGACGGCTACATTCCGACTATGCAGGCCGGCGACATCCTAGGCCACGAATTCATGGGCGAGGTGGTCGAGGTCGGGCCCGGTGTCAAGAACCTGAAGGTGGGCGAGCGCGTGGTCGTGCCCTTTCCGATATCCTGCGGTCAGTGCTTTTTCTGCGAGCAGGGGATGTCGTCCTTGTGTGAGAACTCCAATCCCAACGCGCTGCTGGCCGAAAAGCTCTGGGGGCACTCTCCTTGCGGCATCTTTGGCTATTCACACTTGCTCGGAGGCTACGCCGGCGGACAGGCGCAGTATGCGCGTGTTCCCTTCGCCGATGTCGGTCCCATACCGGTGCCCGACGGCCTCGACGACGAGAAGGTTCTCTTCTTGTCCGACATCTTCCCGACCGGCTACATGGCCGCCGAAGCCTGCGACATCAAACCCGGCGATGTGATTGCCGTGTGGGGCTGCGGCCCGGTCGGCCAGTTCGCCATCAAGAGCGCGTTTCTGCTGGGGGCCGAGCGCGTGATCGCCATCGACCGTTTTCCCGAACGTCTGGCACTGGCGCGGCAGCATAGCGGCGCTGAGACACTCAACTACGAGAAAGCCGATGTCCGCGACGCGCTGCTGGAAATCACCGGCGGGCGCGGCCCCGATGCCTGCATCGAAGCCGTCGGCATGGAGTCGCATTCGCCTGGCGTGCTCGGTGCTTACGACAAGCTCAAGCAGCTTCTTATGCTGCAGACCGGCCGGCCGGCGCCCCTTCGCCAAGCCATTCTGGCGTGCCGCAACGGAGGCATTGTCTCCGTGCCGGGCGTCTATGGCGGCTTCCTGGACAAAATGCCGTTCGGCTCGATTATGAACCGAAGCATTACTATCAAAACCGGGCAGACGCATGTTCACCGGTACCTCAAGCCGCTGTTGCAGTACATTCTCGACGGTAAGATCGATCCCAGCTTCGTGATTACCCACCGCATGCGCCTCCAGGATGCGCCCGAAGGATTTCGCAAATTCCGGAACAAAGAAGATGGCTGCGTCAAAGTCGTGCTCAAACCAAATTGAAAATCTATTTCTCCGAGGGTGACCATGGGTCACTTACCGGAGATGACGTTGTGACAGGAGCGTCGAGCGCTGCGGGTGTCCTTGTTTCTGCGACACTCGCAGTATGCCCGATAAAGTCCGGTGGGCCGTGCTCGGCACGGCCCGCATCGCCACCACGAAAGTTATTCCCGCCATGCAGAAAGGCGAATGGTCGCAAATCGTGGCGATCGCCTCGCGCGATACTGCCCGGGCTCGGCACGTCGCGCAGGAGCTGCGTATTCCCAAGGCGTTTGGATCCTATGAGGAGGCGCTCGCGGACCCCGACATCGAAGCTGTCTACATCCCGCTGCCGAACCACCTGCACGTGCCGTGGTCGATTCGCGCTGCCGAAGCCGGCAAGCACGTCCTGTGCGAAAAGCCCATCGCGATGAGCACCGCCGAATGCCGCGAGCTGATAGCGGCGCGCGGCCGCACCGGCGTCCTGATCGGTGAAGCGTTCATGGTGCGAACCCACCCGCAATGGCTCCGCGCCCGCGAACTCGCCCGCTCCGGCCAAATCGGCGACTTCCGCGCCGTCAGCTGCACGTTCAGCTATTTCAACCGCAATGCCGCCAACATCCGCAACATCGCCGGGTTCGGCGGCGGCGCCATCATGGATATCGGCTGCTACCCGATTCAGATCTCCCGGTTCTTATTTGGGCAGGAGCCGGTAGCCGTCACGGCTTTATTGGAGCAGGATCCCGAATTCCACACTGACCGGCTCAGCTCCGCGGTTCTCGCGTTCCCGTCCGGACACTGTATTTTCCTCGTTAGCACTCAACTGGTTTACCAGCAGCGCGTTCAAATCCTGGGAACCCGCGGCCGCATCGAGCTGCAAGAACCCTTCAACCCTTCGCCAGACCAGGCCTGCCGTTTACTGGTCGACAACGGCGCCGATTTGCGCGGCGGCGGTATCCGCGTCGAAGAAATCCCGCTCTGCAATCAATTCACGATTCAAGGCGACCACTTCTCGCGTGCCGTGCGCGGCTTGGCCGAAGTGCCGACTCCGCTCGAGGATTCACTCGCCAACATGGCGGCGATCGAAGCCGCTTTCGAGTCCGCGCGCCGCGGCGTCACCGTGCGTTCCAACCACGCCCTTTGAGAACACTTACCGCATCGGCGAAGTGCCGATCGGCAGCCCGCTCAGGATCGGTATCGGGGACGCCACATAATGGAAGTCCGTCACCAGGAAGTCCGTCTTTCCGCCCGGGCCGTCCAGGATTTCGAGCGTCGGAACCAGCGAGCAGTAAAATATCGGCATCAAGATGGTCGATCCCGGGGCCGGCGTCATCATCGCCGGACGCGGAATGGCGATGGTTACCCGGAACTGCTGCCGGCCCGCCGCTGACGGCGATGTGTATTCGACGCTGACGCTCTTTCCCGGATCCACCGTGATATCAAACGGCTTGAGCACCCCGCCTTGTTCATTCAGAAATTCGATGTGCGCCGCACAAGTCGCAGCACTTCCCGCCACCGTCGCGCTGGAAAGGTTCACGACATTCAAATGCGCCACCTGGGTCGCCAGGATACCCACCGTTCCGGTGCTCTGCGTCTGGGAGTAAATCGGAACCGGCGCCGTCTGCTGCGCGAATGCAATTCCTGCAAATACCACAATCAAACCGAGAATAGACGCGCTTCGATAGTACATATCATTCCTCCGGCGGAAGCTATATGTACATTTTCACGCAATTCGGCAGCAAAGAATAGCGCTTTGTCCGAAATAATGCCCGGTAATCCCCTGCTTACTTTTGCCCTACTCGGGGATGGTGAAACGCTTCGCGATCGCTTCCCGAATCTTGGCCCGGCTTTGGTCGGCGCTCAAGCTCTGGTCGCGCTCCACCGCTTCCGTTTCGGCCGCCAGTTCGTCGTTATGAATTTCGGTGCGCACCCAACGCGAATAATCGCCCTGACGCAGATGATGCTGCCATGTATCGTCGTCCACGCCTTCGGCCATACGCAGAAATGTGGTCAGGTTGTCTGCCCGCAGCTTTAATTTGCCGTCTGGACCGCGGAAGAAGAAACTGCGTTCGGGGGGAAGCTCGCCGGAAGCGTATTTCCGGCTATGGCGCTGGCGATCTGTCTGACTCTCCGTGACCTCGAACAGGACCGGACGGCCTGCCTGTTCGCGCCGCCACAGAACCGCATGCCCGCGATTGAGCCGGGTCTTCACCGGCGTTGCCGGAATTCCGGTCGCCGCTGACCACGCCTGCGCCGTAACATCGGGCTCGCTCCCGACCGCGATCAGTGCATCCGTGAGGGCTACCCCGTCGCGCGCCACGTGCTCCGGCCGAACCGTGATCAGCGCGAGGTTCATGAATCCTTTGCCGGGAAGCAGCGTGGGCAGCGTGCCATCCACCGGCAGCATGTGATGAGCCTCGTCCACGATCGTCCAGTGCGGACGCCCGCTCCGGATCGTCAACTCCTGTAGCCGCGGCAACAGGCGCTGGAAAAAGGCCGGCCGGTCCTCAAAACGCAGCCCCACCAGGTTGAGCACCGCGCTGCGCTCCGGTTTTTCCAGAACCGTGAGCGCGGCTTCCACCGTCGGCGGACTCTTCGGTTCCCCGAGCACGACGGCGTCGCCCAGCTCTTTATAGTCGCCTTCCGGATCAATCACGCATACCTGGTAATGCGCTTCCAACAGACGCTCTACAAACGAGCTGGTGATGCTCGATTTTCCCCCACCCGACGAACCCGCAATCAACAGGTTCCGGCCGTACACTGGGAATGAAACCTGGTTGCCTTCACCGGATCGCCCCAGAAGGATGTCGTGACGGCACAGAGAAGCGCCGGCGCCCGCCAGATCGTCGCGAATCAGCGCATCAATCAGTTCCACTACTCCGTCGCCGTGGTCACCCTTCGTCACAATATCCGCCCGCGCCTTCAAGGCCGGTAACGCATTGGCCACAGCGGCGCTGCACTCGCAGGATGTCAGAAAGGCGTGATCGTTCTCGGCATCGCCGATTCCGACCACGTTATGCGGCGATAGGCAGAGATGGTTGAGGGCCGCCGCCAACCCGCTCGCCTTGTTTACTCCCGGCGGCAGCACCATCACAGAGCCTTTATTGAAAATCACCTGGAGTTCGAGGCCAATTTCATGAATTGCGTCCAGAATTTTGGACACCTCTGTCTGCCAGGTCGCCACCACGACGCGGCCCACGCTCAGCCTGGCTACGCCTCGCTCGCGACACGCCTCCACGAATGACGATGCCGGCGCATCGGCTAGCGCCTGCTCCCGGCGCGCCGCCGGAAAATATAAGGTGCCCCCGTTCTCCATCACGGCCAGGTCGAACAGGTCCAGGCGCGGAAAAATGCTTTGCAGATCGCCCAACTCCCGCCCGGTCACCAGGAGGAGGCGCCGTCCCGAAGCCTTGAGCCGCTCCAGCGCGGCTAGAGTGTTCGTGCTCACAATTCCGTCATGCGCGAGCGTTCCGTCAAAATCCGTCGCTAGGGCAACAAATCGCATTGGAAACAGCGTAGCCGCAATCTCGCCGCCAAAGCATTCAAGAGTTAGAAACAGTACGAAATCTTGCTCGCCCTGGCAATTAGAGTGCACCGCGGCCGTCGATGTCTCAACCGATGATCCGCCAATCCTCCGGCAGCGTTGTGAACCCGGCCTCCGATCCGCACGTCAACGGCGAGTATCTGCGTAAAAATCCTACCTGGCACGTAGAGTATTCTCCCGCGAAAGCCGGCACCATCTTGCATCTCCTCGCGCGAAATAAGCTTGAGCCGCGCCTGATTTGCGAGGTCGGTTGCGGCGCCGGCGAGGTACTCCGGCAATTGCAGTTGAAATTGCCCTCCGATCGGCGGTTCTGGGGATATGATGTTTCGCCCGATGCCATCCGCCTGGCGTGGGGGCGCGAGAACGACGGCCTCCGCTTCCTGCTGGCCGATTTCATCGCCGTCGATACCCCGTGTTTCGATCTGTTGCTGGTGCTGGAGGTGGTCGATCACATCGAAGACTACTTGGGGTTCCTGCGCCGTCTCAAGAATCGAGCCGAATGGAAGGTATTTAGCTTCACGCTGGATATTTCGGCGCAAAGCGCGCTGCGTCGTGGAGCGTTCGCCACTGCCCGCAGACAATTCGACCACCTTCATCACTTCAACAAGGAAATTGCCTTGGCCACGCTGCGGCATGCCGGCTACGAAGTGGTGGATTTCTCTTACGGACCGAACCACGCCGGTACGACGGCCGCCCGGCTGGCGAAACCGCTGCGCGCCCTGAGTTTTGCACTCAACCCGGACCTGTCCGTCCGCCTCTTCGGCGGGCACAGCCTGGTAGTCCTGGCACGCTGATTCCGCCCGACGTAATTACGGCTTGCGTGTGAACCGATAGTCCCCGGAAACGTGTTTGACGAACAGCTCCAGCGTGCCGGAGACGTTTTTGCGGAATTCGACGCCCAGCCCATAGAGACCGGAAAACGACGTATTCGATTGCGCGGTCAGCGGCGTCTTTCCCCTGCCGTCCATATCGCCGTACAACTTGCCGTCCGCGACCGAGATCTGGACAACCCGCGGCTCCAGGCGCCACAACTTCGGCTGTTCCACGTACGTCCCCACATATGTCGCCAGCACATCGGGCGGCACTTTTACGGCATTCTTCTCCTCGTCCGAGGCCTTGCCCACCCAGTGCTCGTGATTGATATCCCTCTCGTTGCAAACCCACTCGATCATTTCCGTATCCGGCGCCAGTTCGGCCCGCACCGCCACCGTAAACGGCTTCGGATAAACGGCCGTGTCGGTAAACGTCACTTCGATATCCAGGTTTCCGAGGTCCCGGCGATGGTAGCGCTCCGTGGTGCGCAGCGCTTCGGTGTGCGGGTGCCCGACGTGATCGAGCCACGTTTTGTCGTTGTACCCGTTGCTCTCGACCACGAGCGTATCTCCCTCCCAGTGCCCCACCGAATATCCCATCCAGCTCGGGTTGGGAGCCTTCTCCAAAGCGCGGCCGTCCATGTAGATCTGGCGATACGTCAAGTCGGGGTTGAGCATTACGATGAGCGACGGCGTTTGAACAATCTTCATCATCTCCGAGCCGGTGGCGTCGGCGGAGGTGGCGTAGCCGGGGCCCAGCGGCAGGCATAGCGCGTTCATATAGTCTTTCTCGAGGTTTTCTTCGCGCTTCCTCACCAGTTCTTCCGCCCACGGCTGCACTTCTCCCGGCTTCAGATCGGCCGCGATATTCCGCGCGAACTTCGGAGAAATCTTGTTCCACAATCCGGACAGATCGGGCTTGCCATCGGAAGTCCGCGGGGCCGGTGCCGTGAGGTTCGGCTTGCCGTCCGGAGTACGGGGAATCCCCTTGGTGGGCTGATGCAGCCACTGCGCCCCAAGCGCAGCGCTCCATGTAATCGTAAGTACCGCAACAGCCGCTCCCCTCATTGATTTCAACCTCCCGGACGATTCTATCGAATCTTCCGCAACTTCCGCGATGCGCCGCCCGGATTTGATACAGTGAGGTTCCGATGATTCGACACTTGAAAAGCGGCCAATCCGCCGCCGCAAAAGCGGCCGCGAATCTGCAGGTCCGCCAGACCGTGGAGGCGATCCTGGATGACATCGCGGCGAACGGCGAAACCGCGCTGCGCCGGTACTCGGAAAAGTTCGACCAGTGGTCGCCTGCGTCATTCCGCTTGTCCCCGGCCGAAATCGATGTCTGCCTGCGCGCCCTCCCAAAACAGGTAATCGACGACATCCGCTTTGCGCAGACGCAGATCCGCAACTTCGCGCTGGTGCAGCGCGAGGCTCTCCGCGACGTCGAAGTCGAAACGCTCCCCGGTGTCGTGCTCGGACACAAGAATATTCCCGTCAACAGCGTCGGCTGCTACGTTCCCGGCGGGCGATACCCGATGGTCGCCTCCGCGCACATGAGCGTGGTCACCGCCAAAGCCGCCGGCGTCAAACGCATCATCGCGGCCGCGCCCCCCTTTGAAGGCGCGCCTCATCCGGCCATCGTCGCCGCCATGCACCTGGGAGGCGCCGACGAAATTTACGCCATCGGCGGCGTGCAAGCGGTTGCCGCCATGGCGCTCGGCACCCAGAGCATCGCGCCGGTCGATATGCTGATCGGCCCCGGCAATGCCTACGTGGCCGAGGCCAAACGGCAGTTGTTCGGCCGGGTCGGTATCGATCTGCTGGCCGGCCCCACCGAAACCCTCATCATCGCCGACGATTCCTGCGACCCCGAGATGGCCGCCGTCGACCTCATCGGCCAGGCCGAGCATGGGCCGTCGAGCCCCGCCGTGCTGCTCACCAATTCCGCTGCCCTCGCCGATAAGACTCCCGCGGCCGTCGAAGCGCTCCTTTCGTGGCTTCCCACCGCCGCCATCGCGCGCGAAGCCTGGCAAAAAAACGGTGAGATCATCCTGTGCGATACGCTCGAAGAGATGGTGGCCGAGGCTGACCGCATCGCCTCCGAGCACGTCCAGGTCATTACCCGCGACCCCGATTACTTCTTGAGCCACATGACCAATTATGGAGCCCTCTTCCTTGGCGCCCGCACCAACGTCGCCTACGGCGACAAAGTCATCGGCACCAATCACACCCTGCCCACCATGAAGGCAGCCCGCTACACCGGCGGCCTTTGGGTCGGCAAGTTCATCAAGACTTGTACCTATCAGCGCGTCCTGACCGATCAAGCTTCTTCTTTGATCGGGGAATACTGCTCTCGCTTGTGTGCCATTGAGAATTTCTCCGCGCATAAAGAGCAGGCCGACCTGCGCGTGCGCCGTTACGGCGCGCGCGCGAGTTAAGCCATGCCTTATACGGATCGCGCGGTGGCAGTGGTCACCGGCGGCGCCGGCGGACTCGGCTCCGCCATTTGCCGCAAGCTTGCCGATGCCGGGATGTGCATTGTGGTCGGCTATAACCGCTCCGAAAAAACGGCTCGCCAGCTCGCCGATTCTCTGCCGGGCCGGGGCCACTCTGCCCGGCCGGCCCTCGTCACCGATAGCGCGGCTCTCACAACCCTCGCCCGCGGCATCGAACAAGACCATGGACGCTGCGACGTGCTCGTTAATTGCGCCGGCACCACCCGCTTCGTGCGCCACGCCGACCTCGACGCGCTCGACGATACTTTGATCGACACCATCCTCGCCACCAACGTGCGCGGCGCCTTCGCGGCCGTGCGCGCGTTCCGCACGATGCTGGAGAAGAGCCCGCTGCCCAGTGGGGGCGTAGTGGTCAACATTTCGTCGGCCGCCGCCACCCTCGCCATGGGCAGCAATGTCATCTACTGCGCTTCGAAAGCGGCCATGGACAACATGACGAAATCCCTCGCTCGCGCGCTGGCGCCGCGCATCCGCGTCATCTCCGTTTCCCCGGGGCTGGTTGATACCGAATTCGTCAAATCGATGGATCCGGCTTGGCACGACGAACAGGAGGCCCGCACCCCCCTCGGCCGCCTCGCCACTCCGGAAGAGATCGGCGATGCGGTCGCTGCCGCCGTCCATCACATGACCTCTGCGACCGGTTGTGTCTTCCTGGTCGACGGCGGCCGTTCCCTGGCCTGAGCACAGGCGTCCGGTTCGCGGGCACTCGGCATTTCACCGGTATATACTTATATGCCAACCGGGAGCCCACGCAGCCCCGGCGCGTTTCCAGAGGAGGAAGTGATGGAACACGTCATCGCCAAACTTGTTCACGAATTCGAACAGGGTCGACTCTCGCGGCGGCAGCTCATCCAGAGCCTCACCATCGCAGCAACCGCGGCCGTGAGCGCTCCCGCGTCGGCGGCCGAAAATAAGGTCATCACCGCCACCAAGTTCAATCATGTTTCCTATTCGGTAACCGATTACGCCCGTTCGCGCGATTTCTACGCCGGCCTGTTCGGTATGAAAGTCACCGAAGACGACGGCAAACAGTGCCGGCTTACCTTTGGCGACGACATCCTGATCGTGCGCAACCGCCCGCCCGCCCCTAGGGTCGATCACATGGCCTTCACCCTCGCCGATTGGGACCAGCGCAAGGAAGAAGTTGCCGCTGAACTGAAGCGCCGGAACTTGAAGATCGTCCAGGGCGATACCAAGACCAGCCTGCATGTCCTCGACCCCGATGGGATGGGCGTGCAGATGGGCGGTTTGAAGCAATAGGAGACACCTCGATGCGACTGCAAATCCTGTCGGCCGGGCTGCTGGCTGCCGGCGTTGCGTGCGCCGCGGACACCCCCGTAACTTTCAATAAAGACGTGCTGCCCATATTGCAGAAGAACTGCCAGGGCTGCCACCGTCCCGGCCAGATGGGGCCGATGTCATTCCTCACTTACCAGAGCGCGCGTCCGTGGGCGAAGGCGATGAAAGCCGCCGTCCTTACAAAAAAAATGCCGCCCTGGTCGGCCGACGAACAGTACGGCCCCTACCTGAACGATCGTTCTCTGCAGCCCTCCGAGATCGAAATAATCGCGAAATGGGCCGATAGCGGCGCGGCCGAAGGCAATCCCCAGGATGCGCCGCCGCCCGTGCAATGGGCCGACGGCTGGGTGATCCAACCCGACGTCATTGTCGATGGCCCGGTCACCGAAGTTCCTGCCAAAACCAAAAACAACGTCGTCGAGTGGATCACAGTCGTTATGCCCACTGGTTTTACCAAGGATACCTGGCTGACCTCGGTA
>DATGII010000140.1:0-17293 GCA_035295805.1 Bryobacteraceae bacterium | reverse complement strand
CCCACCTGAACCTCAAAGGCGCGCAACAGTTCACCGATTACCTCCACGACCGTGTCCTTTGACGCTTTCCCTTTTTGGATTTTCCTGCTCGCTGTCTGGGTGCTGTATCTCGTCATCCCCGGCAATACGGCCCGGAAGGCGCTGCTGATCGCGGCGAGTTACCTGTTTTATGCGAGTTGGGCGCCTTCCTACCTGATTCTGCTGGCCGGGGTTACCGCCGGCAGCTACTGGGTTGGCGCTGCGGCGGGGAATCGCCGCCGGCGTGCAGTGCTCGTCACGGGTGTGGGAGCCGCCGTTGGTTTGCTGGCGATCGCGAAGAGCTGGCTGCATCCGCTCCCCGTCGGAATCAGCTTCTACGTGCTGCAGGCGATTGCGTACATGGTGGACCGCTATCGCGGACATCTGCCCGCACCGGCCGGCTTGTTCGATTACACCCTCCACATCAGTTTCTTCCCACGGCTGACTGCCGGGCCGATCGTACGCGCCGATGAGTTTCTGCCGCAGTTGATAAAAAGAATTCCCGTCAGCTCCGCGATGGTCTGGGAAGCGCTCGTTCTGGTCACTTTCGGGTTGTTCAAGAAGCTTGTCATCGCCGATAACCTGGCTCTGGCGGTGAATCCGGTGTTCGCCGACCCGCATACGAGCGGCAGCCGGATTCTGCTTGCCACCTACGCCTTCGCAGTTCAGATTTACTGCGACTTTTCAGGTTATAGCGACATCGCCATCGGAACCGCCCGTCTCTTCGGCTATCGTTTGCCGATGAATTTCAACTGGCCGTATCTGGCACGCAATCCCGCCGACTTCTGGCGCCGCTGGCATATCTCGCTTTCGAACTGGCTGCGCGATTATGTCTACTTTTCTCTCCCCGGCCTGCGCGCAAAATCCCGCATCTACAGCTATCTCAATCTGTGTATGACGATGCTCGTTTGCGGCATCTGGCACGGTGCGCGCTGGCCGTATATCGTCTGGGGCGGATATCACGGTGTTCTGCTGGCGGGCTATCAGGCGATTCGCGCGCACCGCGGTGTTCGAAAAGCGGCAGGCTTCCGGGGGCTTGGCTCAGTGCTGCTGATGCAGCAACTGGCGGTGATCGGATGGATTTTCTTCCGCGTCAACCGGCTTTCGGAGCTTCCGCTCTACGCGAACGGCTTGCTGCGCGCTCCCTTTTTCACGGGCTTTAACACGGTGGAATGGACCGCTCTGGTGCTGCTGGGTGCGGCCGTCCTGCTCCATGTATTCGCGGCACGGTACGCATTTACGAAGGCTGCCGTCGCGCGTCCTTGGCATCCCTGGGTCCTCATAATTCTGCTGCTGTCTGGGCTGGCGACGATTGTGATGAGCGTCCCCACGCAGACGATGTTTCTCTATTTTCGCTTCTAGCTCTTCTGAAGCAGCGCGCCCAGTTCCCGGACGTTTTTGACGCGGTCCAGTCCCATTACCGCCTCGATCAGCCGGTCGCAGGGAGCCGCACCGAGCACGGGCGCGATCAAATCACGACACTTGGCGATCACTTCCGCCCGCGGCATCGGATTTTCGGCCGTGCCGCGCACGGCTTCGACGCGATCGGTGAGCTTGGCGCCGTCTTTCAACGTGACTTCGACGATGGTCTCCCGCTTGGGGTAGGCCCGCTCGAGCTCTTCGTCGGGCACCAGTTCCACTTTCGCGCGCTGGCGCAGCAGGGCAGGGTCTTTCATTCGCGCCTTGTCATGGGCCGCCTGGAAGGAAGCTGTTTTGTCGATCAGCATGACTGCCATCATGTGCTGCAGGCAGATGTCCGGCATCTCGCGGTTGTTTACGGTTTTGGCTTCGCTGGTGGCGACGCGTACCGTCACCTTCTGGACATCTTCGGCTTCGAACGGATGCTTCTTCCGCAGGTTTTCTATGGCGTCGAGCGGCGCCTGGATGGGAGAACCGACGGTCCACTTCTTGATGTTGGTTCGCGTGATCTCGTAGCGGGTGCCGAGCTCGTCAACCAAGCCCGCAGGATCGGCTTTTGGAGCGAACGACATGAGAAAATTGTCGGCTCCGGAAAAAATATCGTCGACGCCAGTGCCGCCGAAGTGGATCACCATCGCCGCACTAACACCGTTGCGGGCCGGCATGCCCGCGAAAACCATGGACTTTTCGATATGATCCGTATCGCGCTGCCAGGCGGCGATGCCGGCCGCCTGCTGCGCGGCGTAATCGAGCACCCAGCGCATCTGCTGCGCACTGAATCCGCCCGCGCAGCCGGCTGCGGCGGCGGACCCGAATGTGCCGGCAATGCTGTGGGCACTGTGGTGGGTCTGCATTTGGAAGGGCAGCCCGCCCAGCGTCATGGTCACCCGCGGCCCGATATCGTAACCCAGCGCGACCGCACGCAGCAGCCGCGCGCCGTCAATCCCAAATTCCTCGCCCGCCGCCAGCGCGGCCGGCACGATGGAGCAGCCCGGATGCGAGTGCGAGGGAGCGTGGGAATCGTCGGTCTCGTCGGAGTGCGCCAGCATTCCATTGATCATCGCTGCTTCAATGGCGCCGCAGCGCAGCTTCGAGGCGGCGATCGTGGCGGCGCCGCCCGCGTGGGCCTGCGCCAGCCGCAGCGCCACGCGACCGGGCGGCAGGTCCGCGCCCGAAATCATGGCGGCGAACGTATCCAGAATGTGATGCCTGGTTTTTTCCGCTGCTTCTTCCGGCAGGGCCCGTCCGGCTGCCTCGCTCATGTAGGTGCTGAGCCTGGTTATGACGGGACTGGTGTTCTCGGCGGCATTCGCCATCCCGTGCGGCAGTCCCCCGGATGCCAGCATCCCGCCGGCGGCTTGTAGAACAGTGCGCCGGCTCAACAAGAGTTTGATCTTGGCCATAATCGGCAACCAGTATACAACCAGGCGGATTCGGCTCGGGCTCTATTTCAATTCGTTCCTGAAAACCACGCCGCCTTTCATCACAAATCGCACGCGCTCCATCTCGGTGATATCGGTGAGCGGGTCACTGGCGACCGCCACCAGGTCGGCATATCTTCCCTTCTCAACGATTCCGACTTGCTTGCCCAAATCGAAGTTCAGGCCCTCGGCGGCATTGCTCGTCGCCATGCGTAAGGCCTGCGCCGGTGTCATCCCCCATTTCACGAAATAGCCGAACTGAAAAGCCTGCATCCCATGTCCCACCGTGTAAGCGCCGCTGCCAAAGACCTGTTCGATACCCGCCGCGAGCAGGCGCTTGAAACTCTTCTCTGTTAGTTGGAAGCGCGTCGTGTGCCCGCCACTGGCTTTCAAATCTCGCGTCTCGAGGTCGCCGATCAAGTCCCACAAAGTCTGCTGGACCTGCCGCGGCTTGCCGTCGGCCATCGGCTGCTTCAGCAGGCGGATGGTTTCATCGTCGAGTCCCTCGGCGCCGGTGACCCCCACGATTACGTGAATCGGCAGATCGACTCCCGCGACCAGGCAATTGCGCAGCCCCTCGCCGCCGTAGGCATGGCAGGCGACCTTCAGTCCCCGGCGGTGCGCCTCGTCCACGATGGCCTGGTTCTCCTCCAGGGTCAAAGACGGCACGTTGATCATCTTGCCGTCTGGAGTGAACGCTCCGCCGCCTTGCGCGGGATACCCGCCGCCCTCGTAATCCTCGGTTTCGTAAATCTTGATCCAATCGACTCCGTAATGCGAGCGGTCGCGAACCGCCGCACGGGCCAGCCACGGCGAATTGACATTGCCGGTATTTTGCCAGTTATTGTAGCCGGTGTTGAGGCCGAAGGGCATCGCGGCCGACGGCGCCGGATAGTAACTGGCGCCGCGCGGGTTGATCTGCGGGCCCGCGACCTGCAGGCGGGGCCCCGGGACTAAGCCCTTATTAATGGCATCGCGCAATTCCACCGTCGCGTAACTGTAGGCCGAGCCCATATCCTGCAGCGTCGTGAATCCGGCGCTGATATCTTTCAGCGCGTAATTCAGCGCGGTCAGCGACGCCCGCCCGTCGTTGACCTGCGCGTCCTGGATGAGATGCACATGCCGGTCGAGCAGCCCGGGCAGAACCGTGGCACGGCTGAGGTCGATGACGCGCGCCCCCTGCGGTATTGACAGACGCTCCGCCGGCCCAACGTCTGCGATCCTGTCGCCCTTGATCAAAATGACCTGGTTCAGCAAATTTCTGCCCGAGACCGGATCGAACAGCCGCCCGGCGCGCACCGCGACACCCTGCGCCGGCGGGGGCTGCAACTCGATCTGGGACGCATTGAACGGACCCGCCTCCGGCCGCGTGTTCTGCGCGCAGATAAAGCCGACAAGACCTGCGAGCGCCAAAATACAACGAATCGAAATCGTCATCTCCCGCACCCTCACCTCAGTGTTTCTCGCAGCCCCAGCGTGCGCACCAGGCGGAGCAGCGAATTCGGATGGATCTTCAGCTTCTGGGCCGCCACTTTATAGTCGCCGCCGCTCTCTTCCCAAGCCCGCAAGATCAACTGCCGCTTGGTATCCGTTACCGAGTTCTGCAGCGCGCCGGGCGCGGCTGCCGGTGCCGCCGGCGCGTCCAACACCGTCTCGGGCAGATCCTCGGCCAGCAGCGTTTCCCCATCTCCCAAGACCACGGCTCGTTCGATCGCATTCTCGAGCTCGCGCACGTTCCCCGGCCACGAGTACGCCCGCAGGTACGCCAGCGCTTCCGGCGCGATCTGCGTTACCCGCCGCCGGCATCGCGCCGACGCCCGCTCCAGAAAATGCGCCGCCAGAGCCGGAATGTCTTCTCCACGTTCCCGCAACGCCGGCACGTATAACGCCACGACATTCAGCCTGTGAAAAAGGTCCTCGCGAAACGCCCCGCGACGCACCTCGGCGCGGAGGTCCCGGTTGGTTGCCGCGATCACCCGCACGTTCAGCTTCCAGGTGCGGGTCCCGCCCACTCGCTCGAACTCACGCTGCTGCAAAACCCGCAGCAGTTTTGCTTGCAAGGGCGGCGCCAGCTCGCCGATTTCATCGAGAAACACGGTTCCGCCCTCGGCGATTTCCAATTTTCCTTTCTTCTGAGCCACCGCGCCCGTGAATGCGCCTTTCTCATGCCCAAACAACTCGCTTTCGAGCAGGGTTTCCGTAATCGCCGCGCAGTTGATCGCGACGAAGGGAGCCTTCGCACGCGGGCTCTGCCGGTGAATCGCGCGCGCCACCATCTCCTTGCCCGTGCCGCTCTCGCCCAAAATCAGCACCGACGTTTCAGACGCTGCGACTCGCGCCACCATGTGCATGAGCTTTCGCAGCGCGGAACTGTCGCCGACGATGCCGTCTTGCGCGTCTCCCAGCCGTTCGAGCAAGAGCGCCTTTTCCAGATTGAGCGACTCCACCTCGCGCACGGTCTCGAACGCGATCGCTCCCAGCGTGGCGACCGCCGCCAGAGTGTCGCAATGCTCCTGGAGGCGCGACGTCTGTTCGGGAGGAAACTGCACCACGATCAAGCCCGCGATACTCGCTCGCACGTATAGCGGCACCGCTACCGTTCCGCTCGCGTTATCGATGGCGGCTCCAGTAACGCCGGCTGTCTGATCGCCTGCGAACCCCCGGGCTTTGGCCGCCGCCTGCAACTCAGCCGCATCGCGTCCCAACAGAACCGCACCGCCGCGGCACGGCACCAGATCCGTGATCAGCCGCAGGACCTGCTCCTCAAGCTTCTCGCGCAGTCCTTCATTTTCCGAGGCCGCCAGCGCGCGAAACAGAAACAGCAGGGAGCAGGCCTGCAGCAGCATGTGTTGCGGCAGTGTCGCGTCCGGCGCGGCTTCTTCGCGGTAGAGCAACACCGTGGAGCCGATCGATATCTGGTCGCCGGCTTCGAGGCAATGGTCGCTAACCCGCATTCCGTTGACGAATGTGCCGGCTCCGGTGCGTTGATCAACGAGCCGCCACTGCCCGTCGGACCGCCGGATCACGCAGTGCTCCCACGCGACGCCGGATTCGTCCAGCCGAATCGTCGAACCCGGCGCCCGCCCGATCCGCACTTCGCCCTGGCCGAGCGAAAAACGCTCGCTGAGGCGGGATCCGCTGACCACCAGAAACTCGGGCTCCATCGACCGGAGTGTACCAAGGTCGCGGGCTGTCGCGTAACCGGCGGCGGGTCCGCCGCTGCTATCCTGCCAGATGGATGGACCACGTCCGGCTTCTCGCGCGGCTGTTCTGGCAGCCCGGCGCCGCTATGAGCGACATTCTCGATCGCGGCAGCCTCCTGTTCGCCAGCGCCGCCGTGTGCATCGTCTCGTTTCTGCTCGGCCGCTCTGGTCTGGCGATCAGCTTTTACGCACCACTATTGGTTTTGGCCGTGTTCTACGTACCGGGCGCCCTGATGCTCAGCAAACTTCTGGCCGGCCTGAGAGGATCGCCCAGCGATGTTTTCCAGCGCGATTACTCCTCCTTGTTGACCTGCACGGGGATGGCCTGGACGGCCGCCAATCTGCCGCTGGTGCTCGCGGCATGGATTGGACCGATCGAGGTTTTGCTCTATCTCGCCGCGCCGGTCTACCTCTACTTCGCCGTGCTGATGTTCTTCGCCGTGCGCACCGTCTTCGGCGCAGAGAACCGGCAAGCTGTCGCGGTTGTCGGCCTCTCGTGGATCCCTCTCGTCGCAGCCTTTTTCGTTTGGGGGCCCCTGCGCTTCCTGCTGGGCTGGATCGCCTCGCCGTTTTTCCTGTTTTTTGCGTACTACTACCTTGCCAGTGAGTTCCGCAGTCTTGGGGGCGGCCTGCGCAGCCGCCAGAACTTCCACCGCATGCTGCAGGCGGCCGCCGTGAATCCGCACGACGGCGAGGCACAATATCAGCTCGGGCTGATTTACCAGCAGCGCCGCCAGTATAGCGAGGCCATCCAGCGATTCAAGAATGCGATTGCCATTGATCCGACCGAAACCGATGCCCATTTTCAGCTAGGGCGCATGGCGCGCCAGCAGGGCCGGCTCCACGACGCCCTGGCGCACTTTCAACAGGTCCTCGACCAGGACGAGCATCACAGCCAGAGCGAGATCCTGCGCGAGCTGGGCGCCATGTACGTTACCGTCCGCCAGTTCGAGGACGCCCGCCACATGCTGGCCGACTACATTGAGCGCCGTCCCTATGACCCCGAAGGCCTTTACTACTACGGCCAGGCTCTGGAAGGTCTCAATCGCATGCCGCAAGCTCGCGAAATGTACGCCCGCGCTGTGGAAGCCGATCGCACCGCCCCGCGCTATCGCCGCCGCGTTACCGCGCGATGGAGCCGGCTCGCGCAAAAGGCGCTAAAACGGGCCGTCTAGACCGGCTCGAAAAAGCTCAGCACGTTATCCCCCTGGCGGGTGCGCCGCGCCTCGCGCAGCGGACCATGCTCTGTCCCGATCTGGAACCGCACCGAGTGCTGCACGATCACCAGCTTCGGCGCGGCTTGCGACAGCGCCTGGAGCGCTTTCGTGTATTCGCCTTCGTAGTCATAGGGCGGGTCGAGGAATACAATGTCGGCCTGGATTTGCGGTAGGGTGAGCGCGACGCGGCCGGGGACAACCGTGGCCCGCGCCTCCAGCCCCAGCGCCGCCAGATTCTCGCGCAGCACTGCCAGCGCGGCGCGATTGCGTTCGAGAAAGTAGCCGTGGCGCGCGCCCCGGCTTAGCGCCTCTATTCCCACTGACCCCGTTCCGGCGTAGACGTCCGCGAACGCCGCCCCTTCGGTGCGCGGCCCGAGAATGTCGAACAGCGTTTCGCGCAGCCGGTCGGGCGTGGGCCGAGTGGCCAGGCCAGGGACGCCTTTGAGCCGCCGCGAGCGAAGCTCTCCGGCGATCACCCGCATCAGCCCACCGTCACCAGGCCATAGCGACGCTGCCAGTGGTCGCGGATATACCGGATTGCGCGGTCCCGTTCGTCCGGCGATGGCGGGCTCTCCACGAAGGCAGCCGCTTCGCGCCGCGCGATTTCCAAAATTTCGGTATCCCGCAGGATGTTTGCCACGCGCAGCGACGGCAGCCCGGATTGCTTCGTCCCGAAAAATTCACCCGGTCCGCGCAGTTTCAAATCGATCTCGGAAATGTAGAACCCGTCGGTAGATTCCACCAGCGTGCGAATCCGCTCGCGCGCCGCATCGTTCATTTTTTCGGTCACCAGAATGCAGTAGCTCTGCGCCGCCCCGCGTCCAACGCGCCCGCGCAGCTGATGAAGCTGAGCGAGGCCGAACCGCTCCGCCTGCTCCACCACCATTACCGTAGCATTCGGAACGTCCACCCCCACCTCGATCACGGTGGTCGAGACCAGAATCTTAAGGCTCCCCTCCTTGAACGCTTTCATGACAGCCTCTTTTTCGTCGCCACTCAGGCGGCCGTGCATCAGCCCCACGGGGATCTGCGGGAAGACTTCGCGCGACAGGTGCTCGTACATCTTCTGCGCCGCCTTCATCGCCTGTGTTTCCGATTCTTCGATCACGGGGTAGACGACATAGGCTTGCCGGCCTTCCTCGATCTGCCGTTTGAGAAAGCTGTAAACCTGCTCCACCCGATCGGCGGTCGCGTGCTTAGTGATGATCGGCTTGCGGCCCGGCGGCATTTCGTCGATCACCGAGACGTCGAGATCGCCATACAGCGTCATCGCGAGCGTGCGAGGAATCGGCGTTGCGGTCATCACCAGCACGTCGGGCGTGATCCCCTTCTCGACCAGGCGCAGGCGCTGCAGCACGCCGAACCGGTGCTGTTCGTCGATGATCGCCAGGCCGAGTCTTTTGAATTCGACGTCCTTCTCCAGCAGCGCGTGCGTGCCGATGACTACGTCCGCCAACCCCTCCGATGCGAGCTTCTTCAGCTGAGCCTTTTCCCGGCTGGTGAAGGAACCGGTCAGCAGCACCACCACATATCCGAGCTTCGACAAAATCTGCTTGAAGTAGAACGCGTGCTGCGCCGCGAGAATTTCCGTCGGCGCCAGCACCGAAACCTGGTAGCCGTTTTCGATTGCAATCACCGCTGCCTCGGCTGCCACGATGGTCTTGCCGCTGCCGACATCGCCCTGCAGCAGCCGGTGCATCGGACGCGGCGCTTTCATATCGTCTGCGATCTGCTGGATTACCCGTTTCTGCGCCCCGGTCGGCTTAAACGGCAGCATCGTTTTGACCTTCTCACGGACTCGATCATTGATTTCGAACGCGATGCCCGGCAGCGCACGGGCGTCGCTCCGTTTCAGCGCGATTCCGCACTCCAGCCAGAAGAACTCTTCGAAGATCAGGCGCACCTGCTCCGGCGCGCGGAACTGGTTGAGCAGCCGCAGATCGGACTCCGGCGGCGGGAAGTGCGTATGCCGTAACGCCGTCCAGCGATCCGGCAGCTTCAGAAGTTGCCGGATGTGGGCAGGCAGATGGTCTGCCAGCGGCTCCATCGACTGCAGAATCCGGTGCATCAACGTGCGCAGCAGCCGCGTGGTCAGCTTCGAAACGGCCTCATAAATCGGCACGATGCGCCCTGTGTGCAGGTTCGCTTCGCCGTCCTCTTCGTCGCCGGATAAAATCTCGAACTCGGGATGCAGCATCGTCAGTTCGCCCGAGTAGCTGTCGAACTCCACTTTGCCGAACAGGGCCACCTTCATCCCATCGGCCAGCACGTTGGCGAGGTAGCCGCCGTGGAACCATTTCCCCAGCAGGATGGCCCGTGAAGCATCTGTGAACCGCGCTTCGAACAGTCCGAGGCTGCGCCGCTTGAACCCGGCCAACTGGGCCGACCGCACGTCCGCGATAACCGTGGCCATCTCGCCCGGTGCCAGTTGCGCGATCGTTTTCAGGTTGCTGCGGTCCTCGTACCGGAACGGCACGTATGCGAGCAGGTCCTCGACGACGGAGAGCCCCTTGGCTTCGAGCATGGCGGCGCGCGCCGGCCCGACGCCTTTTACGTAATTCAGGGGAGTCGCCAGATCCACGGGTGAGCTCAGTAGCGCTACTCTACACGTTACACTGTAGATTACTCATGTCCAAACTTCTGGAGGGCAGACTGGCCCTCGTCATGGGCATCGCCAACCGCTGGAGTATAGCGTACCCGATTGCGCAGGCGCTTTCCCGGGAGGGCGCCGCTCTGGTGCTCACTTATCTCGGCGACCGACAAAAGGAATCGATCACCGAATTGTCTTCCGGGATGAAGGTCGTATCGACCCTGCCTTGCGATGTCACCAAGGAAGACGAATTGGCCGGGCTAACCGAATCCTTGCGCGCTCTCGGCCAACCGCTCGATGCCGTGGTTCACAGCCTGGCCTTCGCAAACCGCGAGGACCTCTCGCGCCCCTTTGTCGAAACGAGCCGGGCCGGATTTCTGCTTGCCCAGGAGGTGAGCGCTTATTCGCTGGTCGCGGTGGCGCGCGCCACGGCGCCGCTCATGACCCGCGGCGGTTCCCTCAGCACGCTGACTTATATCGGTTCAACGCGCGTCCTGCCCAACTACAATGTGATGGGGGTGGCGAAGGCATCGCTCGAAGCCGCGGTGCGCTACCTGGCCAGCGATCTCGGTCCGCAAAAGATTCGCGTGAACGCCGTCTCGGCAGGCCCTATAAAGACGGCCTCGGCGCGCGCGGTCAAAGATTTCTCGACCATCCTCGAAACCACTCCGCAGCGCGCGCCGCTGCGCCGCAACACGGATCCGGGCGAGGTTGCCGACACAGTCGTCTTCCTGGCCAGCGATCTCGCGCGCGGTGTCACCGGCAACGTGCTGTTCGTGGATTCCGGGATGCAGGTGATGGGACTCTAGCGCTATGAAAATCGAAGTAGTCCTGACCGAAACAGATATCGCGCAGGAGTTCGCGGAAGCGATGGAAGCCCGCGACCTGCCCGAGAAGTTTTTTTTCTGGACGCCGCGTTCCGCGCGCGCTTGGACCCAACTCACGGCCGAGCCCGACCTGTACGGCGGCTTGGGCCATACCTGGGGCGCTATCGCCGAGGGCGCCGGCGCGCTCGCGCACCATTTCGGACGCCGCACGCCTGTGATCAGCTTCGGCGCGGGCGATGGCGCCCGCGACCGCCTGCTCATGCAAGCCCTGAAGGACGCCGGATCCGAGTGTCTCTATTTTCCCGTCGATGCCAGCCAGGCCATGCTTGAAATGGCGTGCGCCGGCGCCGATGACGAGGATTTCGAGACTACCGGCATCAAGGCCGATATCTCGAGTCCAGTGCACCTGGTCTATTGTGCCGACGCCGCCGAGCCTCCCCGGCTTTTCATCATGTCCGGCAACACCATCAGCTCGTTCGATCCGCTGGCCGAAGTGCGGTACATTGCGCAGAGCATGCGCGGCGGCGATCGCCTCATTATCGACGGTGAGCTATTCGATGAAACCAAGACGATGGCGCGCCGCGATAACGAAGCGGCGCGCCAGTTCATCTTTGCCATGCTCAGCGGTGTTGGGATTACGCCGGAAGAGGGCGACATCCAGTTCAATCACAAACGCGATGAACGGCATGACGGCCTGCACCTGATTACGCGCTCGTTTCGAGCCGCGAGCGACCTCTCTGCCACCGTGGGCGGCGAAGAGGTTTCCCTCGAGCGTGGCGAGCGCATTGGCCTCAACTTCCAATACACCTACACGCCGCAATCTTTCCGCTGGCTTTTGCGCGACCAGGGCGGCCTCGAGATTCTCGAAGAATATACCAGCCCCGATGGACGTTTTCTCACCGCCATCTGCAAGAAATAAGAGCGCGCTTCAGACGGTTTTGCCGCTTGGGAACACGAGGTCGTCAAAGACCTGAAGCGCGTTCTTCAGCCGGCTGCTCGCGACCGTGCGATCGGCCTCGGCTTTGGCGGTTTTGCAGTCCTCATTCGCCATCCGGATCTCAACGATTAACGATTCCAGTAGCTCCCCGCGCAAGCGGGAACGAGACGGGTAGGTAGGTAAAGTAGCCATGACAGGGTGTTGTGAGGTGAAGTGGCGAACCGTTTCAGCGCTTCGTCTCCCCGGGAGTACCGGGGAGTTGCCCGATTTGAGGCAGAATGGTGGCTGATGTCGATTGGTGATCTCCTGTTGGGCAAGCCGCTGGCCAATTATGAAGACTGTGAGCAGCGGTTGGGCCCGGTTGAGGGCATCGGCGTGTTTGGGCTCGACGCACTCAGCTCCGCAGCCTACGGACCCGAAGCGGCGCTCACGATTCTGCTTCCGCTGGGCGCGGCCAGCGTGCAATATGTCGTACCGATCAGCTTCAGCATTATAGTTCTGCTCGTCATCGTCTACACTTCCTATCGCCAGACTATCGCGGCCTATCCGGCCGGCGGTGGCTCATACACGGTCGCGCGGGAAAACCTGGGACGCCGGACGGCGCTGGTCGCGGCGGCGGCCTTGATCGTAGACTACATCCTGGTAGTCGCCGTTGGGATCTCGGCGGGAATCGGCGCGCTGGTCTCGGCCGTCCCCAGCCTGCAGCCGCACACGCTCGGGCTCTGCCTCGGAGTCTTGATAATCATCACGCTCATCAACCTGCGTGGCGTGCGCGAGACGGGAACCCTGTTCATGGTACCTACGTATCTGTTCGTCGGGTGCCTGCTCGGCGCGATCGGCCTCGGCTTGATCAAGGCGGTTGCCAGCGGGGGCCATCCCACCCCGGTAGTGCCGCCGCATCCTTTGAATGCCTCGGGCGCCCTGGCGGGCACTTGGCTGATTCTGCAATCCTTCTCGAGCGGCTGCACGGCCATGACCGGCGTAGAAGCCGTCAGCAATGGTGTTCGCGCGTTTCGCGAGCCGCCGGTGCAGTCGGCGCAGCGGACGCTGACGGCTATTATCGGAATTCTGATCCTGATGCTCGCGGGTATCGCCTGGCTGGCCCGCGCCTATCATATCGGCGCCAGCGAGCCGGGCGTCCCAGGGTATGAAAGCCTGCTATCGCAGCTTCTCGCGGCCATTGCGGGAAAGGGTACGTTCTATTTCATTTCGATCGCGTCCATCCTGGGAGTTCTCGCGTTTTCCGCGAACACCGCGTTTGCGGATTTCCCGCGCTTGTGCCAGGTCGTCGCCGATGACGGCTATCTGCCGCACGCTTTCTCGATGCGCGGACGCCGTTTGGTCTTCTCCTACGGTGTCTTCGTGCTGGCGCTTCTCTCGGGCGCGCTGCTGCTGGTTTTTGGCGGCGTCACCGACCGGCTGATCCCTTTATTCGCGATCGGTGCGTTCCTGGCATTCACGCTTTCGCAGGCCGGCATGGTAGTGCACTGGTGGCGGCGGCAAAAATGGCAGGCCATGGCGATCAATGGCCTGGGCGCCACCGCCACCGGAATTACAGTTCTGGTGGTGCTGGCGGCCAAGTTTGTGGAGGGCGCCTGGATCACCGTGCTGCTGATCCCCTCGCTGCTCGCCGTCATGGTCTCCGTGCGGCGCCATTACCTGGCGCTCGAACGCGAAATCCACCTGGTCACTCCGCTGAACCTGACGCACCTGCAGCCGCCGATTGTGGTGGTGCCTCTGCACGGCTGGACCAAAATTGCCGAGAAGGCGCTGCGCTTCGCGATACACTTGTCTACCGAAGTGCATGCCCTACAGGTCCGGATCGGCGACAGCGCCGAAGACCTGAGCAAATCGTGGACTCACCTGATTGAAGGGCCGGCGCTGGAACTCGGTTTGCCGGTCCCCAAGCTCACCGTTGTCGATTCGCCCTATCGGCAATTATTCAACCCGATTCTCGATTTTATCAACGAGATCGAGCAGAAGTTCCCACAGCGCTACATCGCTGTTTTGATTCCGGAACTCGTCGAGCGCCACTGGTACAACTACATCCTGCACAATCAGCGCGCGGCGGTCCTGAAGGCGCTATTGCTGCTAAAAGGCAACCAGCGCATCAGCGTGGTGGACGTGCCCTGGTATCTGAGCCGAGTGAAGCCTATTCCCCAAACCTCAAGCCGCGATATTCGCGGCTGAAGTAGGAGGCGATTGCCGCCAGAATGCAAACCGTGCCCGCCGTGGCGGCCATGGCCACCGAGTAACTGGTATGGTCGGCGAACACTGCTTCGATGTACGCGACAGTTCCCGCGATCAGCACGCCGCACTGATAGCCGAAACCGGGTAGGAAGCCGCGCACGGAATCGGGAGAAAGCTCCGAAAGGTGCGCCGGGATCACGCCCCACGCGCCCTGAACCATGAACTGCATCAGGAAGGCGCCGGCCACCAAAAGCCCCATCGACGGAGCGAAGGCCCAAAGCGGAATGACTATGACCGCGCCGATCAGTCCCAGGATCATGGCACGCCGCCTGCCAATGGTATCCGACATCATGCCGATAAGCGTGCCGCCGATGATCGCCCCAAGAGCCGAAACCATGGTCATGGCCGACCGCGCTTTTGCCGAGAAGTTCCAAGCGCGCTGCAGGAATGTCGGATACATGTCCTGCGTGCCGTGTGAGACAAAGTTAAAGCACGTCATGAGCACGACGATGAATACGAACACCTTCCAGTAGGAGAGAATCGCGCGGAATAAATGATTCCAGCTCTCTTGTTTGGTTTTTTGCCAGACCTCAGACTCTTTGACGCGGAGCAGCACGAACAGCGATAGCAAGGCTGGCAGGCCGCCGATGAAGAACAGCGGGCGCCAGCCGAGTTTATCGAACAGGAAGAAGTAGCAGGCGCCGGCCAGCAGATTGCCCACCGCATATCCCTGCTGCAGGATGCCGGATAGCAGGCCGCGAATCCGGGGCGGCACCTTCTCCATGGCCAGGGAGGCGCCGACGCCCCACTCACCGCCCATGCCAATACCGAACAGGGCACGCAGCACCAGGAAACTGGTGTAATCGGGCGCCAGTCCCGAGAGAACTTCCATCAGCGAATAGAAGATTAGATTGATTATCAGGGGAAGACGGCGGCCATAGCGGTCGGCAAGCAGACCGAAGACAAACGCGCCTACCGGCCGGAACGCCAGCGTCATCGTCAGCGTCAGCGCCATTTTGGCATCGGACACCTGGAAATCGCGGCCGATCGCGGTCAGGCAATAGACCACCAGAAAGTAATCAAAGGCGTCCATCGTCCAGCCGAGGAAACCGGCGGCGACGGCCGCGCGGTGATCGCTGGTGGTGGCGGTCCGGATCGACGTGGATCGTGCTGCGCTCATCTGGTGGCCCGCGATGCGGGTGTTACTTCCCGTAACTCACATGCCAAATCGACATGGAGCCGTCATCGGTCACGTACATCGAGCCGTCCTTGGCGATCGCAACCCCAACGGGCGAGCCCCATTTCTGGCCCTCAGACGTGACCCAGCCGGTCAGGAAATCCTGGTAAACGCCGTTCGATTTCCCATTCTCCAGCGGGACGCGCACCACTTCACTGCCGGAGCGCACAGCGCGGTTCCACGAGCCGTGCTCGGCCGCGAACAGGTCTCCTTGATATTCTTTCGGGAACTGATTTCCTTCGTAGAACGTGAGGCCGAGTGAAGCGCTGTGCGGCTGAATCAGCACGTCGGGTACGATCGCCTTGCCCACCAGCTCAGCCGGAGCGCCGCTCTTGCGCGGATCCGGATTGTTTCCGATGTAGAACCAGGGCCATCCGTAGAAGCCACCCTCTTTCACGGAGGTGATGTAGTCGGGCACCAGGTTATCACCGAGCTCGTCGCGCTCGTTAACCGAGCACCACACCTCGCCCGTACTCGGATTCACGCCGAGCCCCACCGGGTTACGAATGCCCGAAGCGTAGATCTTCACGAACTTGCCTTCGGGAGTGAACTCGAGGATGTTGGCGCGCATCTGGTTGTCGCCCTTGGCGTCGATATTGTCGTTGGACCCCACCGCGACAAACATGCGCTTGCCGTCTTTCGAAAAAACAATGTCGCGGGTCCAATGGTTTCCGTTCGGCTTGAGATCGGATACCAGAGTCTCGGGCGGCCCGCCCGCTTTCAAATCTCCATTCTTATAAGGAAAGCGCACCACCGAGCCGGTATTTCCGACGTACACCCACTGCGGATTCGGTCCGGGAGGATAGAAGTTGATGCCAAAGGGTCGCGTCAGACCGCCGGCAAACACCGAGACTTCAACGGGCTTTCCATCTTTATTGCCGCGGAAGATCTTCACGTCGCCATTGGCCGCGACCGGGCCGCCGAACGGATTCGACGAGGCGGGAAAGCTCTCGACGACGAAAAGATCGCCGTTAGGAGCGGTGCGGATCTGCCGCGGCGTACTGAGCCCGGTGGCGTACAGTCCGACCTTGAAACCTGGGGGCGCCTGCGGCACCACGCCTTCCGGCCGTGGAACGAGGCGGCCAAAATTCGCGCTCGACTTGGTCGCGAACGGCTTCGGCAGTTGATCGGCCGTAATCTTGTGGAAAGTGCCGGGTTTGAGCGTTTGCGCGTCCGCGAACGTCTGCAGGTCTTTGGGGTCGATTTTCACGCCCGACGCGTGAATCACTACGCCCGCGGTCGCGCACACCAGCGCCGCGATCATCCAGCGACGGCTATACATAGGTTCTCCTCCGTCGAATCAGGTGTGATTGTATCACGCCCGAACGGACGGGCTAATCCAGCAGACGGTTCAGAACCGGCAGCGGGACGGCGCTTTCTTTGAGGGCCCGCTCGTGGAAATCGCGCAGCGAAAATGCGGCGCCTTTCTTCTCCCGGTATTGATTGCGCGCGTCGAGCCAGCCTTGCCAGCCGGCGAAATACGTGGGCAGCTGGCAGGAAGAAAGCTGCGCGCGCTGCAGCTTGGCCGTCGCCTCTTCCTTTTCCTGATAGGTATCGTTGATCATCAGGTCGAGCGCCTGCTGGTCGGTCATCCCCATAGTCTGCAGACGGATGTCGAGAATGGTATTGGCCACGCCGCGCAGAATCTGTTTATACAGAGTGAGCCGCATGCCCGCCTGCCCGGCCAGGTAGCCTTCATCGGTCATCATCTGCTGCGTGTAAAAGGCCCAGCCCTCTATGTAGGGTCCGTTACCGTAAATGCTGCGCAGCGCGCGCCGCCACGTCGGCTCGACGTGGTTGGCGTACTCGAATTGCACGTAGTGTCCCGGCATGGCCTCGTGCACCGTCAGATGCTGCAGACCGTAATTGTTGTACTCGCGCAGCTTCGATTCGGCCCGCTCCTTGCTCCAGGACTTCGGGATCGGCGTTACCCAGTAGTAGGCGCCGAGCTGCGGCTCGAGCGCCGGCGCTGGATTGAATCCGCCCACCGCATAGATGCCGCGCATGAACTCGGGCGTTTCGATCACCTGCAGGTTGCCGCTCGTCGGTACCGTGAGCAGACCTTTGTCACGCACGAACGAGGTCGCCTGCTCGAGAGTGTTGCGGGCTTCGTTCATGTAGGTATCCGGCGCGGCATGTTGCTTGGCGACGTCATCGAGCGCCTGCTTGATGGATTTTGGCGCAGCCAGCTTCGCCATCTCCTCCCGTGTTTTTTTCAACTCCGCTTCGGCTTC
>DATGII010000139.1:0-4488 GCA_035295805.1 Bryobacteraceae bacterium | reverse complement strand
CGAACACGAATAGCAGCAGGAACGGGATGGCGAAGAAATTCGCGGTTTCGACGGCGAAAACCACCATCGCTACGAAGTAAAAGCCCACCAGGATCTCCGCATAGGGCAGCCAGCCGCTGCGTCGGCGATACTTCTTGATTTCCAGGTTGACCTGGCGGTCGCCGACATTGTATTTGGCGGTGCGCGCGAAGGCGGTCTGCACGCCGAATAATGCCTCCAGCACCGCGCGCGTGTTGATGATAGTCAAGCCCACACCGACCGCGATCAGCATCGGCAGCATCAGCACAGAACGTTTCCAATTCCTGGGATACAACTCGCGCTGCGCCACCACGTAAAACAGAGAAATCGACCAGAAGGACGCGACGATGAGCGGCAGATCGATGGTCACCATCTGCCAAACGCCCATGTAAAACCGCACGATCATCACCGGGAGCATGAGGGCCGAGACCACGATCATGAGCGGGTATGAAATGTTGGGCGTCAGGTGCAAGAACGCTTCGGCTTTGACGCGCTTCGGAATATCGGCACGGAGCAGCGTGGGGAGCAGTTTCTTGGCTACCTGGGTGAGCCCCTTGGCCCAGCGCGACTGCTGCACCTGAAACGAATGCATCTCCACCGGCAACTCGGACGGGCAATCGAGACCGGGCAGATACACGAAGCGCCAGCCTTTCAGCTGGGCGCGATAGCTGAGATCGGAATCTTCGGTGAGGGTGTCGTGCTGCCATCCGCCGGCATCGTCGATCATCGATTTGCGCAAGATGCCCGCGGTTCCGTTGAAGTTGAAGAAATAACCGGCTCGCGAGCGCGCCCCGTGCTCCAGTATGAAATGGCCGTCGAGGAGCATGGCTTCCACTTCAGTGAGGAAGTTGTAATCGCGGTTGAGATAGCTCCAGCGGGTCTGCACGACGCCGATCGTGGAATCGGCGAAATGATGGATGGTGCGGTGCAGAAAATCCGCGGGGGGACAGAAATCCGCATCGAAGACGGCAATGAATTCTCCGGTGGCGGTTTTCAGGCCTTCCTGCAAGGCTCCGGCTTTAAAACCGTGACGGTGGGCACGGTGATGATATTCGATTGGATAGCCGAGGGCCTGGTAGCGCGCCACCAGCGCCTCGGCGAACGGGCCGGTGTCGTCGTTGGAATCGTCCAACACCTGAATTTGCAGCAGTTCCTTCGGATACTCGACCTTGACCACTTCCTCGATGAGACGCTCGACAACGTAACGCTCGTTATACAGAGGGAGCTGGATGGTGACCGGCGGCAGTTGCTCGAACCGCTGGGGCGGATCACCGGTAGCTTTGTGGCGATGTTTAAAATACGTGCGGATCACGTCATACCGGTGAATCCCGTATATCGACAGGATGACCAGCACGGTGAAATACGGGACCAGGATGGCCCAGTCAAACCAACTGAATTGATGGATACCGGAGAAGGTATCGTCGAACAGCCCACGCATCAGGCGAGTCGAGGCTGAAACCGCGAAAAACGCCAAAGGAAATGTAATGGTCATATCAAGCGCCCGGTGCCCACATGCAAGCAGACAGGGCGGCAAGAACCGTGGCCGAGAATTATTATCGTAGCAGATCTTGTGGGGAGCAGAATGTTGAGACGCGAGGGGCAGTGTGACATCCAATCCGGGACAGGGAATTATGGAACCACGAATCAACATCACCAAGAGCGTGCCGAAGGACGCGCTGCAGGCACTTTACGGGCTGGCGCAGCACGTACGGAAAAGCGGACTGGAAACGAAGATGTTAGAGCTGGTGAGGATGCGAGCTTCGCAGATTAACGGGTGCGCCTATTGTCTCGATATGCACAGTAAGGATGCGCGCGCCGAAGGCGAAACCGAGCAGCGTTTATACGGTTTGAATGCGTGGCGGGAAGCGCCGTATTACAGCGAACGGGAGCGCGCGGCCCTGGAGTGGACCGAAGCGGTCACGCAAGTCTCACGCGACCAAGTGCCGGATGAGGTGTTCGAACGGGTGCGCCGCCAGTTCAACGAAGCGGAAGTGATCGACCTGACGTTGGCAGTGGTTGAGATCAACTCCTGGAACCGCCTGGCAATCGCGTTCCGGGCGCCGGCGGGGACGTACCAGCGCCAGCAGAAGGCGGCAGGGTAGGATCGGCGCCCTGCCACGAAACGTCGGCGGTGGGACCGTAAACCGCCGGCACGGTTTTGTCCAAAAGCCGGAGATACACGGTCAATTGTGTGCGGTGATGCGCGGTGTGCAGAATGCGGCGCCAGAAGATCCAAATGCGCTCGCGCTCGACATCGAAGAAGCGCGCGGGCGCGAGCCACCACGACTCCTGCCGGTCGGCGAGGAATTCCAGCCGCGGGCGGGCCATTTCGACCAGCCGCTCGCCGTACCCGGCGGCGGTCAGCACTTCGCTGGCTGGCGGTTCGGGCGCACTCAGAAACTCCGCGAAGAAGCGGCGCTGCGACAGCAGTTCGTGTTTCATGATGTCCCGCACTGTGGAGGATTTCGCATGCGGGCGGTAATCCATTTCGGCTTCGGAGAACTGCGACCAGGTGGCGTAAACCTTGTTGATCTCCGAAGCGTAGGTGTCCACGACGTGCTGCAGCAAGGGAGCCGCGGCGCGGGGAATTTCGTTCTCGCGAATAGCGCTGAACGCGTAGTTCATTGCGCGGCCATTTCCAGCACCACATCCCAGGTGAACTCGACAAGTTTTTCGAGGCCCCGGATCGAGATGTTTTCGTCATCGGAATGAGCGCCACCGAGCGGTCCCTCGCCGGCGGGCCCGATCGGCCCAGTGCCGTAAGCCTGTACGCCGCGCGCCCGGAGCTCCGCGGTATCAGTAGCGCCGGTCAGCATGCTGGGGATGGCGGGGGCGGCATAGAGCTGGCGGCTCACTTTTTCGAGCGCGCGGAACATTTCGTTGTCGGTGCGGGAGGGCAACGCGTTAGGCCGCTCCGCCTGAACCGGAACGACATCGATGGAAGGATCGTTGATGACTTTGCGCAACTCGGAGACGAACTGCGTCATGTCCTCGTCCGGAAAAGCGCGCACATCGAGATAGGCTTCGCCTTCGGAGGGAATCACGTTGGAGCGGAAACCGGCCTTCAAGATGGTAGGGACCACGGAGGTACGGAGGATGGAGTAATGGCCGGGTTCGTGGTCGCGAAAATAGCGATCGACCGCCGGCGCGCGCGCCGGGTTGAGAATCGCGCGATAGCGCGCCGCATCGGCAGGCGGACTGATGGCGGCGAGGCGCTCGAAATACTCGCGCGTAGCGGCGTTCAGCCGCATCGGTGTCTGCCACGTGCCAGCCTTAGCAACGGCTGCGGCAAGATGGGTGACTGCATTTTGCGGCAGCGGACGCGAGCCGTGTCCCGATGGTCCACGCGCCACGAGCCGGATACCGCGCGGCACCTTTTCGGTGACTGCGATCAGCACATCGTGTACTTTACCCTCATCCTCCACCACAGCACCGCCTTCCGCCAGCGCGTACTCGGCTTCGATTTCCCCCCAATGCTGCTTCACCATGAAATCGATGCCCACACCGGGCGTGCCTTCTTCGCCTGCTTCGGCGAGAAAGATGACGTCGCGGTCAAGCTTCACGTGCAGACGATTAAGCAACAACAGCACCATCATGCCGGCGACGACGTGAGGCTTATCGTCGTTGGAACCCCGGCCGTAGATCAGGCCGCCTTTGCGGACGGCGCCGAACGGGTCGACGCTCCAGCGGTCGCGCTGCACGCCGACGACGTCGGTATGGCCGAGCAGCAGAATCGGCTTCTTCGAGCCGTTGCCTTTAATGCGCGCCACGAGGCTGGCGCGGGCAGGATCGAGGGCGAAGAGCTTCACCGGAATTCCTTCTCCGGTGAGCACTTTTTGAATAGCTTCGGCCGCGCGCGTCTCGTTACCGGGAGGATTGCTGGTGTCGATTTTCAGAAGAGTTGTGAAGTAATCGAGGATTTCGGAATGGGCTTTGCTCCAATCGACCGGATAGCGCTCCTCGGTCAGGGCCGGCAAGGCCAGCAGAAGGAGAACGGCGAAGGCCCTCATAGAGGTATGTTCCCATGCTTTTTGCGCGGCATCGTGTCGACTTTGGTTTCGAGCATGCGCAGCGCGCGGATCACCCGCGGACGGGTTTCGCGCGGCTCAATCACGTCGTCTACGAAACCATGCTCGGCGGCGATAAAGGGATTAGCGAACCGCTCCTGAAATTCGGCTACTTTGCTGGCACGCTGAGCCGGCGGCACATCGCGGTAGAGAATGTTGACGGCTCCTTCGGCGCCCATCACCGCGATCTCCGCGGTCGGCCAAGCCAGATTGATATCGGTGCGAATGTGTTTGGACCCCATTACGCAATACGCGCCGCCGTAAGCTTTGCGGGTAATGATGGTGACTTTCGGCACCGTCGCCTCCGCGAAGGCAAACAGCAGCTTAGCGCCGTGGCGGATAATGCCGCCGAACTCCTGCTCCGTCCCCGGCAGGAAGCCGGGCACGTCTTCGAAGATTAGCA
>DATGII010000138.1:0-32237 GCA_035295805.1 Bryobacteraceae bacterium | reverse complement strand
GAAATCGGCGACTACACTCGCGTTGGCAATTCTAACCACTGCGGCCAGCGCGCCCCTGGCCGCGCAGTGGCTCGATCACCCCACCCCGGGCCTTCCGCGCACGGCCAATGGAAAGCCCAATCTCGCGGCCCCCGCGCCGCGCACCGCCGACGGCCACCCCGATCTCTCCGGCCTTTGGAACAAGATTTCGCCCAAGTACAAAAGCAACATCGTGGCCGATCTCAAGCCCTCGGAAATCCAGCCGTGGGCCCAAAAGCTGGTCGAGGAGCGCGCCGAAAATCTTCAAAAGGATTACATGCACGATCTTTGTTTGCCCTTGGGCCCCGGTTATGCCACCGGCGCCGACAGCACCGGCGCTGAAATGATCAAAATCGTGCAGACGCCTTCTTTGATCATCATCCTCAATCCCGATCTCACCTACCGCCAGATCTTCATGGACGGCCGCCAGCTGGAAAAATCCCCCAATCCCGATTGGATGGGCTATTCCGTCGGCCGCTGGGAAGGCAACACCCTCGTGGTCGAGAGCAACGGCTTCAACGATAAATCCTGGCTCGATCATGACGGCCATCCGCACACCGAGGCCCTGCACATGACCGAGCGCTACACCCGCCGGAACCTCGGCAACCTCGATGTCGAAATCACGCTCTCCGACCCCGGCGCGTACGCCCACCCCTGGACCATCAAGGTCCGCGCCGAACTGGCCCCCGATACCGAGATGATCGAGTTCGTTTGCAATGAGGCCAACAAGCGCGAGCACTGGGTCGGCAAAGCGTCGGATGAAACCAAAAACGCGGTCAAGGTCGACCCCGCGATCCTCGCCACGTATGCCGGCAAGTACCTCGAGCAGCCGCGCTACTGGAGCCCCACCGGCGTCCCGCGCGTGGTCACCATCACCGTTTCCGGCGGCACGCTCTACGGCGATATGGACGGCCGCGGCGCCACCTCGCTCCTCGCCAAATCCGAAACCGAGTTCTCCGGCCTCTACGGCCTGGGCGTCGAGTTCAACCGAGACGGCTCACTGTTCGTGAAGCACGTCTCCGGCAATTACCGCTTCACTCGCCAGAAATAAAGGCCGGGCCGACGTCACTTGCGGGGGATTTGCGGTTCGGGCGTAATTCATCCAAATGGAGCCGGACGTATTCGAGCAGGTGCGGCCGCTTCTGCTGTCCGCGGCTGCCCGTCGGGTCCGAATCCCCCTGCGGAATCAGGAGAGTCGGAAATGCAGCAACACCACCCTGAGCCCGCTCGTCGCGTTTGCGGTACTCCCTTGCTCGGCGTCACGATCCGGTCGGCCGGCAGCATCCGTTCGACTGACGCTGCCCATGCACGAGTAAATTACCCTTTTAGGGGACTTGCCCGCAATCTCGAGTCGTGCAAAACTTCCGCACAAAGTCCCAAGTAATGAGCCTACATGTTTACGACCACATCCTCAAACGTACAGTTACCGCTATGCCGCAAGAGTGCCCTTATCCGGTTGGCAAAGCTGCTCCTATGGGGGCTTGGGACTGCTGCCAACGGTGCCGGTTCCGGCCCAGCCCATCCTACGTTCATCGGCGTCTGCGCCAAAGCCGGTGCGGTGGTCTCCACGTCCTTTACTAACCCCGATATGACATTCAAGATTCAGGGCGATGCCCGGTTGACCGACAAGACCATCATCGGTTCGGCATTATTTACCACGTGGGCCGCGGGAACCTCGGCGGCGGTCGACATCGTACTGACGTTTATCAGCGTCGACCGACGTAACGCTCCGGGTGGATCCCTTCGTTGCGGCCTACTGCGCGAACGGATCGGACACTGCGTTCGTCGTTCGCGGCGCGGACGCAAGTCTGCCGGACAATGAATACCGCGTTGCCGTCCACAAGCCGTTCGAGGGCTATAACGCGGTCTTCACTGCGCAAGCCGGTGGCGGCGGCCTTACCGGAACTGCTGGCGGAGATAGTCTGTCGGTCAATATCACGCCTGACACGATGGCGGGAACAATCCAAGCCGCAGATGGCCCGATCTACCACTTGAACTTGACGCACAATTGCGCGCAATGAAATTAATGCGGCTGCAATTTCGTGCGGGAGACCTTATGGCCTGCCGGCGGCCGCAGCCGGCGCGATGATTCCGCCGAGCTTTCGTACCACCGCAGCACCCGTAGCGCGCGCAATGTGTTCCAGCGGCTTCTACCGCCAACACGGGTCTCCATTTCTAGAGGAATAAATTCCGGGTGCAGCAGGTCGAGCGGCCAGAGGCCGTTCTGATGCCGGCGCTTGAGAATTATGCGTATTGCCTCACCCACGCGGCCGTCGGGTTTCACGCCTGCATCCCGCAGATAATCGAGCCCGCGCAGGACATCATAGTGCCAAAAGACCGGGTACGAAAAACGCAGCCAGCTCTTGTCGATGATCGTCCCCGTTCGCAGCGAGCGGAACATGCGGCGCTCGAGCAGATAGGTTTCGCCCCGCTTGCGGGCCATCCGCACGGCAGCCGATTTACCGCCCGCCCGTTCGTAATCGAGCAGTCCTTCGAGCACGCAGATGGTCGTGTGAAAGGAGGAGCGCCGGCTCTGAGGCGCTTCGCAGTTCCAGCCGCCATCTTGGAGTTGCTCCCCCACCAACTGCCGTGCCAGTTCCTCGTTCGGTTCCTTGAAATACGCCCCGAGGCCGAGAATTCTGCCGTTGATGCAAGGCTCCGTTTCCCCGTGGAAGTAAGGCCGGTTATTCAATCTAGGAAAAACCACCCGCCGGTCGATCCGGCCGATCATTTTGCGGGCCTGCTTGCTGGCAGGGTCGAGACCAAAATCCTTCAAGATCGTGAGGGCATATAACGTAATCAGCAGGTCCCGTTCCTGCTTCGGCAACTCGCTTCTCCACACGCGCGGACTGCCGCCCCACGTGCCCGAAGGAGATTGGGCGGCAAGGAGTTGGGCTCCCCACCCGCAGGTGGCGATGCGCCTCCGCTCGGCAGCAATAGCGTTCGGGCTTCCCCCGGGCAGGTCCCGCATCACCTGCCAGCGGATCGATGGATCCGAATCGAGCAGCCACTTGAGGTGCGCGGGCCGGGGCTCGAAATCGTGCTGCCGCATAGACGTATTGTGCCGCAAGCCTTTCAGCCTGCCGCCGGGCTCTGCCCGGCGTCTCTAGCCCAGCCTCCCAAATTTTGTCAGCGCCGCCTGCGCGCGTTTCCGCATTGTCGATTCAAACGAAATGCGCGCCACATCGATCAGTTTCCGCATCTCCGCCCCGCGCAGCGCCCGTTGCGCGCTCGCCGGCATCCGGCCGGCCGCCCGCTCAAAGGCGCCCGAATCCGCGCTGCGCATCCCCGCGATCGCCCGATAATATCCCTGCTGCCCCTGCACCTTCTGGCACCCCGTCACCAACGCCGCCAGCACCTCGTGGCTGTCTTCCAGACGCGCCACGGCCGCCCCCCACTCATCCAGAAACGGCGCCAGGGGCAGCAGCGTCGCCGCCGAGCGCCGCAGCGTCTTCACTCGCCGCAGCGGATAATGCCGGTGCCCTTCCGCCGACATCCCGGTGTGCTCGTAAATCCGAACGGCCAACGCAAAGCGCCCCCGCGCCGAAAGATGCTCGATCAGCGCTGACGTCCGCGCCGTCTTCCTCCAGAAACTCATCCCCTGCGTAAGATCGCCCCGGTTGTGCGCCAGCGTCATGGAAAGCCGCAGCAGGTCGAGTTCCGCGCCTCGTTCCCCCGCCAGCGCCTCGAACACGCCCCGTTCGCGATCGACCTCTTCTTCAATCGCTGCTTGCGCTTGTTCCGCAGCCTCGGTGTCCCCGAGTTCCAGCAGCTGTCCCAGCCCGCCCGCGATCACGCTCCACTGTTCCCCGTTATGCCCGCTCACGCCCCGGACCGCGCGCACCGAAATGCCGTCCTCACTCCACCCCCGCGCCGCCAGAGCCAGCCGCAGCATCCCCCGCAGCACGTCCCGGTCCCGCGACGCCTGCCACAAAATCCCCCGGATCTTGCTATCCACATCGGTGGGCACGAACGTCGCCACCGTCGCGTGATGGCACGCCAGGCACAGCGCGAAATAATCCTGCAGCTGTTCCTCCGGCGTCAGCTGGGCGGCAAAGAGGTTTTTCCAATTGCGCAGAATGCGTAGGAACCCGTCAGCGGACTCGCCCAGTGGAATAATGCGCCCCGTCTCCGCTGCCGGCAGCCGCGCCTCCAGAAAGGGCGCCGCGTTCCACACTTGCGCCGTCAGGTTTTCCGGCGAAATCCACTGGCTCCAGGCTTCGCGTGCTCGCTCTACACCGGCTTCGGGCAAACCACCAGTATGCCGCAAAGCGGCCCCTCACTTCGGGACTCCCGATCAGGCCTGGCGGCCCTCGAAGTGGTATTTTCCTTGTGTGGACGAAGAGCAGCGCCTACGCGAGGTGGTTCTGGATTCGCTCAATCAGGAGCAGGATGCCAAAACCCTCGCCCGTCATGCGTTCCGCAGCCGTACTCAGTTTTATCGCCTCTTCCGCGCCGTCATCGACGAGACGCCGGTTGCCATGCGCCGCCGCCTGCTCCTGGAACGAGCGGCCTGGCAGTTATCGCGCACGCGGCTGTCCGTCACCGACATCGCTCTCGACGCCAATTACAGCTCGCTCGAAGCTTTCACCCGCGCGTTCCGAAAAGGGTTCGGTGTTTCCCCAAGCCTCTACCGCCGGATGGGGGCGACGTACGCGTATCTGCATTCTATCAACGGAATTCATTATCTTTCCGGCCAGAAACACACGAAAGGAATCGGTCAATCTATGGATCTCTTCGATATCTTCTCCGGCCAGGAATCCTGGCACACGCGGCGCCTTCTCGATCTCGCCGGCACGCTCAGCGACGAACAGTTGGACCGCCCGTTGCATCATCAGGTCCAGGTCTTTCCCTGGGATGGCCCCGATCAGACGCTGCGGCAGATTCTGGACCGTATGGTGCTCACCAAGGAAGTCTGGACGGCCGCTTTTACCGGCGGCAGCATGCCGCCCATGGAAGACGCCCCGTCCGAGCATCGCACCCCTGCCGCCATGCTCGCGCGCATGGAAAAAGCGGACGAGGCATTCCACAACGTCCTCGCCGATGTGCGCAACCGCAGCGCCTGGGAAGACACCTTTGTCGATGCGCTGTGCGAGCCCCCCGAGACTTTCACCTTCGGCGGAATGTTCGCGCACGTAATTACCTTCAACGCCTACCGCCGTATGCTCGCCATCGATGCGCTGCGGCAATTCGGCGCCAAGGTCGAAGGTTTTGGCTGCCCCTCGGAGTACGTCGCGAGCCTCACGAACGCATAGTCGCGAGAAAGAGGCTAGGTCGCAGAAAGCTCGGTCGATCCCGTTCAAACCGGATTGCGGAGGTTCGTATCGATCGATGCGGAACCGCCAGCCTAACTGCTTTCGCTCGAACAAATCGTTCGTGAATCCCGCATCGATCGATGCGAAAACCGCCCTACGGCTCGCCTTCCAGTTTGCGCAGCCGCACCTCGACCCCGCTGCCCTGGAGCGCGTCGGCAAACTCCTGCGTGTTCTGTCCGCGGTAGTGATACGGATACGCAATCTTAGGATGGAAGTCTTTCACGCAGGCGGCGGCCTCGGCCGGCGGCATCGTCCGCGGCGGGTTCATCGCCACGAACGCCGCCGTGATGTTCCGCAGCGCCCGCATCTCCGGCACGCACTCGGTATCACCCGAAAAATACACGCGCGTCTCCCCGAACCGAAGCACGTACCCGTTCCCGATGCCTTTATGGTGAAACGGCTTCCCCGGCGCCGGACCCAGCTTCAGGTTGTACATCGGCACCGCTTCGATTTCGATCCCCAGAAACGTCCCCCGCTCGCCGTTGCTCAGTGTCTCGATCACTCCGGCGGCCCCGTTCAGCGTATCCGCGACCGCCGGAGGCGCCACGATCACGGTCGCGTCCTTCTTCAGCGCCTTGATCTGCGCCGCGTCCATGTGGTCGGCGTGCGTGTGCGTGATCACGATCAGGTCCGCTTGGGGTAGTCCCGTATAATCCGCTTGGCTCCACGGGTCGACATGGATGACCTTCCCGCCGAACTCCAGCATCACGCTCCCGTGATAGAGCGGCGTCAGTTTCAACTGCCCCGCCGACGTCTCGATTGTGTCGCTCTGCCGGTTCGCCGCCGCCGCCCCGAAAACCGCCGCAGCGCTGGCCAGCGCCGCGCAGACCACCACGCTCCATTCCCTCACGGAAAACCTCCGCAGGAATTATACGCTGGATGGCGCCCTGCCTGCCGCTTAGAATTCGTAAACCAGACCCACGCGCACGATCCGCGGCGTGTCCGTCGAGTTGTAGTAATCGAACCGCGGCCCCGACGTATAAGTAATGGTCCACGGCGCCGCCGAGTTCAAGGTATTCAGCAGTTCCACGTTCGGGCGGAACAGGCCCCAACGCTCCGTGCGGAAGTTGCGCGCGAACCGCAGGTTCAGCAGCGCGCGGATCGGCCCCTCCTCCGCCCCGTACCGCTCTACCGGAATCACAATCGACCCGGCGTTCGGCAGCACGTACGATTCGGTCCTCTGCCCGTAGAGCCCGTTGTACAGGTTGTAGGTCGCCGAAACATCGAAGTTCCACGGCAGCCGGTAGTTCCCCGTGAGCCGTCCTTGCCATGCCCATGTCTTGTCGAGTGGAAACAGCAGTTGGTTGGGGTTGGTCCAGATCGGCGCCGCCCCGTTGTTCCCGTTCGCTGTATTGATGTACGAGTGATCGCGCGTCGCCGTGTAGCTCGCCAGCACCGTCCAGCGCCCCGATCCCGGCCGCTTGATCACGGTCGCTTCAATGGTCCCGAAATGATCGCCGTTCCCCGTCTTGTTGACGTATTGCGTCGTGCTGAACGCCGCGCCTTTGTACGCCGCGGCCATATCATACAGAGTGAACGCCGGACCGTTCGTGTTGCATGTCACCGTCGCCGTCGGCAGACACGACGGCACCGTCGGCCCCGCGTCGTACACCGTGTACGGAATGGTCCACGCGCTGAACGGGATCGCGGACGGAATCTGCACCCACGTATTCCGATTGTCGACGTACGTGTACCCTACGCGCGCCGAGAGCCCCGGTCCCAACTCGCGCTCTACAAATGCCTGGAACACGTTCGAGTATTCTTCCGGCAGATGGGGATTGAGCACCGTGTTCGAGAGTTTTACGACCGCTCCGTTGCTCCCGCCCAGCACCGATTGAAAATCTCCCCCGTTCGGATTCAAATTCACCGAACCCGGCACGTAATCGCACTTCCCCTGCAGCGCCACCGCCTCCGTGCACGTGGTCATGGTGGAGTTCCAACGGTAAGTCGAAACCGCCGTCGTATTCAAGTTCAGCGGCGACCCGAAGTCGTCACCCGGCGTCCAGTTGTACCGCCCAAACGCCGCTTTCAGCACCGTCTTGCCGTGCCCCGAAATGTCCCAGGCCACGCCCACCCGCGGCGCCACGTTGCGCCAAGTCCCGGTATCGATGCGGCGGAAGCTCTGGGCGCCGCCGGTAAATATGTTCGGATCGCCGCCCGTTGGCGCCACCCAGGGCGGCCCGAACGCCCCGGCGGGCTTGTTCTGCGACGGGATGAACGTCGCGAAATCGTCGAACCGCAGCCCCACGTTGATCGTCACGTGCTTGGCCACGCGCCAGTTGTCCTGCACGAAGAACCCGCCTTCGTGCAGATCTTCCCGGTTCTCCGGAATCGGGTAATTGAAAAACCGGATCTGCACCGGAGTCCCCGCCACGCCGCCTACCGTCTGAAACAGCAGTTGGTAGTTGCCGTGAATGCCGACCGGTTCATCGGTGCCCGTCCACATAAACATCCAGGTGGATCCGAACTTGAACTCGTGCTTTCCCAAAAAAGACCCGGCCGGAAAATACGAGAGCGATCCGGTCACCTGTGTCTGCCGCCGCGCCCGGTGATCCTGGCCCAGGTTCGGCCCGTTCGCGATCCCCGTCGTGAGATCGGCCATGCTCGGAATGTTCTGCGGATCCGCCTGGCCGACGTAATCGGCCTGGTACAAATGATGTCCGGCGAAAAAGTCAAAAACCAGCGAATGGCTCAGCGTCGCCTGGAATTCGCCCTTGTATTCTTCCACCGGCTCGGTGAAGTCGCGGGTGTTCAGGAACGGCACCGTCGGGCTTCCGAAATGCGTCGGGAAATATTCGCCTTCGCGCGTGTAAAATCCGATCAGCCGGTATTTCGGATTGATCTGGTACGTGCTCTTGCCGGTCCAGTTCGTCAGCCGCCCGTACGCCTCACCCGGCTTGCCGTTCACGAGATACCCCAGCGCCGTGCGATGGCTATTGTTCACGTGCGCGCCGCCGAAGAACCACCACCGGTCGCGCATGATCGGCCCGCCCAGGTTCACGCTGGCATCGGTTGCATCCAGAATCAGATTCGGCGCGGTATTGCCCTGCGACCGCAGCAGCGGCGTCAGGTTATTGCTCTCCAGCGCCTGGTTCTCGTAGTTGACCTCGCCCCGGCCGTGGAACGAGTTGCCGCCTGATTTCACGATCGCGTTCAGAAACACGCCGGGCTCGGTCGTCTGCGCGTCGCCGCCGGTCGGCACGATCTGCATTTCTTCGAGCGTCGTGTAATCGTAGTCCCCCTCGGCGTTGTTGTTGCTCTTGCGTGTGTTGATGCCCTCGATCAGTGCCGTCGATTGCCCGGTAATCCCGTACGCCGAAAGCACGAAGCTTGCGATCACCCCTCCGCCCAGATCCGGGGCGGCGGTTGGCATCACCCCGGGCGCGATCGAAACCATCTCCTGCATCGTGCGCGTCGCTGGAATTTCATCGGCTACCGTGCGCGCGTTGGCGCTCGCGGAAACCGTGGTCGATGTCGTATCCAGCACCGGGCTTTCCGCCGTCACGGTGACCGTTTCGCTCTGCGCGCCCACCATCATCTGTACGTTCACTTCGGCGGAAAATCCCGCCCTGATCTGGATGTTGTCCCGCACGTATTGCTGAAACCCCGGCTGTGCGGCCACAATCCGGTACGCGCCCACCGGCAGCTGCTCGAACCGGTAATTGCCGCCGGAATCGGTGCCGGCCGATTGCGCCGCCAGCAGCGCCGCGCCGCTGACCGTCACCATCGCCCCGGGAATCGGGGCGCCCGACGAGTCCGTCACAATGCCATGAATGTTGCCGAATTGGTTGTTTTGCCCGAAGGCGGTTGAAATGGCGAGTCCCAACAGCATCACGCACGCCCGAGCGATGCGCCCGGTTGGCGGAAAAGACCTCGAGCCGCTGCTCTGTGACAATCGAGTGCCCTCCAGTGGGATGTATAGCTATCACCCCCAATTCCGGGAGTCAAGCCCGGGGGCACTCGATTCGGGGCGCCTAACTTCCCCAACTGGCGGAACCCAGCATGATCGAGACGCTGGTGGGAAAGGAGGCCGAACACGTCGCCGTGGAACTCGCGAGAGTGCCGGCGAGCGGGGTACAGCTGATGTTTTGATCCGCGCCCAATTCCGACAGGATATTGAAAGTGACCACGGTTCCAACCGGAATTCCTGTGGCGGTGATCGCGATCGTCACGGCGCCTGTCGCGTTGATGGTGACATCCGGGCTCAGGAACAGGCCTTTGGCGGGCTGGTTCACGTTGACCCCGTTGACGCTGGTTACGGTGATGGTTGGCTGAGTCGATGGCGTGGGCAGCGGCGGAGCCAGCAAGGGCCGCAACGTCACGATTCCGTCGGAGTCAAAACCGGTGTACGTGTTGGTGCCGGCGTTGATCAGGACATAACCGGCGCCGGCCGCAACGCCGGGCCCGCCTCCAAAGGTCCGCATGGTTCCCGTTCCGGTGACCACCGGTGCGATCAGGTTAATAGCGCCGCCCGATCCGCCCGCGCCCGATCCACCACCCGACCGGCCGCCTCCGCCTGTGCCGCCGCGCGCGTCGATGCTGCCGGTCAATGAAATCGAAGTTGAACTCACGATCCGGATCGCGCCCCCGCCGGCCCCGCCTGTGCCGCCCGAGGCATCCGCTGCCGTCACCGTCGCCGGGACGCACCCTCCGGCTCCGCCCGAACCTCCGATCAACGGAACCAGTTGCACGTTCCCGTAGGTGGATCCGGGTTGGCCGCCAAATCCGGTGCCGCCGAGCGTGGCAAAGGAAGCGGGATTGCTCTGGTTGTTCTTGCAGGAATTCGACCCAGCTGCGTTCGCCGGGCCACCGCCGGGCCCCGATCCGGCATACGACGCCGTTCCGGGCCGCGCTCCGACTCCGCCCGGAAATCCGCCGGCGCCGGGACTGGTCGGCAGCCGCTGGCTGATCCAATCCGCGCCCAGGCTGCCCAGGTTGGGCGCGCTGAGTCCGCCCAGATCGAGCGTCCCGGCGATCGTGACGTTGCCCGTGGCCAGCCAGATTACCGGCTTGCCGCGCAGATTGCCCGAATCCAGCCGGAGCGTCACGCCCGAGGCAATGGTGATCGTCGTGAAATTGAAAATATTATCACCCGCCGGATTCAGGTTGAGCGCCGCGGGATCGAGGCTGTAGGTCCCGGGCGTGGTGTACGTCAGGGCGCCGTCCGAACCGGTGGAGCCGCTGCTGAACGGCTGCGCCGTAGCAGCGACGGCGCCCACCAGAAGCAATGCAGCCGAGACCGTCAGGAATCGAAGAACTCTCATTGTCTTACCCTCTCCATAGGAAGATTTCCGTTCAATACGAGCGAAGCGCCGCGGCCTTCCGTCGACACGCTCAGAGGAGCAACGATCAAAGGAACGGGCCCCGCACTGAACGAACCTTGATCGTCCGTCGCGAGAGCGCCGCCGACGTCAGTCTGGAAGGCTTCTTGCGGAACTACCTCGCGCGGCGAATCGGGCCGCTGCCACGACAGTTCCAAGCTCGGGGCGCCGACCGACTCGAAATGATCGACCTCGATGATGTGCCAGCCGGCCGAAAGCAACACCACCGCCGAAGATTCCACCGGATCGTTCTGCACGAAGGGAATCTCAATCAGCACCTGTCCGTCGATGAGCAACCGCGAGCCGCGGTGCGCCTGCAGATAGAAAATGTAATTGCCCGTGGTGCGCGCCCGGATTCGCCCGGTCAAGCGCGAGGCATAGTCACCCGCGAAGCCGGTACCGAACGGATCGTGACCGAACACGCCGCGCGTGTTGGGCTGGTTGACGGCGGACACGTAGGATTGCTTGTCCGGGGCGCGCCCGGTCAAATCGGGCCAGGCAGTCAGCGGCTGGTCGAACCGGAAGTACTCGGCAGCCAGGCCGGTGGCAACGATGTGCACCGGCGCGCGCGGAAACGGTCTGCCGTCCTCGCTCACGACGCGGCCGCTGACGGTCTGTCCCTGGTCCGGAACGATGAGCAGGTGACGAAGCGGTGTGACCCACTCGCGGCCGTCGGTCGCCCGCACGACCGCGCGGAGATCGACGGAAGCGACTCCGGCCGGCGCGGTAAACAGGAATTCCAAAGGAGCCGTCGCCCGCCACGGCGTGCCATTCACACTGAACTCCGCTCCGCTCGGCGTTACATCCGGCAGGTTCACGCGGATCGGCACAGTTTGTCCGGCCAGCAATGTCTCGCTCTCGGCCGGGTTCAGAATTTCGATGGTCCTCGAGGGAGGCCTGGCGGATTGCGTTTGCAGCGCCGACGGCACGAGCGCACTGGCCGGGGCCGTGCCCGTGCCCGTAGTCGTGATGGCGGTATTGTTGACCGATACCACGAGGCTGGCCGCGAACCCGATCCTTCCGGCGCTCGGAATATCGCCCGAAATCCATGCCTGATTCAGGACTGCAACCGGGTTCGACAGGGCCCCGCTGATGTTGATGCCGGGGTTGGGAATGTCGGCCGGGATCCAAGCCTGGTTCAGCACCGCGACCGGATTCGACAGGGCCCCGCTGATGTTGATACCGGGGTTGGGAATGTCGGCCTGAATCCAGGCCCGGTTCAGCACCGCGACCGGACTCGACAGCGCGCCGCTGATGTTGATGCCGGGATTGGGAATGTCGGCCGAAATCCATCCGCGATTCAGAACCGAGAGATCCACGAACGCGGCGCCTTGCGACGGAAGAACCAGGAATTGATTCGCGTTGGTCAGGTTCGTATCCGAAGATCCGGCCGGGTTCGTCGCAATCAAGGCCCAATTGCCGAGATTGGTACCGGTGATCTGGATCGTCGCCTGCGTGTCGCTGTTGATCACAATACCGCTGACCACGCCGCCGCCCGGCAGATCAAAGGCGGCATTCGTGAGCTGGGTTCCGGTCACGGTGACGGTAGTGGCGTGCGCCATGAGTCCGTAGTTCGGCTGCAGCGATGAGATTACCGGTATGGGACGAATGGTGATATCGCCGGCGCTGGTAGTGCCGCCGCCGACCGGAATCAACGACGCCGAGGTTCCGGCGAGCACCGCCGTGCCGGGGGTTGCCGACGCCTGCACCACAATATGCCCGCTGACGGTCGGCACGCCGGTAAAGCTGAAGGTGCCGTCCCCGGCCGATGTGGTGGTGAGCGAGAACACTTTGACCGTAGCTCCGGCCACCGGCTGCCCCGTACTGTCCACGATCCGGCCGGTTACGGTCGTTAACGGATCCGGGATCACTTGCACGTTCAAAGTGGCGGTGCCGGTGTTATTGCCGTAGTCGACCGCGTTGGCAACGATGTTCAGACTGCCGGGCGAGGAGGGAGCGGTAAAGCTGTACTGAAAGGGCGGCGCCGACGATGCGAGCACCACCTGGCCATTCACTAGAATCTGAACCGAAGCGACGGCGACATCATCGGTCGCGGTGACGTTGATGGTGACCTGCGAGCCTTCGATCACGCTCGTGGCTGATGGCGAGGTGATCTGAACGGCTGGCGCGACTCCGCCGTTATCGACGATTTGCTGATATTGGCCGATGTACAGGCGCGTATCGCCGGTGGTGCCGAGTTCGGAGATGCTCGCCTGCTCGCCGGTCATATATACGTAAGAGGGATCCACTGCGATACCGTGGCCGTTATCGTCGCGATAACTGCGGAAATCCAGAATGAGCCGCGGTACGGGATTGTTCGGTTGGGTGACATCGACGAAGGGAACGCCGTTCACAAAGAACACGTCCGCTCCGACGGTAAAGGTCTCGCCGGAGATGGTGGCGAGCGCGATGTCCTGCAGCTTTCCGCCGAGGGCATCCTGAGTGGCGGCAATGATCGCCGGCGATTGCGGGTTCGTGAAATCGACCACCTGCATGCTCGACGGATAGTCCGCCACGAAGGCGGAATTGCCTTTGATCGCGACTTTGTGCGCGTCGCCGGGAGTCGTCACGAGGCCGAGTCGCTGAGGAGCCGCCGGGTTGGCAATGCTCACGATCACGACGCCGGTTGTTCCGGCCGCGACTACGGCGAGAGGGCCCGACACATCCACGCCCTTGCTCGTGCCGGCGATGGCGAGCGATCCGACCAGCGCCGGAGCCGCCGGATTGGTAACATCGGCGATTTGCAGACCAGAGGCGCCATCGGCGATATACGCCAGATTGCCGGCTAGCGTCACATCCCACGCGACGCCTGGAGTGCTCAGCGAGCCGAGCAGTTTGGGACTGAGCGGATTCGTAATGTCGATGACGAGCAGGCCCGAGTTGGCGGCCATGTAGAGCATGCTGCCGCGAATCCGCAGGTCGTTCGCATTCGACGGCAAGCCAAGCGACGAGACTACCCGCGGGCTTGTCCGGTCGGTCACATCAACAACCTGCAGCCCGGCTGAGCCTGCAGCGACATACGCATAGTTGCCGTTTACTTTGACGTTGTTCGCGAATCCCGGAATGGCCACGAACGACAGCGTTTTAGGCGTGAACGATTGCACGGCGCCGGTCGCAGTCATGCTCAACGTGTTCTGGCTAATGGTGATGACGCAAGCGCCCGTGTTGGCCGCGAATACCATTCCCTTCGGCGTGCCGAAATTACAAATCGTCACGTCGCTCGAAATGTAATTCGTGCGCGGATCGGCGGTCAGGTCGAGGGTCGTCTTGCCGTCGATGAGCGCCACCTTCCAACTCAGTTGGATCGAGGCATTGGGAACCAGGGCACTGGTGGTCAGGACAAAAGAAGCCGGCTGCAAGACGGAAGAAGCCGCGGCTTTTTTCAGATCGTAACTGGCCGGATTCAATGGATCGGTTCCGTTGGTCACTTCAACGCCGTCCGGGATCAAATCGCCGTCGCTGTCAGCGAGGAGGGGGTTGGTGTGATAGAGATTGACTTCATCGCCATCGCGGAGGCCGTCGCCGTCGGTATCGGGATTGGTGGGGTTGGTTCCGAGCTGGAATTCCTGCAGGTTGGTGAGTCCGTCACGATCGGGATCTTCGAGCGCCAGGGTCGGGTCGAGCGGGTTCAAGCCATTGGCGAGAGCCCAGGAGTCAGGAATCCCGTTATGCGACACTCCGCCGAGCGTCACCTGGAAGCTGGCGATTCCGCTGGCGCCTTCGTTGGTCGCCTGAATCACCACTCGGCCGGTGCTGACCGCGGTGAGGAGGCCGGCCGCCGAGATGGTGGCAATGGCCGGATTGCTGCTGGTGTACGCGGTTCCGGCCGCGGCAGCCGAGACATCCCTGGTGGTGTTGTCGGGATACGTGGCCGTTACGGTGAGCTGCAGGGTTTGTCCGGCGGCGGTCAGCGGTGTGGGAGGCGCGGTGAGGGTCAGTGAAGCGGGGATCGGTGTCGCGGCGCCCAGCGTGATCGCCGGCAAATTCTGCGCTCCGTTAGCAGCGACCGTGAAGAAGTCGGATTCGCCCGAACTGGTGATCCCGTTCTGCACGCAAGTAGCGCGCGCCCTGACCGGCCCGTATCCCGCCGGGACATTGGGGAGCACCCAGGTGCCGTCGGCATTGACCTGCACATTGCGGTTGAGCACCGAGACGATGCAATTCTGGTTGAGCTGCGCGCGCGCTCCCGCCCCCAGCGCCATCGCCAGCGCCGCCAGCTTCGCCCACCGGTTTAAAGTCATGCCGATACCCGCGTCATTTGGTTGCCGCCAGCTCCGCTTCCACGTAGCCGGTCAGCTCTTGCAGCGCCGGCACGCCATCGATGCGCTTGTGATTGACAAAGATGACGGGACTGCCGCGCAGGCCGCGCTCCTGGCCCTGGACCAGATCGGCATCGATACGGGGAGCATAGCGATGCTTCCGCATGGCTTCGGCAAATTGGGACTGGTCCAAGCCTAACCGGCCCGCGTAGGCGATCAGGTCCTGTTCCCGCAATGAATCCTGGTGGTCGAGAAGATATGCGGCGAAATCCCAGAAGTGGCCGTCGCGGGCGCCGGTCATGGCAGCTTCATGCGCCAGTTCCGCCTGAGGGTGGAACACCAAAGGAAAATTGCGGAACTGAATGCGCACGGAATCCGGATAGCGGCGCAGCAATTCCTCAAGCACCTCAACGGCGGGGCGGCTCACCGGACTCTGCAGGTCGGCAAAGAACTCAAGGGTCACTTTGGCATCGGCTGCGCCTTTGCTGAGCATGCGGTCGGGAATTTCCGAAATGGAGCGCCGCCGCAGGTGGTCGCCGGCGACCAGCTTTTTCAGCTCCGTAAACGGGCGGCTCCCCGTATACTGCTTGCCGTTGATGAAGATCGTGGGGGTGGCTTCCACTTTCGCCTTCGTGCCGTCGGCCTTGTCGCGATCGATCGCCTGCTTGATGCGATCGCTGTCCAGATCCTGGCGAAACCGGTTCATGTCGAGCCCGAGCTGCTGGGCGTACTGCAGCAGGTTTTCCCGTTTCAGAGCCGATTGATTGGCGAACAGCAGGTCATGCATCTCCCAAAATTTGCCTTGCTCCTTCGCGGCTAAGACCGCCTGGGCGGCCAGCTGGGCATTGGGATGAAAGCTGAGCGGAAAGTTCTTGAATTCGAAGTCAGTCCGGAGGCCGTCCACGCCCTCGGTCATGAGTTGCCGGAAGGGCTGAGAGAACTGGCGGCAGAAGGGGCACTGGAAATCGGAGTAGACGACGATCCGCACACTTTCCGGCGGCGTGTCCGGAGGAGCCGCCGGAGGCTCGGCGCCATATACCGCGAGAGCGGATGCTAACAGCCAAAGAGATCTCGTCATGGGTGCTCCAGATTGGCAGGCTTGACGCCGGATACAACAGGCGGCCAAACCTTGGCGTGAAAGTTCTCGTCCACCACCGGGTCTTTGACACCGGGCGGCAGTACCTGCAGAGTCTTCAGAAATTCAATGAGCGCATCCTGTTCGCCGCGAGTCAGACTCTGAAAAGCCTGGCGCGCTGCGGCGGCCTCGCCGGCGTGAGCCTGGATGGCGCGGCGCATGGTGGTGTACATCCCGTTGTGCATGTAGGGCGGCTCATTGGCCGCTCCCCATAAGCGCTTGGTGAGGAAGTAACGATTACCGGCCTTGAACTTCGGCGACCAGGGGTTCTGGTTCATGTCGAGCGGCTCGCAATCGCGCGGCTCGCAGATGTCATGGAGCTTGAAGTCGGTATAAGCCGGCACCTGGATCACGGAAGCGCCGGGCGTCGCGGGCCGAAGCCGGGGCTGCGGCAACAGCGGACTCGTCAGGTCCATGGAAATGGTTTGGGTCTCACCGAGTCGCAGATTGGTCGGCGGATTGTACGGTCCGGGCTCGGTGAACATCCAGCCGGAACGCTCGAGCGGCAGGCTGGGAACGTGGCAGGAGACGCAGCCGGTTTTCGCGAAGACCGACTCACCCTCGAGAACCGCATTCTCAATCAAAGGATCGTTGGGAATGACCCGGCCGGGAACCTGCATCGCCGCCTGATATAAGCTGACGGCCGTTACATCGGCGCGCGTCAACTCATTCATGACGCCGTCTCCGTCCGGATCGGTGTCGATGCCGAAGCGCTCGGTGGACTGAACGCCATGGTGCTGGTTGAAGGCGTTATTGCTGAATTCGCGGAGAGAGACGACGTTGGCCGCCTGGTGCCACGGCCGGATGACGAGGGTCGGTGGATTGTTGGAACCTGTGCTGAGGAGGCTTAACCGCGGCAGTCCTTCCACGCGCGAGACATCCCAGAGGCCGTCGCGGGTGAGCGTCAACTTGCCGAAATGAACTCCCTTGGCCACGAGCTCTTTGGTTTCGCCGAGCTGGATCGTATTGCGGATGCGCTGGAGGTCGGCAGTCATCTGGCGGGCCAGCATCTCCAGATAGCCTGCCCCAAACATTCCCGTAGTCCGGCGCGAGTTGCCGACATCCTGCAGAGTCACCGGAGCCAGATTCTCGTCTTCGGCTCCCTTCGTGGGGACCCCATCCTGGCGGTCGAAGGAGACAAAGTCGAAACGCTGCGCCAGCACAAAGACATTGGTGACGAAATCCCCGCCGCCACCCGAGATGCCGTAGGGAGCATTGTGGCATCCGGTGCAGGAATTGGCATCGGGGCCGGAGATACGATTGAACGCGCGTGCGCCAACTAGGGGGTGAGACGGATCGCCGAGAGGCCGTCCCGTTCCTTTGGTGGCCGGCCGGCCGCCGCCCTCCTGATCGGTCCAGGTCGCGTCGAACAGGAGCTTGCCGTGTGCGAGCAATTCGCCGATCGGCAAGCGGAACTCCTCGCCGTCGGCGAGATGCCGGGGAACGGCGACTTCCAGCCCGAGCGGGCGCGCCGGCTTTCCCTGGGAAAGATCGGCAGCCGCGAGGAGAACCGGCGAGGACAGGATTCCGAGCACGGTGATTATCAGGAAATACAGACGGCCTGAATTTCGCCCGGCGCGCGTCATGGGATGCGGCCTCATAGGTCCGCGAGCGGCGGCCTTCCGGGAAGGATACAGCCCCCCCAAATCGAGTTGGCCGTGTTAATGAGGAAGTCGACCTCGTTCTGCAGAGTCTGCCTGCAGGTCGCATCACAGTTCGCACCGAGCAACTGCACGTCGTCGTAGATGCAATCGATCTGGGCGCGATAGGCATCGCATTCATCCGGGGCGGCCTCATTGCCCGGCACCTCGAGTTCGGTCGGGCATGGCCCGGCGCCCGCGGGACACGAGGCCTGGGTAATATGCTTTTGCTCGTGCACCATGGCGCAGTCGCGCCGGGTATTCTCAGTCGCGCCGCCGCCAGGATACCGGCCGTTGTTGAGACAAACCACGGGGCCGCCGTTACAGCACGCCACAAAGCCAGCCGTTACGTAGCCGGGAGGATCGCTGGGGGTGATGGCATTGCAACATTCGTCGGCCGTGTAATGTTTGTCGACGCATTGATCCCCCACGCACTCCTGGCAATCCGGACAGTGGGCTACCGAGCCGCTTCCCGGCGCCGGGTTGCCGCCGCAATGCCAGCCGGCCTTGAGAACTCCAACTCCCTTGGCGGAAGCGATGACCGAACCGTCATCGCTGACGACTCCGGTACCGATGGCGACAAAGGAACCGATATCATGATCGAACGAGTACATCTCGGTTACGGCGCGCGGGGCCAGGCCGTCGACATTCGGAATCGTGATGGCTGCGGGCGGATTGAAGAGTGCGCCCGCCGGCTGGATGGTCACGATAAACCGCGGCTGCTGTCCGAAGCCAGGGACCATCGGGACTTTATCGCCATGGACCACGGTCACCGAGACGCAGCCGTCCTTGCTTCCTCCGGGAAACGTGACCTGGCCCGGCGAGAATGTCAACGAGAAGCCGGGCGCTTCGGGAACGGTAAGCGTCCCCCCGCCGGTTGACGACGTGACACAAAGCTGGTTGGCCGGGTTGAGAGGCAGCAGATAGACGGGCAGACCGACGGTGTTAGTTTGCCCGGAGACCGTGACCATGTCGTAATCCAAAGTCGGGTATTTTCCGGGACGCTGCGCAGTGCTGCCGTCGACCAGGAGCTTCACATAACCCACGGGGGCCGGCGTCAAACTGAACTGCCCCTGGGCATCAGTCTGGGCAGTGATCGCTGCGTTGATGGAGGCGCTGTTGGAGTTCAACAGGTTGGTGAGAACAGCCCGAACCGTGACTCCGGGGATCGGCAGATTGCTGTTGTCGAGCACAACGCCGCTGATTGTGGTCTTGGCGGGATCTCCGGCCGCGCGGCCGGAGGCGGTGAAGCTCGCCGGAAAGCTCGTGTTGCCGGGAAAATTCGCCTGGACCAGGTTATTGCCGCTACCTTCCTGGAATCCCAGCGTGAGCGTCACGGCAACGCGGCCATCGGAATCGGAATTCATGGTGACGCTCTGCTGCCCCGCGATGCTGCCGCCGCCCTGCTGCACGGTGAACGTAACGGGCACGTTCGCGAGGCGATTACTTCCGGAATCCACCACCACCGCAATCAGGGGTTTCGGAAGGGGTTGGCCGACCACGCCGACCTGGTTATTGCCGGTATCGATCACGATCGTGGCCGCCGGGCCCTGCGATCCGCTGGCGTTGAAAATCGCGGTGCCATTGAAACCGACGGCGTAGGCTTCCACTGTGTTGCCGCCCGCGCCGGCGCGGGTTCCCAACGTCCACTGTGCCTGCGCCTGCCCTTGTGCGTTCGTGGTGACGGCAAGCGACGGAGCGGGCGCTCCGCCGGCGGCCAGGGTCCCGTTGTTCTGGGTGACTTTGAACAGGACCGTCTGATTCGGCGCGGGCTTGCCCGTACCGTCAATCAACGCGACGACAAGAGGTGTTGTGAGCGCGGAGCCGATAATCCCGGACTGATTGTTCCCCGAGATCAGCTGGATCTGCGGTTGCGCCGCGAGAGCCTGGCGAATCACCGTGATCTGGGTAGTCGCCGCATTGCCCGCCCGGTCGCGGCCGACTGCCTGAATGATATTGGGCCCGATGCTGAGCGGGACACTGGTTGCGAGAAAAGTCCGGTTGGACACCTGCGCGGCCAGACCGTTGACCGTGACCTGCGCCTGCTGATCGTTCACGGTCCCGACAACGATGTCATTCACGTTTCCGCTGATCGAGATCGAGGAGTCGGTCGTGACGAACTGGTCTTGCGGGGACGTAACCGTGACGTGGGGAGGGGTGGTGTCAAGGGTTACCTGAATACTCGCGGTCCCCACTGCTCCAGCCGCATTGGTGGCGGAGGCGGTGATCAGATTGGGCCCTTCCTGCAGCGGCAGCGAAAGACTGAACTGGCCGTTGCCGACCGGGGCCGCGACATTGTTCACGATTACGGTGGCCGCGGGGTCGTCCACGGTGCCTGTGACGGTGGTCGGGCTGAGATTCAAGTAGCTCAGGTTGGTAGGGAGCGTCAGGGTAATTCGGGGCGCCGGAGAGTACACCAACCCGACGCCGACGGTGCTCGAATTACCGGCGGCATCGGTGGCCGCTACCGTGATCGAGTTCGATCCCACCGCCAGGTTCACCGTACAGGTAAATGTGCCATTCGCGACCGTGGCGGCGGCGCCCGCGCAAGTCACACCGGATACACCCGAGAGCGCATCGGCGACCGTGCCGGAAATGGTTTGCGCGGCAGCCGTGACTGTCGCCCCGTTCGCACTCGTGACAGTCACGACCGGAGGTGTCTTGTCCACCTTAACGGTTGTCGAGGCTGTCGCCGAATTGCCGGCCTGATCGACTGCCGTTCCCGTGACGGATTGGCCACTGGTTTCCGCGACGACAATGCTCTGCGCGGGACAGGTGGCGATGCCGCTCACGGCATCCGCGCAAGTGTAAGCCACGACCACCGTGGAATTGTTCCATCCCGCGGCATTCGGCGCGGGAGCGGGCGTTGCGGTGATGGTGGGGGCGGACTGGTCAACCTTGACAGCCACGGAAGCGGAGGCGACGTTGCCGGCCTTGTCGCGGGCGGTCCCGGAAATCGTTTGCGTGCCATCGGAGGTGACGGAGACCGGCGCGGGACACAGATCGATGCCGCTGCTGGAGTCCGAGCAGGTAAAAGTAACGGTAACGGGAGCACTGTTCCACCCGGCGGAATTCGCCGCCGGAGCGACGGCGGCGGTCACGGCAGGCGGTGTTTTGTCGATGTTCAGCGTCACGGTGGCAGTGGCGGTATTCCCGGCGGCGTCTTGCGCCGTACCGGAGATCTGCTGGCCGGCTCCTTCGGTGGATACAAGGATGGGCGCGGGGCAGACGGCAATGCCGCCGGTCCCGCCCAAACAGGTGAAGCTGACAACCACATTGGTGTTGTTCCAGCCGGCCGCGTTCGGCGCGGGCGTGGGCGTCGCGGAAATGGTCAACCCGGCACTGGCCGCAACCGGGATCACTGTCACGGGCGACTTGACGCGCTGCAATACGCCGCGAAAGGCCGCCGATGTCTGAAGCCGTAACTGGCCGGCGGCGGTCTCGGTGTCTGTGAAAAGCAGGGTATAGATGCCGTCGCCGGCCGCGGCATCACCATTGAGGCCATCGTCGTGCATTACGCCGAGAATCGCGAGGGTTTGTCCGGAGGCATCCACCCGCAGGAGGTTGACGCCATTGGCAACCACGGGCGGATCGGTAGGCGCAAGCGTGATCTGGCTGGTGACTTTCAGCTGCGTGGCTACGGCCACGACGATACCGGCCTGGGATGAGACGGGCGCCCCGACGGCGGGTGCGCCGAGGGCGGGCCGAGCGGCCAGGATCCCGGCGACCAGAAGCAATCGAATGAGATCGTTTCGGCTCATCGCAAACCACCTTCACGGCCGTTGCCGGCGAACGGTAAAAGCTTCCGCCGGCCGAAGAGAGGCAGCAGGCCGGCCGCGACCATCCAAAGCAGACCCGAGTAGGCCGGCTCCGACACCGAGGAAGCCGGCGCCGAAATGGTGGCATCGTCGAGAGTAAACGAGCCGCCCAACGGGTCGCCCGTGATCACAACTTGCGCAATCAGGCTTGGCGAGCTGACGCTGAGAAATTCGTCAGGGCTGCTTTGGGGATCTCCCGCCGTGCCGGTATTGTTGGAAAACGCGGAGTGCACGACGTCCAGGAGGTTATGGGAGGCGTCAAATGCTTCTAGCGTGAGAGATTCCGCATAGGTAAAATAGCCGGCGAAGGCATCCACGGGACTGAGAAAGCTGATGGACATGGGTCCACTGTCATCGAACACGACGTTGGTCCCGGAGTGCGGCGGGAAATCGATCTCGTTCAGGCCGCTGCCTGCCGAGAGAACCGTCGCATCCGAGAAGACCAGGCCCGCAAACTGGTTGGTGACCGCCGTAAATTCGGGCAGTGAATCGAAATTCAGCACGACATCGGCTCGAGCTGCGGAAGCCCCACACATCAAAGCGAGACAGAAGATTACCCGGCGCATTCAGAACTCCAGCCTTTCCGGTGCAGCGTCTTTCGCGGCGCTCCGACGATGGCGTGGAGCAGAACGCCAGGAGACGGACGACGGCCGCGATACTAGGGAAGCCAGTGCTTCGGATTCACCCTTGTGCTTCGTAACGCGCAAGGTCCGGTTATTCTGCGTCAGCGAATTCTGAATTTTTTTGCGAGGGGGCCCGGCGCGGCGGAAAAGGCCGATTCGCAAAAGCCCTGCCGCACCCATTGCTCCCGCGCGCGGTGGTCCGTATAATCGGCGCATGATGCGTTGTCTGGTTTTGAGTCTGGCTGCGGTTTCATTGGTTTACGCGCAAGACCGTCCCGATCTCAGCGTGGTGGGCCGCATTAAAACCGAGGCGTTCGATAACTCCCGCGTGATGGATACCCTTGGTTATCTCACCGACGTATATGGTCCGCGCCTGACCGCGTCACCCGAATTTCGCCAGGCAGCCGACTGGGTCGTCGAGCGCTTGCAGAGTTACGGGCTGGAGAACGTGCACCTCGAAAAATGGGGTCCGATCGCCCGCAGCTGGTCGCTGAAGCAGTCGTCGCTGGAAATGCTCGAGCCGCGCTACGCCTCGCTTGATGCCGCCGCCCTCGCATGGTCCGATAACACCAGAGGCGCCGTCACTGGGGAGCCGATCCTGACACCCTTCGGCGACGGGCGCCAGTCGCAGGATCCCAAGAAGCTGGAAGCCGACCTCAACCAATATATGAGGGCCTGGAAAGGCAAGCTGCGCGGAAAAATCGTCATGCTCGCGCCGTTGCGCGATGTCCGCTCTCAGACCCAGCCGCTGTTTTCGCGCTATACCGATCGCGAGCTCAGCGATCTCGGTGTCGCGCCGCTTCCGGTGGCCAAACTTTCGGACCTGAGCAATCTGAAATTCCCGGAAGACCCCGAGCAGGAGCGCCGGTTCGTGCAAAGCCTTCCCGGCTGGGTCCGCGAGCAGTTCAACGAGCAGCGCCGGCAAACTATTGAAAAGCGGGTGAAGTTCTGGCGCGACGAAGGCGTCCTCGCGGTGCTGAACACCAGCGACTCTTCGCGCGACGGGCTGGTATTCGCTCAGGCGGCCGGCTCCTACGATGCCAAGGACCCGCTCGCGCCGCCGACTTTCGTTCTCTCGCACGAGCAATACAATCGCATCCTGCGCCTGCTGGATAAAAGAATTGCCGTGAAACTGCGCCTGAATCTGCAGGCCGAGTGCTCGGACCGCAACGCCGATTCGTACAACGTGGTCGGCGAAATTCCCGGCGGCGCGAAGAAAGACGAGCTCGTCATGATCGGCGCGCACCTCGATTCGTGGCACTCCGGCACCGGCGCCACCGATAACGCCGCCGGCAGCGCCGTCATGATCGAGGTCATGCGCATTCTTAAGTCGCTGGACCTGAAACTCGATCGCACCGTGCGGATTGCGCTATGGAGCGGTGAAGAGCAGGGCCTCTGGGGCTCGAAAGCCTATATTAAGGAGCATTTCGGGGATCCCGATACGATGAAGCTCGCAGCCGCCCACGCCAAGCTGTCTGGCTATTTCAACGTCGATAACGGCAGCGGCAAAATCCGCGGCGTCTACCTGCAGAATAATGATGCGATGCGCCCGATCTTCGAGCAGTGGCTCGCGCCCTTCCGTGACGAAGGCGTCACCACCGTCACCATCCGCAACACGGGCGGCACCGACCACCTCTCTTTCGATGATGTCGGCCTCCCCGGATTTCAGTTCATCCAGGACCCGCTCGAATATGACACGGTCACGCACCATTCCGATATGGATACGCTCGACCATGTCCAGCCTACGGACCTGATGCAGGCCGCGGCCGTTTTGGCGAGCGTGGTCTATGACTCCGCGAACCGCGCCGAAATGCTGCCGCGCAAGGAATTGCCGAAGGCGCATCCGAAATCCGATGTCACGGAAAAGGTTTCTGGATCACATTAGCGTGACGGGCTGCGCTTGCGCGCCCGGCTCAACTGAGCTACGTGTAGTTTGATCCGGAGGATTTTACATGAAGCGCGCAAACCTTCTATTCATCACGCTGGCCACGGCATTTACCGCGCATGCGGATTTCAGCTACGCGACCGCTCCTAAGGCCACTGGCGGTTTCGCCGGCGCGGCGGCGGCCGGCATGCAGGGCTCGAAATATTACTTCAAGGGCCAGAAAATGAAGATCGAGACGGCGGATAGAGCCATCATCCTGGATTTCGACGCGCAGACCGTTACCGGTATCGATAATAAAGATCACACCTATTCCGTGACTCCCTTCAGCGATATCGGGAAGGATCTGAAAGACGTCAACACCAAGTTGCAGGCCGAGGTCAAAGAGACCGGTCAGAAAAAGAACATTAACGGCTACGAAGCCAGCGAACTGCTCATGACCATGGCGATGGATAATCCGCAAGCGCGGCAGGCCGGCATGAACATGCAGATCGAAATGTCGATGTGGCTCTCGCCCGACGTTCCAGGCGCATCTGAGCTGCGCAACTTCTATCAGAAAAACGCGCCGAAGTTCCCCTGGGCCGCAATCGGCGCCGGCGGCAATCCGCAGATGCAAAACGTGATCGTCGAAATGCAAAAGAGGATGGCGGGCAGCGGCGGCGGCGTACCGGTGCTGCAGGTGATTCGCGCCAAGGCAGCCGGCAATGAGGCGCAGCAAGCGCAGATGCAGGCGGGAATGGCGCAAGCGCGCGCCCGGCTCGAAGAGATGGCCAAGCAGCAAGGTCCGGCCGGCGATGCCGCCCGGAATGCGCTCGCGCGGATGGGCGGGGCTAGCGGCGGCGGCGGGGGCTCCCTGTTTGAAATGAACATCGAGTCGTCGGGCTTTTCCACCAGTTCCATCCCGGACTCAGAGTTTGCCGTTCCGTCCGGCTATCAAAAGACCGAGAAGAAGTGAATTGGTTTGCCCAATAGTTGACAATAACCCACTAAGGCTTCTGCGGCACGATTTTTATGCTATAAGTAACTGAAAATAAAAGGCTAAAATTCGTCCGAGTACGCAATTACCCCAATTTAGGTTTGACAGGCTCCGTTCCCCACGATGTAATTAGTTTAGGCTGTGGTTTCTGCTAGATGCAGTTACCTCGGCGGCCTCTCGCGACGTCTTTTCAAGAGGTCGGACGAAATATTATCCCCAAAAACCAGTTGGAAGCGAACGCGTAATGAATCAAAAATTGATCATGGCCGGGGCCCTCGCGATTGCATCGGTCGCGATTGTCCTCTACGGCCAGACCCCGGCCTCTTCCAAACCGGCTGAGACCGCCACCATCGCCTCTCCCGCCGCGGAGACCGCGCTTTTTAAGCAATATTGCTTTGCCTGCCACTCGGGGAAGACTCCCCAAGCCGGCCTGAACATCGACAAGCTCGATACTGGCAGTGTCGAAAAAGACGCCGAGAAATGGGAACTGGTGGTGCGCAAACTACGAGCCGGCATGATGCCGCCGTCAGGAATGCCGCGGCCCGCGGCCGATCAACGCGAGGCGATGATCACCTGGATGGAAAATGAGTTGGACCGCCACCGGGTAGACCAGGTGCCGCCACCCGGATTGCACCGGCTAAACCGTACCGAATATGCCAACGTGATCCGCGATTTGCTGGCGCTGGAAATCGAACCGGGCAAGTATTTACCGTCGGACGATTCGACGCGCGGTTTCGACAATGTCGCGGGGGGATTGTCGCTCTCTCCGGCGCTGCTCGAAGGCTACACGGCAGCCGCCGGCAAGATCAGCCGGTTAGCAATCGGCGACGTGAACAGTCCGGTGCAGACCACGTTTCGTGTGCCCGAAGACACATCGCAGGACTATCACATCGAAGGCATGCCGTTCGGAACGCGCGGGGGGCTGCTCGCGAAATACGAATTTCCGGCAGATGGGGATTACGCGATCAAGATCACGCCGATCAGCAAGGGCAACATGGGTGACACGAACCCGTTCGGCGAAATCACCGGAGAAAAGCTCGAGTTCCTGATGGACGGCGAGCGGATGAAGCTGTTCGACTGGGACAAAGAACGAGTTCGCTCCGACGGCACATTTAATTTCAAGTTTCCGGCGAAAGCGGGGATGCACACGGTAGTGGTGACGTTCCTCGCCACCAATTACGCGCCGGGCAATGACCTGGATCAGCATTTCCTGCGCAGCACGATCGAGACCGGCGGTCTTCCGGGCTTCAAGTTTTTCCCGCACGTGGGAAAGATCACGATCGACGGACCAATGAACGCCAAGGGCGCTTCGGATTCGGAAAGCCGGCGCAAAATTTTCACCTGCCATCCGGCGGCGACGGCGCAGGAAACCGGCTGCGCGCGGCAGATTGTGGGCACGCTGGCGCGGCACGCCTTTCGGCGTCCGGTGAACAACGAAGATGTGGCAATGCTGATGGGCTTCTATGAGCAGGGGCGGAAAGGCGGCAATTTTGACACCGGCATCGAGATGGCCCTGCGGCGCATCCTGGTGGATCCGGAATTCATTTTCCGCAAGGAGACCGAGCCGGAGAATGTGAAGCCCGGTCAGCCGTACCACATCAGCGATCTCGAACTGGCATCGCGGCTGTCATTCTTTCTATGGAGCAGCATTCCCGACGACCAGTTGCTGAACCTGGCCGCCCAGAACAAGCTGCATGAGCCGGCGGTCCTGGAGCAGCAGGTGCGGCGCATGCTGGCCGATCCGCATTCCGATCAGCTGGTGATCAACGTCGCCGGCCAATGGCTGCAACTGCGGGGCTTGCAGACGCAGGTTCCGGTCACGGCCGAGTTTCCGGATTTCGACGACAACCTCCGCAAGGCAATGCGCAAGGAAACCGAGTTGTTCGTCGACAGCATTGTGCATGAGGACCGCAGCGTGCTCGAACTGCTCGACGGCAACTACACGTTCCTGAACGAGCGGCTGGCGAAGCACTACGGTATACCGAACATCTACGGCAGTAATTTCCGGCGGGTGACGCTACCGCCGGAGTTCGATTACCGGCGGGGGCTGCTGGGGAAGGGCAGCGTCGAAACGGTGACGGCGTATCCAAACCGGACGTCGCCTACCGTACGGGGCAAAACGATCATGGCGATGTTCCTGGGTGTGAGCCCGCCGAACCCGCCACCCAACGTGCCGCCTCTGAAAGAGACCGCGAGCACGGTACACGGCGGCGCCAAGCCGACGATGCGGCAGCAGATGGAAGCGCACCGGGTGCGGGCGGACTGCGTGCAGTGCCACAAAATTATGGACCCGATCGGGTTCTCGCTGGAGAACTTCGACGCGGTCGGAGCCTGGCGGACCACCGACGACGGCAGCCCGATTGATGCCGCCGGACAACTGGTGGATGGCACCAAGATCAACGGCGTGGTCGACCTGCGGAATGCGCTGATTCGGTATTCGCCGCAGTTTGTGCGGCTGGTCACGGAGAAGCTGATGATCTACGGGTTGGGGCGCGGCACAGAGTATTACGACATGCCGCTGATCCGCTCGATCGTGCATGAGGCCGAGAAAACGAATTACCGGTTTTCGTCGCTGGTATTGGGGATCGTGAAGAGCGAACCCTTCCAGATGAATCAGAAGGTACAGATCAGTTCGAATGCGCCAGAGCCCCAGCAGCGCGCTTCGCGCTAAAGCGTTCTGCGGGGAAAAGGGAAGAAGAGAGACAATAGGGAGAGTCAATCACAATGTTCATTACAAAAAAGCACATTTCGCGGCGCACGGTGCTTCGCGGAGCAGGCGTCGCTCTGGCCCTGCCGCTGCTGGATTCAATGCTACCCGCGCAAACGCGGCTGGCAAAGACCGCGGCCGCTCCCAAGACTCGCTTCACCGGTATTTTTGTTCCACACGGGATGGCGCCGGGCTACTGGATTCCCGAGAAGCCGGTGCTGGAAGCCGGCAAGTTTCCGTTCATCATGAAGCCGCTGGAGCCGTTCAAGGACCACACCGTGATCCTGAGCGGGATGTGGTCGAAATCGGCCGAGCCGCCTCCGGGCGTGACGGGCGCGGACCACTGGGTGGCCTCGGCGTTCATGTGCGCCGCCAAGCCGAAGAAAACGACCGGCGCGGACATCCAGGACGGCACGACGATCGACCAGATCATCGCGCAAAAGATCGGGCAGGACACGCTGGTTCCGTCGCTGCAACTGGCGATCGAAGACCCGGGCGCGAACTCAAGCAATTGCGGCGAAGGCTACAGCTGCGCGTACACCAACTCGATTTCGTGGGCCTCGCCGACGCAGCCGCTGCCGATGGAACTGAACCCGCAAGTTGTTTTCGAGCGCCTGTTCGGGGACGCGCAGGCTAAGACGCCGGAAGAACGGGCCGCGCGGCGCGAGCAGGACCGCAGCATACTGGACTCGGTGACGCAGAGCCTGGCGCGATTCAAAAGAGATCTGCCGGCGAGCGACGTGGCCAAGCTGGACGAATACACGCAGGACATCCGCGAGCTGGAACGTCGGCTCGAGATCGCGAAGAAGGCTACGGGCGAAGTTTCGAGCGAAGGCGTGGCGGTTCCGACCGGCATTCCGGAAGCTTTCGACGAGCATGTGAAGCTGCACTTCGACCTGCAGGTGCTGGCGTACAAGGCCGATATCACGCGCGTTTCGACCGTGCTTTTTGCCCGCGACCTGACCGGCCGCGCGTATCCGGCCAGTGATGTGCCGAGCCTCAGCTTCCATGGCGGCTCGCATCACGCCGAGAATCCGGACCGCATTGCCGAATATTCGAAGCTGAATCAGTATCACGTCAAGTGTCTGGCATATTACATCGACAAGCTGGCCAAGACGCAGGACGGCGACGGCACGCTGCTGGATCACTCGCTGGTGCTGTACGGAACCAACATGGGCGATTCCAACCAGCACTTGCACTATGACGTGCCGCACATCCTTTTGGGCGGCGCCGGCGGGCAATTGAAAGGCGGCCGGCACCTCGCGTTTCCGACCAAGACGATTACCACGGGCAACCTGCTGCTGAGCATCATCAACCTGTATGGCGTGCACCAGGACAGCCTGGGAGACAGCACCGGATTCTTAACGGGCCTCGTGTAAGCAGGCCCATCTCCGGAAGGAGAGGGGAGCATGCGTTTCCGATATACGTTCGCAGTGTGCGCGGCGGCGGTGGGAGTGTCGCTGGCCGCGAATGGCGCGGTGAACAGCCTGGTGGCGGATGCCGCGATGAGGGGCGATGCGACGGCAGTGCAAGCGCTGCTCAAGCAGAAGGCGGACGTCAACGCGGCGCAGGCGGACGGGGCGACGGCTATCCAGTGGGCGGCGTATCGCAACGACCTGGCGCTGGCGGACGTGCTGATCCGGGCGGGGGCGGATGTGAAGTCAGCCAACCGCGACGGCGCGACACCGCTTTCGCTGGCGGCGGAAAACGGCAGCGCGGCGATGATCGAGAAATTGATCGAAGCCGGCGCCGATCCAAACGAACGGCGGCCGAACGGGGAGACCGCACTGATGATGGCGGCGCGAAATGGCAACGTGGCCGCCGTCAAAGTGCTGCTCGACCACAGAGCGGATGTGAACGCGAAAGAAAGTCTGCGCGGGACGACGGCGTTGATGTGGGCGGCTGAGCAGTCGCATGCGGAAGCCGTGAAGGTACTGCTCGAACACGGAGCGGACAAGAGCGCGGCGACCAACCCCGACACACGGAACTCGCGGCTCAATATCGCGCCCAGCGTGCAGCAGCGGCTCAATTCGGCGCAGGGCGCCGGCGGACTGCGGTTCAACCGCGCCCGAGCGGGCGCGCGGGCCGGCGCCGGTGGCGTTTCCGCCGATGATTTTGACGTGGAGGCGTTCTTCCGGGGACCGCAGATTAAGGATGGCGGCGGCCTGACGCCGCTGGCTTATGCGGCGCGCGAAGGATGCTTCGATTGCGCGAAAGACCTGGTGGAAGCGGGCGCGGACGTCAACCAGCTTACGCTATATGGCTGGAGCCCACTTCTAGTGGCGACGCAGAACCGACATTACCAGCTGGCCGCGTATTTGCTCGATCACGGCGCCAATCCCAACCTCGCGAACAAAGGCGGCTGGACGCCGCTATATCTGGCTACGGACAACCGCAACATCGAGAGCGGCGACTATCCGGTGCGCCGGCCGGATATGGACCATCTCGACTATATCAAGCTGCTGCTCGAGAAAGGCGCGAACGTCAACGCCCGGATCTGCGGGGCGCAGTCCACGGACAAAGAATGCAAAGGCGACACCACCGAGACGCGGACGAATTTTACGATGCAGTGGCTGTATGAAGACGGCGCGACTCCGTTTCTGCGCGCGGCGCAATCGGGCGATGTGACGCTGATGAAACTGCTGCTGGCGAAGGGCGCCGATCCGAAGATCGCCACGGCGCATAACGACACGGCCCTGGCAGTGGCCGCCGGAATCGGGTGGGTCGAAGGCGTGACGTTCGAGTGGTCGCCGGAGCAAAGCGTGGAAGCGGTCAAGATGTGTCTCGACCTGGGGATCGATCCGAACGCAGCCGACGATCAGGGCCGCACGGCACTGCACGGCGCGGCGCACAAAGGCCGCACCGAAGTGATTCAACTGCTTGTGGACCAGGGAGCGAACCTGGAAGCGCACGACATGGGCAGCCGCGACACGGTGAACGGCGCGATGAAAGGGCTGACCTGGATACCGCTCGATTGGGCGCGCGGCCTGGTGCGGGTGGGCGTGCAATCCGCGATCGCGCATCCAGAAGCGGAGAAGCTGCTGGTGAAGCTGATGTCGGACCGCGGCATGCCGATCCCAGCGCCGCCGAAGTCTTCGATTTGTCTGACCAAGGGGACTACCGGCTGCGAATGATGCTCCCTCGGGCCGCGCCCCGGTAAGCCAAAGCTTCCTGAGGAGGCGGACCGGTATAACGGGCGCGTGGGCGGATTAAGTCGCCCGCGGCGTACTGTTCGAGGGCATGCGCGATCCAACCCGTGGTGCGGGCGAGTGCGAAAAGCAGGAGCGGCGCGCCCGGCGGCAGGCGATACATGCGGGCCAGGGCGACTAACCCGAAATCCAGATTGGGCTGATCCTGCAATGCGGCGGAGGCGGCTTTCCAAAGGCTGCGCACGAAACGCCATCCGGCGCGATTGTCGGCGGCCTGCGCGAGGCGCAGCAACAGGGCGGCCCGGGGGTCGCCGGCCGGATAGAGCGGATGAGAGAAGCCGGGGAGATCTTCTCCGCGGCGCATGCGGTTGAGGATGGTGGCGCGGGCGCGTTCCGGAGAGCCCGCCTCGGCGAACAAGGCTGCGACGCGCTCACTGGCACCGCCATGACGACTGCCGCGCAGAGTGGCTAATGCCGCCGACACCACATCATAGGGAGAGGCTCCGGCGGAGGCGGCGCAGCGGGCGGTGAACGCGGAGGCGTTGAGTTCATGGTCGGCGCAGAGCACCAGCGCGGCACGGAGAGCCGGGGCGGCCAGCGGCCGCGTCCAGGCGGCAGCCAGCGCATTGTGAGCGGGAAGGGCGCTTTCGGCACCGGCGATGACGGCGAGAAACAGCCGGACAATGCGCGCGCCGGTTTGCCGTACCGCGGCGGGACGGAGGTCGTGCGCCGCCGGGTCGGATGCGGCCGCGAGCGGCAAGGCCATTTGAAAGCGGGTCAACGGGTCTGGGGCGATGCCTTGCAGCCTCGATAATTGGCGTTGTGCCGGTGCGTGAAAGATCGTCAATGATTCCGATGGCTCTTCCCACAGCAACGCGGCGACCTGTTCAAGGGCGGCGGTCTCGGCGAGCTTTAAGACGTCGCGGCCGCGATAGTAGAGCGCGCCATTCTGAATGAGCGTGATGCTCGAATCGAGCACGGGACTGCCCCAGTGCAAACCTCGCGCGGCGGCCTTCGCCGGATCGCGTCGAGTGTCTCTGCGCTCCTGCAGACGCTCGATATCTTCGCGGTAATACCGGCGCTCGCGGGTCCGGCCGGGGACGGGTTCGGAGCGGAGTTGGCCGCGGCTCGTGTAGGCGTAGAGGGTGGCACGGCTGACGCCCAAAGCCGCGGCGGCCTCGGCAGCGGTCCAATAGCGCGGTTCGGCTCGCATATATTGATTTCTGAATCAATATTGACAACATAACGGGCAGGACGCAACATAAAGGCGTGATACAGGGTCTGGAGGGTGTAGTGGCGGCTTCCACGCGGCTCAGCCACGTGGATGGAGAAGCCGGGCGGCTGATTCTGGCGGGTTATGCGGCGGAGGAGCTGGCGCCGCGGGTGAGCTTCGA
>DATGII010000137.1:0-6183 GCA_035295805.1 Bryobacteraceae bacterium | reverse complement strand
TCCGCCTTCGCCCTTGCGGGCTTCGGCGGGACAACCTTCGCCTGACATCCGAAGCGAGGTTGAAGCCGATGACCAGGATTGAACTGGTGACCTCGTCCTTACCAAGGACGCGCTCTACCAACTGAGCTACAACGGCCCTCGCGCCCGGGCCGCCAACCGAACGGCCCGCCTAAAACAGTCTACGAAATCCTCTGGTGGACGGGGGAGGATTCGAACCTCCGTAGCTCGCAAGGAGCGACAGATTTACAGTCTGTTGCCATTAACCGCTCGGCCACCCGTCCAGACCGTGCTCCCGCAGTCCTCCCACTCAAGGCGAGACTAACGATACGGGGAAACTAATAGGATACAGGGGAACGGGGTAGTCCTGCAACATTCAGCGGCGCCAGCCCAGGTTTGCCTGGACATTCAGACGAATAATTGATACGATCGATTAAAACATATGATTGATACGAAGCAGCGGATCTTGGACACGGCGGAGCGTCTGATCGCCGACCGCGGCTATGCGGCTACTTCCCTGCGGCACATCATCGGGGAGGCCGGAGTCAATCTGGCCGCGGTTCATTATCACTTCGGCTCCAAAGAGGACCTTCTGGACGAGTTGATTTTGCAGAAGGCGACGGGGGTGAATACCGAGCGACTGGCGCTGCTTGACCGGTTCGAAGCCGAAGCGGGAGGCGGGCCGGTGCCCGTGGAAAAGGTAATGTCGGCGTTTTTTGAGCCCATGATCGAAGTAGGCAGCCGCAACCCGCAATTCGTCCGGCTGATGGGCCGGATGTACGCCGAGGGCCTGCTGGCCGCCGTGGTGGCCAAGCATTTTCAGCCGACGCTGGCGCGGTTTCTTGACGTGTTGCGGCGCTCGCTGCCCCATTTGCCGGACGCGGAGTTGTCGTCGCGGGCGCAATTCATGATCGGCGCCATGAGTCATGCGGTCTGCGGCCAGCGTCCGTTCTCGCAATTGATTGGCGAACCACAGCCGGCGGATTTCCGTTGTACGATGCGCCGGCTGATGGTTTTCTTGAGCGGAGGATTGAAAGCCCCCGCCACTCCGGAGGTGCACCAGTGAGAATCCTAGCGATCTTGGGAATCGCGGCAGCCCTCGCGGCAGCGCAGGACCGCGGGCCGCTGCCGTTGACGCTGAAACGGGCGGTGGAGATTGCGACCTCGCCGGAGGGAAGCGCGCAGATTCAGCTTGCCGGAGAAAGCCTGAAGCAGGCAAATCTGCGGTCGAAAGAGGCGCGCGCGGCGCTGCTGCCCGATTTTGAAAGCGCTTTCCTGTATGAGAACCGGACGGCCAACTTGGCGGCGCAGGGGATCACGCTGGCGCACCTTCCGTTTCCCGGTGCTTCCTTTCCAGTTTTCGTCGGACCATTCAACACAATGGACGCACGGGTCTCGGGCTCGCAGAGCGTTTTGAATTTGAGCTCGATTCGCCAGTATCAGGCATCGAAGGCGGGAGTCTCGGCGGCCCGAGCAGACTCCGACAATGTCAACGAGCAGGTCGCGGCGGCGGTGGCCCGCGCGTACCTGGCGGCCGTCCGCGCCGACACCGATGTCGATACGGCGCAGGCCAACGTGATGCTGTCGCAAGCGGTGCTGACGCAGGCGGAAAATCAAAAGTCGGCGGGGACGGGCACCGGCATCGAGATCACGCGCGCGCGGGTGCAACTGGCCAACGACCAGCAGCGGTTGCTGGTCGCGCAGAAAGATCGCAAGGCGGCCCACTTACGGCTGTTGCGGGCGATGGGGCTGCGCTTGGATACCGATCTCGATTTGACCGACCGGCTGCAGTATCTGCCGGTAGACGCGGTGACACTCGAGCAGGCCCGCGCGCAGGCGCTCAAAGAGCGGCCGGATTACAAAGCCCAGCAGGAGCGCGAGTCGACAGCCCGGCTTTCCGCCAGCGCCACCGCGATGGAGCGGCTGCCCAGCCTGGCGGCGCTCGGCGATTATGGTTCGAGCGGCGCCGGTTTTTCGACCGTGCTGCCGACGCGCACCTACGGCATCTCGCTGCGGCTTCCTATTTTTGACGGCGGCCGGCGCGACGCGCGGCGCGCCGAATCGGCCTCCCAATATAATGCCGAGAAAGTTCGCACCAATGATCTCAAAGAGCAGGTGGAGCTGGATGTGCGGCTGGCGCTGGACGAGTTGACCTCGGCGCAGGACCAGGTGATGGTGGCGAAAGACGGCCTGGACCTGGCGCAAAACGAACTGGAACAGGCGCGGCGGCGGTATTCGGCGGGCGTCAGCGACAGCCTGGAAGTGACGGATGCGCAAACCCGGCTGGAACGGGCGCGGGACAACCAGACCGCGGCTCTTTTTAACTACAACGTGGCGCGAATCGATTTGGCGCAAGCTATGGGTTCGGTCCGGCGGGCAATTCCGTAGCGGAGAGATTTCATGAGAAAACGATTGATTTTGATTCTGGTGGTTGTGGCGGCCGGCGCCGCGATCCTTTATAGCCTGCGTGGATCATCGAGCCAGGACCCGAGCCGCATCCGCATCTCGGGCAATGTCGAGCTGACCGAAGTCAATATCGCGTTCAAGACGGCGGGCCGGCTGGTGGAGCGCAACGTGGACGAAGGCGACACGGTGAAGAAAGGCCAGATTGTCGCCCGTTTGGACCGCGACCAGCTGATGGCGCAACGCGAGCGTGAGTCAGCCGGTCTGGCGTCGGCGGAGGCGCAATTGGCGCAGGCGGAAACTTCGGTCGAATGGCAGAAACAGACGCTTGCCGCCGATGTGGAGCAGAAGAAGGCGGATCTCGAATCGGTGGAAGCGCGGCTCAGCGAGTTGGAGAATGGCGCGCGTCCGCAAGAAAAGCTCGACGCCAAGGCGGCGGTGGAGGCGGCTGCCTCCGAAGTGGAGCGCTCCAAGCGCGATTGGGAGCGGGCCCAGACGCTTTATAAGAATGACGATATTTCGACCGCCCAGTACGACCAATATCGCAACCGATGGGAGAGCGCGACAGCGGCTCTGAAGCAGGCGACCGAGCGGGAGGCGCTGGTGCTGGCCGGTCCCCGCGCCGAACAGATCAAGGCGCAGGCGGCGCTGGTCGAGCGCGGGCGGGGCGCCGTGAAGATGTCGGAGGCCAATTCGCTGGAAATGAAACGGCGGGAGCTGGAAATTATGCGGCAGCGCGCCGAAATCGCGCGCTCCAAGGCGAGCATCGCGCTGATCGATTCGCAGCTTGCCGATACGGTGGCGGCGTCGCCGGTGGACGGTGTCGTGCTGGTGAAATCGGCCGATGTCGGGGAGGTGCTGGCCGCGGGAACAACGGTCGTGACCATCGGCGATATCGACCACCCCTGGCTGCGCGGCTACATCAATGAGACGGATCTCGGGAGGGTCAAAATCGGTTCCAAGGCCCGCGTGACCACGGATTCGTATCCCGGCAAAATCTATGACGGGCACGTGAGCTTTATTGCCTCGGAGGCGGAGTTCACGCCGAAGCAGATTCAGACTCAGCAAGAGCGCGTCAAGCTGGTTTATCGCATCAAGATCGAAGTCGAAAATCCCAAGCACGAGCTGAAATCCAACATGCCGGCCGACGCGGAGATCGTGCTGGAGTAAGCAATGGCGGCGATCATCGAGACCCGCGACCTGACACGGAGCTTCGGCGCGCGGACGGCCGTGGATCATTTGAACCTTTCAGTTTCGGAGGGCGAAATCTTCGGCCTGGTGGGCCCGGACGGCGCCGGTAAGACTACCACGCTTCGCATGCTGTGCGGTTTGCTGGACCCGAGCGAAGGCATCGCTACGGTGGCCGGCCACGACGTGGCGCGCGAGCCGCAAGCGGTCAAAGACCAGATCGGCTACATGGCGCAGCGGTTTGGCCTCTACGGCGATCTCACGGTGCAGGAAAACATGGATTTTTACGCCGATTTGTTTGACATTACCGGCACGTTTCGGGCTGAGCTCAGCACGCAACTGCTGCGCATGACGCGCATGGATCCGTTCCGGGGCAGGCAGGCGAGCCGGCTTTCCGGCGGTATGAAGCAAAAGCTCGCGCTGATGTGCACGCTGCTGCACCGGCCGCGCATTCTGTTTCTCGACGAACCGACCAACGGTGTCGACCCGGTGTCGCGGCGCGATTTTTGGGCCATCTTGTATCAGCTCTTGAAGGATGGGATCACCGTTTTCATGACTACCTCCTACCTGGATGAAGCCGAGCGCTGCAACCGGGTCGGGCTGATTCATCGGGGCAAGCTGATTCGTTGCGCGGCGCCGGAGGTGATGCGGCAGGAGACGGGCGCGCCCAACCTGGAGGGCGCGTTTCTCAAAACCATCTGGGCAATTGAGGGAGCGGTGCGGCCATGAACGGCAACGGCAACGGCAACGGCAACGGCAACGGGTACGCCGTAGAGATGCACGATCTGGTGAAGACGTTCGGTTCCTTCGTGGCGGTGGATCACGTTTCGCTGCAGGTGAAGAAGGGCGAAATTTTCGGATTCTTGGGGCCCAACGGGGCGGGGAAATCGACCACGATTCGGATGTTGTGCGGTCTGCTGACCCCGACTTCGGGAAAGGCGTCGGTCAGCGATTTCGACGTAAGCACGCACCCCGAGGAGATCCGGCGCAACATCGGCTACATGTCGCAGAAGTTCTCGCTTTACGACGATTTAACCGTTGACCAGAACATCGATTTCTTTACGGGGATGTACGGCGTGCCGCGGGCGCGGCGGCGGGAGCGCAAAGAATACGTGCTGGAGATGGCGAACCTGCGGGAGCGGCGGGACGCGCTGACGCGGACTCTTTCCGGAGGGTGGAAGCAGCGGCTGGCCTTGGGCTGCGCGATCCTGCACGATCCGCCGGTGCTGTTTCTCGATGAGCCGACTTCGGGCGTGGATCCGATCGCGCGCGGCGCATTCTGGAACCTGATCCACGATATGGCGGAGACCGGCCACACCGTCTTTGTGAGCACCCACTACATGGATGAAGCCGAGTATTGCAACCGGCTGGCATTGATGTATCGGGGAAAAGTGATTGCCCTGGGGACGCCGGAAGAGCTGAAACGTGATCTGGACGGCCACGGCCTGCTGCGGCTGGATACGGCCGAAACGCTGGATACCATGCGCGCGCTCGAAGGGGTTCCAGGCGTGATCGAATCAGCCGTGTTCGGCGGCGGGCTGCACGTGGTGGTCGAAGAGCCGCAGGGTGCGATGGAACGCATCAGGCAAAAGCTCGCGTCGGAAAAAATCGAGATCCGGCGCCTGGAACCGATTACGCCTTCGCTTGAAGATGTCTTTGTGGCGATGATTGAGGCCGAAGAAAGGAAGACGGCATGAGCTACCGGCGCACGAAGGCCATCTTCATCAAAGAGCTGCACCACATCACGCGCGACGCCCGCAGCCTGGCGCTGGCGCTCGCCATGCCGGTGATGATGCTGTTGCTCTACGGTTACGCGCTGAGCCTGGACGTTGACCACATCCAAACGCTGATTTATGACCAGGACGGCACGGAAGCGAGCCGCGACCTGGTGCGCCAGTTTCAAGGCTCGCGCTACTTCGACGTGACGGGCTTCGTTCGCGAGTATCGCGATATCGAGCGCGGTATCGATACCAACCAAACGCTGGTCGGAGTGGTAATCCCGCCGCAGTTCAGCAAGGATCTGCGGTCCGGACGCGGGGCCACGGTGCAGATCGTGGTGGACGGCAGTGATTCCAACACCGCCGCCATCGCCATGACCTACGCCGAGAATATTGTGCGGGGCTTTTCGGCGGCAACCGCAGTCGAGCTTCAAAATCAGCACGGGCGCCACGCGGCGCCTCCGATCGATCCGCGCCTGCGAGTCTGGTACAACAGCTCGCTCGAATCGAAAAACTACGTGGTGCCGGGACTCATTGCGGTGATCCTCATGATTATCGCCGGGCAGCTCACGTCGCTCACGGTGGCGCGGGAATGGGAGATGGGGACGATGGAGCAGATCCTGTCGACGCCGCTACGGCCGGCCGAAATGGTGTTGGGCAAGATGCTGGCGTACTTCGTCGTAGGATTCACGGATTCGGCGATCGCCTTACTTATGGGCGTGGCGATCTTCAATGTGCCGTTCCGCGGCAGTATCCTGACGCTGGCAGTCTCGACGTGCATCTTCCTTTGCGGCACGCTGTTTTGGGGGATCTTCATTTCGGCCGGATGCCGGACGCAGGTGGCGGCCTATCAGCTCGGGATGCTGAGCTCGTTCCT
>DATGII010000136.1:0-96416 GCA_035295805.1 Bryobacteraceae bacterium | reverse complement strand
AAAAACATCTGGTCGCAGATCAACGCGGATAAGCTTGCTTACCGCGCCTCGCAGGCGGTGGGATTCCAGCCCGAAGCATCGGGCTGCAATCGGAGATTGGTGCTGGTCACGAAGGGCCGGTTTAGATAGGTGGGATCGGTGACGACGGTTTTCACGATCATCCACGTGCTTCCGTTGCTCTCGTGCAGCAGGTCGTACCACTCAGTCACAGCGGCGCCGGCGCTGTACGGGGCTCCGTTTTTGCGCAGGTAGCCGGGCTTCAAATTCGTCGTGGTGATTTTCAGAGAACCGCCGCGCCGAGCGGCGGCTCCGGGCTGCCCTTCACCGCCGCGGCCGGCCCGGCCGCCTAGCGCGAAGACCCATTCCGCCTGGGAATAGCCTTGCAGAGTTGGCGCGCCGGACGGAGGCTGTTCGCGGGCGAAGTGCAGGATGCGCGTTTGGGTTCCGGCGTCGGCTTCGATCTTGAGGGTGTTGTCATCCTGCCAGGTGATGTGGAAACGGCCTGGAACGCGCATCAGGGCCGGCGCGCCGTAGGATTTGCATTGTTCGCCAGCGGCTTCATCCTTGGCAGGATCCCAGGCGGCCGCGACTTTTTGTCCGGCCTGGTTGAGAGGAACGCCTTCGGTGTCACCCTTCGGCGGAGTGATCATGCGGAACCGCCAGTCTTCAGTCACGATCGAAACCCAGTAACCGGTCACGTCAATCGGCGCGATGGTCCGGGCCGGCCCGCGCGGCGGAGGCGGCGGCCCACCGAACTGAGCGCACAAATACAGCGGGGCTGCGAGCATCAGCGCGAGCCTTGTCAAAACCGGGGCCGTCATGGTTTGCCTCCACTGCCGGGCGCGAGGGTTTTATACACGGCCTCGACAAACATATCCGCGGTCCAGAAGCCGCCGCGGTTGTACAGCGGATCGTAATCGAAGGTTGGTTTGGCGGCTTTCACCTGATCGAGCGTCATGCCTTTCCGGACCATGTCCAGGATGCGGTCGCGGATAATGATGGTCATCTCGCGGAAGTTGAGGACGTCACCCAGATCGCAGAGGCGCCCGTGGCCGGGAATGACGAGCGTGCCGCCCTCCTGTCCGTAGACCGGGATGATGAGATCGGCGATGCGGTTCAAGGCTTCGATATAGCCGTTAATGGTGCCGCCCGCGGCTACATCGATAATCGGATAGCTGGTGGTGACGAACAGGTCGCCGGTGGAAATGACGTCGGATTTTCGGAAGAACACGATGCTGTCGCCATCGGTGTGCGCGTTCGGGATATGGATGATATCAACGCCTTCGTTGTTGAACCACAGCTTCTTTTCATTACCGATGAAGGTATCGGTGGGCCAGGCGCCCTGCGGCGCCGCGGCCTGTCGTCCCGTGGGCGCGCTCATGCGGTCGAGCGCGTTCACGTGGGCAATGATCTGGGCGCCCTCGGCGGCTTCGGCTCCGAGATCGCCGGCCACGTTGCCCCCGGCGATGGTGCTGCCCGCCTTGCGCAAGCGCTCGTTGCCGGCGGTGTGATCGGCGTGATAATGCGTGTTGATGATGTAGCGAAGAGGTTCGCCGGAAATTTTCTTCACGGCGGCGAGAACCTTGTCGGCGACCTGCGGATATTGGCTGTCAACCAGCAGCACGCCGTCCTTGCCGGCCTGAACCGTGATGTTACCGCCGGCGCCCACGAGCATATAGACATTGCCCTGCGCCGGGAGCGTGTGCACCTCGACGGTGTCAAAGTTCTGCGGAGCGCGGGCCGGGCGCGCGGGCGCTTGCGCGAGAGCCAATCCGGCAGCGGCGAACAGGGTTGGAGGCAATCGGTTTCTCATGCTGGCTCACTTGGGCTGCACGCCAGCACCCTTCAGCCTGGCGCGGTATTCCGGATACATGGTCTTGGCGCCGCCCATCGCGGCGTCCTCGGGGATCCCGTGGCGCTGCTGGTATTCCTTGAGGAACGTGTTGGAGCCGGGCAGATGGTGGGGGATGACGCCACGCGGCCGGATGATCTCTTCGACGCTTTCGCAGGGATAGGGCGCGATCTGGCCGGCGACGCTGAAGACGTAATCGCGCGAGCGGAACAGCGGCTCTTCCAGGTAGGCCGGATCGTCGACCATCGTCACCCAGGTGAGCTGGTCATCGTGGCGGATGAAATGCTCGGTAACGACGGCGCGATCGCTGCGCGCCAACCCATTGCGCCGGAACCAGCCTTCTTTCAAATGATCGGTGGTGACGGTCAGGATGTCGCCGTCCCACGTTCCGGTGGAAAAGCCCATGGCGGTGTGCAGAGCGTAATCGGGCGGGTGCGGTCGGCCGTCCATCCAGATAGTCCGCTCCGTGCCCCACGCGAAATGGTGGAGGTGAATCGCGACCAGGTTCTGGGTATCCTTGTCATACTCTTCCCAGATGCGGATGTCGGCGAATGCCGAGGCATAGTCGGAAGGATGCACCCGGCACTGGTAGTCGGGCAGCGTGATCAAAGACGCGTCCCAGGTTTCGCCGCGCAGGCGGTCGGCGGCGTTGATGGGCAGCCCGGCGTAGTCGCCCAGTTCGGGGCCGGCCAAGCGGTCCGGAAAGTCTTCGTCGAGCCGGTTGGACCAGACGCCGGACAGATTAATTTGCGCGAAAGCGGGAACGCCCAAAAACAGGGCGAGTAATCCGGGCAAGAGCCGGAAAGCGATCTTCCGGCGCGGGAAACGATTCATGCACAACTCCTGATCCGAACAGAAGGCTTCGCAATGTAAACTTCCATGCTACTGTATCGTCCCGGCCCAGGGCGGGAGCAGGCGCGGATTTGACTGGGTTTTGACGCGGTGCGAACGCAGTTGTGCTAGGCTAGGGGCGCCGAATTTTGGAGAGGGAAATTCATGCGATTCACCTGGTTCAATTTGATGCCGTGGCCGTACCTGCCGGACGATTTCAGGGAGAAGAACCGGTCCGTGTGGGTGGACATCGATGCCAAGTTGTTCGATCCCGTCAAGGGTCACGAACTGTACAACACGTACATGGACCTGCTCGAGTACGCAGGCACGCTGGGGTTCGACGGCATCGGGGTCAACGAGCATCACCAGAACGGCTACGGGCTGATGCCTTCGCCGAACATTATCGCCGCGGGCCTGGCGCGGCGCACGGACAACGTGGCGCTGGTGGTGCTGGGCGCCTCGATCGCACTCTACAATCCGCCGCTACGCGTGGCCGAGGAGTTCGCGATGCTCGATTGCATCTCGGGCGGGCGGCTGGTGGCGGGTTTTCCAGTCGGCACGTCGATGGACACCAACTACTGCTACGGCACGATTCCGGGGTTGACGCGCGAGAAATATGCGGAAGCGCACACGCTGATCCGGCGCGCCTGGGCCGAGCGCGAGCCGTTTGCCTTCAATGGGCGGTACACCAAACTGAGATATGTCAATCTGTGGCCGCGGCCGGTGCAGCAGCCGCACCCGCCTATTCATATTCCGGGCGGCGGCTCGATCGAGACTTTCGATTTCTGTATCGATCACACCTACTCGTACTCCTACCTGAGCTTCGGCGGGTACATTCGGGGCAAGCAGTTGATGGACGGCTACTGGGAACGGGTGGCGCAGCGGAACGCGCCTGACGCCTCGCCCTACCGTGCGGGCTTCGCGCAGTTCATCTGCGTAGCCGATACCGATGCCGAAGCCGAGCGCCTCTACGCGCCGCACGTCCACTATTTCTATAACCGCTGCCTGCACGTTTATCCCGGGTTTGCGGACGCGCCGGGCTACCGGACCATCAAGACCATTCAAAAGGGCGTGCTGTCGCAATACGCGCCCGGCACGCTGTTTCAGGAGCATCCATGGAAGGACCTGGTGGAGAACGGACACGTGATCGCGGGGAGTCCCGAAACGGTCCGGCAACGCATGGAAGATCTGATCAAAGGTTTGCGAGTGGGCAACGTGTTCTGCCTGATGCAGATCGGCGACATGCCGAAGGACAAATGCATGTACTCGACGCGGCTGTTTGCGGAAAAAGTAATGCCGAAGCTGCGCAACATGTTTCCGGAGTATGACGACGATGGCCGATTCTGGTGCCATCCCTTGCCCAAGCGGGCGATTCCGGCGGAACTGGGGCAGCGGCTGGTAGGGGCCTGAGCCATGGAACTGAAAACGATTGCCACGCACCGGGTTCCGGTCCGCTATTACGAGGGAGGCGAGGGGAAGCCTCTGGTATTTCTGCACGGCGCCGGAGGGGTTGAAGCCGACCTTGGATTCCTGGACGCGCTGGCCGCGCGGTACCACGTGTATGCGCCGCTGGTGCCCGGCTACGGCGACAGCGAAGAATGTGCCGAACTGCGCGATATGCTCGATTTCACGCTGCACACGTGGGACGTAGTCGAAGCGCTCGGCGTGGAAGACCCGGTCCTGGCCGGATTCTCGATGGGCGGGATGATCGCAAGCGAAATGGCGGCGCTGGCGCCGCACGATGTCTCGCGGCTGGCGTTGATCGCGCCGGCCGGCCTGTGGCTGGATGATTTTCCGATTCCCGACATCTTTGCCATGATGCCGTACGACCTGCCGCAATACCTCTTTTATGACGTGGCCGCCGGAGCGAAGGCACTCACGGCCGGCATGGATTTGGGCGACCCGCAATTCCTGCAGAGGTTTTTAGTGCAAAACGCGCGGCAACTGGGGGCGGCGGGCAAGATTCTGTTTCCCATTCCCGAGCGGGGACTGGCGAGCCGGCTGTATCGCATCCGGGCCAAAACGCTGATCATCTGGGGCGAGAGCGACAAACTGATTCCGCCGGTCTACGCGCAAGTCTTTCAGAAACATATTGCGGGTGCGGAAGTGGCGCTGGTGCCGCGAGCGGGACACCTGGTGGCATTCGAAAAGCCTGCCGACGTGATGAGCGCGCTCGCGCGTCTGTAACGCGTTATCCCAGCCCAGCGCGCTTCAAGAGCGGGGGATATCGGGGGTCGCTGCGCAGCGGATCCAAAAAAGGATGCACCTTCAGCATCCAGCACGAGTGTTTCTGGCCGCAGGCGCGCTCGAGCCAGGCAAAGGCGCGATCGCGGTCGCCGAGCGCGCCATAGGTAGCGGCGAAATCGAGCGGGTCGGCGTCGGGTTCGCTCGTCTCGACCTGTTCCACCAATTGCCGGGATTGGGACTTCAGCCCGCAAACCGCCAGCAGATGCATCATGCGGAGCTTGGAGGTGAGCGGGAATTGGGCGGCCAGGGATTGGTATTCCCGTTCGGCTTCGGAATACTGGCCCTGCGCCTCCAAAGCCATTCCGATCAGAGTGTGGAAGGCGGGCGCATCCGGGTGCAGCGCGGCGAGAGTTCGCCATTCCTGCAGGGCGTCGCGATAGCGGTGCTGCATGAAGTAAACCATTCCTACGGAGGTGCCGGTGCCGGGCACCAGCGGATCGAGGGCCGCGGCGGCGCGCGCCTCGGCCAAAGCTTCCGGAAACCGGCCTTGCACCAGCAGAACCAGCCCAAGGTGTTGGTGAATGCTGGCATCCTGCGGGAGCAGGCGCAAGGCGGCGCGGAGTTCCTGTTCGCCTTTTTTCCACTGATCCTGCACCATGGCATGGACGTAGCCGGCCGCGGCATAAGCCGTGCCAGAGGCGGGGTCGAGTTGAAGAGCGCGGGCGGCGGCGGCGGAGGCTTTGAGCGCCGCAGCCTGCGGATCGACAAAGGAATTGGTCGCGGCGGCGGCATAGGTGGACGCCAATTCCGCATAGGCTTCGCCATACCGGGGATCCTTTTGGATCGCCCGGTTGAGCAGGCTTACCGCCTGGTCAAATTTCTCCTGCGTTCCATAGCCGCGCAGAGAGCGGGCTTTCAGCACCAGGTCGGCCGCTTCGGGATCGGGCCGCCCGCGGACCGGAGGACGCACCGCCGGTAACCAAGCCACCATCGCCGCTACGGCGATCAGAGCTGCGGCCCAAAACCAATGGCGGGGAACGGTTTTCGGCTTTGCGGGCGCCGTCTGGTGACACCGCACGAAAGCGGGCGCATACCCGCCGGCGGGAAACTCAAAGCGCCACGTCTCAGCCGAACCAGTGCTGCCGTAATAGTCAGCCAGCGCCTTGCGCACGCGGCTCATCTCGGCGCGCACGGTGGACTCCTTGCGAGGATCAAATGTCTGGGGCTTGCCGAAAACGTCGAGCGCGATGCTGTACTCGCTGATCTCGCAGCCCGCGCCGGAGAGAGCGCGCTCCACAAGATACCGCAACAGTTCGCCACGCCTTTTCGACGCAAACACCGGCGCCGCGAGGGCCCGCTCCAGGGCGAGGCGCACCTGTTCGGCAGGAATCAGCGGCGGGCCCTCACCGTGCATCGACATCGGTATTCGGGAGAGTAACTCGTTGATTTTACAGTATTGCAACGTTGCAGTGCACGTTGCGTATTGCGCAGTTCGACGACCAACTCGATAATCATGGAACTTCGGGTGCTAATTTTCAAGCAATTTGGTATTTGTACCGCGCGAATCTAACAAATTTCAAATGTCCGAACCCTGGGAAAACGACTACCGGGACGCGGCCGGCACGATCACCATCTGTATGCACTGCGGGCGTGCGCGACGGGCCGGGGCGGGGGACCATTGGGAGGTGGTTCGGGAATTTCTGATCCGGCCTCCCGCTGGAATCAGCCACGGGTTGTGTCCCGACTGCCTGGAAAAACACTATCCGCCAGGGCAGGCCTAGACTGGAATCCCGGCTCGGCCAGACGGGGTGTCGGCCAGACGGGGTACGCGCCGGCATCCGGTTGGAATATACTCCCAAGAGGCCCGTTTTTGGAAACGGAGGACAGCTATGGTGAATCGACGGACCCTGTTAAAATCCTCGCTCGCCGGCGGCGCTTTACTCGCCCGGCCGGCGCTGGCGGCTCCCACGATCGCGAAATCGGAAAGCCCGGTTGTCGATACGACCGCCGGTAAAGTTCGCGGCATCGTCAACAACGGAGTTCACGTCTTTCGCGGGATTGCTTACGGCGCGACCACTGCGGGCGCGAACCGGTTTCTGCCGGCGCGCAAGCCGGAGTCCTGGAGCGGTGTCCGCAACGCCTTCGAGAATGGGCATACCGCGGCGCAAGTTATGCCGGCGGCCAGCGCCATCGGGTTCGGGCTGCGCTCGAATGCCACGCACGGGGAAGACTGCCTGGTGCTCAATGTGTATACGCCTGGCGTGAACGACGGCCGAAAGCGGCCGGTCATGGTGTGGATTCATGGAGGCGGTTACACGTATAGCTCGGGGACGACGCTGGCCGCCGACGGCACCAACCTGGCGCGCGCGGGCGATGTAACTGTAGTTGCGCTGAACCATCGGCTGACGGTTTTCGGGCACCTGTTTCTGGCGGAGATCGGCGGGGCCCAATACGCCGACTCCGGCAATGTGGGCATTCTGGATCTGGTCTCGGCGCTGGAATGGGTGCATACGAACATCGAACGCTTCGGCGGCGATCCGGGCAACGTGACTATCTTCGGGCAATCGGGCGGAGGCGGAAAGGTGAGCACGCTGCTGGCGATGCCGGCGGCGAAGGGGCTGTTTCACAAGGCGATTGTCGAGAGCGGATCGACGCTCAAGCAACTGTCGCGGGATGCCGCACAAAAGAACACGGAAAAGTTTTTATCGAATCTCGGTTTGAAGCCGAACCAAATCGCGGAGCTGCACACGCTGCCAGCGGAAAAACTGCTGGCGGCGACGACCGGCTTGCGGCTGGGGCCGGTAGTGGATGGCAAGGCGCTGCCGCGTGATCCATTCGATCCCGATGCGCCGGAAGTTTCCGCCGACGTTCCCGTGATTATCGGTACTGCGGAGACCGAGGGCACGTATTTCGCCTCGCCCGACCTGCTGGCGCTTGATGAATCCACGATGCGTGCGCGGCTGCGGGAACGGCTCGGCGGCGATCCGGACCGCGTGGTCGAGCTGTTCCGGAAGACGCGTCCGAAGGCCACGCCGAGCCAGCTCTACTTCACGATTCTGGCGTTCCCGACCAAAGCCAACCTGCAGGCGGAACGAAAAGCGGCGCGCGCGAAGGCGCCGGCGTATCTTTATTCGATGAACTGGAAGACTCCGGTGCAGGACGGCATCCGGTTCTCGCCGCATTGTCTGGAGATTCCGTTCGTTTTTAACAACGTCTGGCACATGCCGGAGTTGGTGGGCACGGGCCCGGAAATTCAGCCGCTGGCCGATCAACTGAGCGGGGCATGGGTGGCGTTCGCGCGCAATGGAAACCCGAGCCATCCGGGAATTCCGCGGTGGCCGGCCTTCGATGCGAAAACGCGCACGACCATGCTGATCGATACTGAATGGAAAGCCGTGAGCGATTGGAACCGCGAGGAACGGCTGGCGATGCTGAAGTTCACCGAGCTGGCGATGACATAAAGCGGAGAGGCCCATGAGAATCGCGCTGTTCGTTGCATGCTTTGCGGCTTTCGCGTACGGTGAAACCGACAGTCAGCCGCTGAATGATCTGCCAAACCCGTTCCGCACGGTTCGCGACTGGGGCCATCCGCCGAACGGCGCGCCGTGGGCGGCGGTGACCGCGGTTGAAGTTTCTCCGGACGGCAGCATATACGTGGTCCACCGATGTCATGACAATTCGTGCGCGGACCGGTCGGAGCCGCCCATCCTCAAGTTCGATAAATCGGGCAAGCTGCTCAAGGCTTGGGGCGAAGGCATGTTTATTTTCCCGCACGGCGCGACGGTCGACCCGCAGGGCAACCTCTGGGTGACCGACGAGCAGATGAAAGACGGCAAAGGGATGCAGGCGTTCAAATTCAGCCCCGAAGGCAAAGTTCTGATGACGCTCGGTAAGGCGGGCGTAGCGAGCGCCGAGACTGGCCTGTTCGATGAACCGACCGATGTCGCCATTGCGCCCAACGGCGATATCTTCGTCTCGGAGGGGCACTCGGGGCCGAGACACGGCAACGACCGCATTTCGAAATTCAGCAAGGACGGGAAGTTCATCAAGTCCTGGGGAAAGCGGGGCTCCGGCAACGACGAGCTGAACGCGCCACACACGCTGGCGTTCGATTCGCAGGGGCGGCTGTTCGTCGGCGACCGCAACAACAACCGGATTCAGATTTTCGATCAGGACGGCCGCTATATCGACACCTGGCGGCAATGGGGACGGCCGAGCGGGATCTTCATTGCCAAGGACGATACGATGTACGTGGCCGATTCCGAGTCGTGGGGCAAGGACGAGCCGGGCTGGAAAAAAGGCATTCGCATCGGCAGCGCGAAAACCGGCCAGGTGAAGTATTTCATCGAAGATATGGAATCGACCACGGAAGAGCACAGCGGGGCCGAAGGCGTCGGCGTGGATTCGGCCGGCAACGTGTACGGGGCCGTGGTGCGGCGCCAGATGCTGGAAAAGCACATACCGAAATAGCGGACACAGACCGGCGCCTGATGCTCACCGCCATTACCCGCGCCGTCAGCCCGGAGATCAACCGCTGCGAGCTCGGGTATCTGACGCGTCAGGAAATTGACGTGGAGCTAGCCCGGCGGCAGCACGGGGAATATGAAGAGTGCCTGCGCGCGCTTGGGGCGCAGGTGATTTCGCTGCCCGCCGAGCCGGGGTTGCCCGACTGCATGTTCGTGGAAGATCCGGCGGTGGTAGTGGAGGAAGTCGCGGTGATGACGCGCATGGGCGCGGCGTCGCGCCGGAAAGAGGCCGAGAGTCTGGCGGCGGTGCTGGCGCGCTTCCGGCGGCTCGACTGGCTGCGCGCGCCGGCCACGCTGGAAGGCGGCGACGTACTGCGGATGGGGGCCACGCTGTTCGTGGGGCTGTCCGCGCGCACCAACCAGGCGGGAATCGGTCAATTGGCGGAAATCGTTGGACCGTTTGGCTATATCGCGCGTGGCGTGCCGGTCCGCGGCTGCCTGCACTTGAAGTCGGCTTGCTGCGCGGTCGGGGAGCGGCGGATCCTGGCGAATCGCGCGTGGATCGATACCGCCGAGTTCGACGGTTACGAGATTGTGGATATACCGGCAGAAGAGCCGGGGGCGGCCAATGTGCTCACAATCGGCGATACGGCGCTGGTGCCATCGGCGCATCCTCTCACCGCGCGTCTTCTCGAGAGACTGGGATGGCGGGTGAAACAGCTCGATATCTCAGAGTTGATGAAGGCCGAAGCCGGCCTGACGTGCTCGAGCATACTGCTGGAGACAGACTGAAGAGCCGTCTATGGCAAACGAGAAACCGCGGGCATTGGTGACCGGCGCCTCCGCCGGAATCGGAGAGACGTTCGCGCGACGGTTGCGGCGCGACGGATACGAGCTGATCCTGGTGGCGCGGCGGCGCGAGCGGCTCGAGCAACTCGCGCAAGAAATCGGCGGCGCGGAAGTGATCGTGGCCGATCTGGGCGATGAGGGCGACGTGCATCGCGTGGCGGACCGCATTGCCTCCGAGCCGCGCCTGGAGCTGTTGGTGAACAACGCGGGCTTCGGCGTGATGGGCTTGTTTTCTGATTCCGCTCTCCAAGGCCAGGAACAGATGCACCGGCTGCACGTTCTGACGACGCTGGTGCTCACGCACGCGGCGCTGCGGGGCATGATGGCGCGGAACAAAGGCGCGGTGATCAATGTGTCATCGGTGGCCGGCTTCGCTCTAACGCCCGGGAGCGTGAGTTACGGGGCGACCAAGGCGTGGATGAATGCGTTTACCGAAGGGCTCTACATGGAATTAAAGGGCGCGGGTTCCGCCGTCAAGGTGCAAGCACTATGCCCAGGTTTTACGGTGTCCGAGTTCCATGACGTAGCGCATGTCGACCGGAAGGCGATTCCGGACCGGCTGTGGATGAGGGCGGAAGACGTGGTGGATGCATCGCTCGAAGGGCTGGCGCGGGGAAAGCTGTTTGTGGTGCCGGGGGGGATCTACAAAGCTCTGGTATTCGTGGTGCAATCCATACCGAGGCGGCTGTATCGCGCCGGCTCGCTGCAATTCGCGAAGGCGACAAAACGGACGACGGCCCGCTAGGCGGAATTCGGGCCCCGCAGGGCCCGAACCGGGCTGCGATTGCTTACGCCTTCGCCGCCTTTGCCCCCTTCGCCGTGCCGGGTGCGCGGTACGCGGTTTTCATGCCCAGCGCCTTGTCGGTTTCCTGAGCGGTCATGAGCGGAATCGTTTTGGTGCGGACCAGGCCTGTCGAAGAGACAGCCAATGCGAGAGCGGCAGCGGTGACGTGGTCGGGACAATCACAGAAGACATAAACATCGGCGTCGCCGAGCGCGAAGTACACGCCCTCGAGCTTGCCGCCCAGAGAGTTTAACGCCTCGCTAACGGCCGCCTGCCGTCCGGATGCTTTGTCTTTGGCCAGACCGCGCAAGCCTTCGGGCGTGTACGATGCTTCGATGAGAAACTTCGGCATGGGGGGAGCCCTCCTTTGCAGGCGTTGATGATATCAGAAAGCTCAGGCGGACTGACATCCGGTAGCCCTGTGGTCATCCCGTTCGGCCAGCGGGGAAAATTTTCCCTGCTCCAGGGGCGCGAGTCCGCGTAAACCATTGCTGGGAAAGAGGTGCGCGGCCCTCCAAAGCTGGCCGTTTGAATGCATGGTGATCGGGAGCACATTGGGACGGAGCTTATTGTGATGAAAACGACATTATTAGCGTTCCTCTTGACAATATCGGGGGTTCGGCTTGACGCCCAAGCGGCGGAGCCGCCGACGGCGGTGTTCAAAGTGAACGCAGTCGCCAAATCGACGAAGGCGATCAATTACCGGCATCGCAGCGGTGCGACCGAGATCGATTTCGCGGGCACGGCGATTATGCGGACCGCCAAAGGACATGCGCGGGTGGAGAGCCGGCAGGGAGCGATCAGCATCGACGCCAACTTCCGCGATATCGGGTCGCCGAGCCAATTCGGCGCTGAGTATCTGACGTACGTGCTGTGGGCGGTATCGCCGGAAGGGCGGCCGAAGAACCTGGGCGAGATTCTGCTGGATGGCGGCAAGAGCCATCTGAACGTGACGACCGACTTGCAGGTGTTCGGGCTGATTGTGACGGCGGAGCCGTATTTCTCGGTGACGCAGCCGAGCGACCTGATCGTAATGGAAAACGAGGTTCGACAGGACACGCTCGGGAAGTTCGAAATCATCGACGCACAATATGAGCTGCTGCAGCGCGGGCAATATCAAAAGCTGGCCAATGTGTTGCAGCTGAAGCCCGACCCGTCGATTCCGGTGGAGATCTATGAGGCGCGCAACGCGATGCAGATTGCGCAGTCTTCGGGCGCCGACAAGTACGCGAGCGACGCGTTCCAGAAGGCGCAGACGACACTCCAGCAATCGGAGAAATATCTGCAGCAGAAGCAGCGCAAGCCGGCGATCATGATCGCGCGAGAGACGGTGCAGACGGCCGAAGATGCGCGGGTGATCGCGGTAAAGCGGCAGGAGGAAGAGGCTCTCGACAAGGAGCGGGCGGCTGCGGCGGCGCGCGAGGCCGAGGCCAAGCGCCAGGCGGAGCAGGAGCAGCGGCAGCGCGAGCAGGCCGAAGCGGAGCGGAAGGCGGAAGAAGCGCGGCGGGCACAGGCGGAAGCAGCCAAGGCGCAGGCTGACGCGGCGCGGGCGACGGCCGAAGCAGAGAAGGCGGCGGCCGAGCAGAAGCGGCTGGTTGCCGAGCTGGCGGCGGCGAAGGAAGCGGCGGAACGCGCCAAGGCGGAAGCCGCGCAGCAGGCAGCAGCGGCCGCGGCCGAAAAGGCTCAGTGGGAAGCGGCGGAAGCAGAGCGGCTGCGCCAGCAGGCCGAGCAGGAGAAGCAACAGCTGCGCGCGCAACTGCTGCAGCAGCTCAACGCGGTGCTGGAAACCAAGGATACCGATCGGGGGCTGGTGGTCACGATGGCGGATGTCCTGTTTGATAGCGGGCAATACACGCTGCGGCCGGTGGCGCGGGAAAAGCTGGCGAAGCTCTCGGGGATCGTGCTGGCACATCCGGGCTTAAAGCTGGCGGCCGAAGGGCACACCGACAGCACCGGAAGCGCCGATTTCAACCAGAGGCTTTCGGTGAAGCGCGCCCAATCGGCGGTCGATTACCTGAGCGGACAAGGGATCGCTCCGGACAACCTCTCGGCGGCCGGGTTCGGCGATACGCGGCCGATCGCGCCCAACAACACAGCGGCGGGCCGGCAGCAGAACCGGCGCGTGGAGTTGATCGTTTCGGGCGAAGCGATCGGGACGCGCATCGGACTGAATCCATCGACCGACGTGTCAATTGCCAAGTAGCTGGCGTACGGCGCGGCGGCCGGATGCAATCGCTGAGCGAACCGGAGCGCTGTCGCCTTCGTTGGTCCTCCCAGTAGACGCCCGAGTGAGCTTCGCCGCGCCGTTCACCGCGCGGACCCGCCGGGGCGGATGCAACTGGATGTGATGCTGTTTCAGGTTTCTTCGCTGCCCAACGCTGGCGTGGCAGCGCGGCCGGTGGTATTGCCAGGCTATACGCGGGCCGATATTTACCAGGGCTGGCGACCGAACGAGAGGCTGGTCGCGGCGGGGGGCGTTCAGAACGCCTTCGACCCTTCACACGTGGAGTTTATTTCGTGGGCCGGGCATATGGCGGAGGTTCCGCGGAACGCATACGTGCGGGTGACCTGGATGCTGGAGTAAGCCTCAGGGAGCATTTCCGGCCGATGCTGATTTGGCAGCCGGCTTGCATAACTCGCCCGGCTTGACTCTGACAACAAAGTTCGTGATCGCGGCATGTGGAGTGGCATTTTTCAGCAGCATGGGGGTGGAGGCGCAGGTCTCGCCCGGTCCCCTATCCAAAGCACATCACTCTTTGGATAGTCCACTAAAGTGTGCGAGTTGCCATAGTTTCGGCGCCGGGGAAGAGAAGCTGAAGTGTCTCAATTGTCATCGGGAAATCTTCGGGCTGGTCAAAGCGCACGAAGGCATGCACGGGCGCGTCGCCAACCGCGCCAAGGGTGATACCGATTGCGCGCGCTGCCACACGGAGCACTACGGCGAGCGATTCCGCATTTTCAAGTGGGAGACGTCCAAAGAAGAATTCGATCACAAGCAAGCCGGATATCCGTTAGTAGGCAAGCACGCGCAGTTGAAATGCGAAGAATGTCATAACCCCAAGCACATCTCGGCGGCAGATCGGAAGACCATTATGGTTCACGATTTGACGCAGACGTTTGAAGGTCTTCATCCGGCCTGTCTCACGTGCCACGAAGACCATCACAACGGGCAATTGAGCACGGATTGCCAGACTTGCCACGGATTTACGACCTGGAAGGCGATCAAAGAGTTCGACCACTCGACGACGCATTTTCCGCTAACGGGCAAGCACGAGAATCTCGAGTGCGCCAAGTGCCATAAGCCCACGAAAGAAGACGCCAAGGTCATTCAGTACAAAGGCCTGGATTTCAAGTCGTGCACGGGATGCCATCAGGATCCGCATCATGGAGCCTTTGCCGCGCGCTGCGAATCGTGCCACAACACGGCGAGCTGGAAACATGCGCAGATCTCGGGAGGGGCATTCGACCACAGCAAGACCAAGTTTCCGCTAAATGGAAAACACGACGGGTTGGCCTGCGATAAGTGCCACATGAATTCGGATTTCAAGAAGCCAATCGCGCACGACAAGTGCATGGACTGCCACCAGGACCAGCACAAGGGGCAGTTCGCCACCCGCGCCGATCATGGCGAATGCGGGTCGTGCCATGTCGATACCGGCTGGAAGCCCACGACATTCGTCGAGACGACGCACCAATCGACCAAGTATCCCCTGGCGGGCAAGCACCAGGGCCTGGCCTGCGCGAAGTGCCATATTCCCGCCGGCCTTGATACCAACTATCACCCGGCATTCCAAGCGTGCTCCGATTGTCACAAGGACGCGCATGCGGGGCAGTTCGCGAGCGCGCCGCACTTCAACAAGTGCGAGGACTGCCACAAGGTGGAAGGCTTTCATCCGTCCACATTCACGCTGAAGCAGCACCAGACGGTCACGTTCGCACTGAAAGGGGCGCACGCGGCGGTGGCGTGCCAGGACTGCCACCGGAAAGAAGAGGCGCCGGCGGGGGCGGACCGGAAGTACCATTTTGCCAACACCGCGTGCGAAGGCTGCCACCAGGATCCGCACCGCGGCGAGTTTCCCAAGATCCTGGCGGCGGGACTCAAGCAGGGACAGAGCGTCTGCGAAGGGTGCCATGGGTTGAAATCCTGGCGCGATTTGAAACTGTTCGACCACGGGATTACATCATTCGCACTAATGGGAAGGCATAGTGCGTTGGGTTGCTTGGATTGTCATCGCGCCGCAAGCGGGGACGCGCATACACGGATAATTCGATTCCAACCAGCGCCGGAACAGTGCATCGGGTGCCATGAAGATATCCATGCGGGGCAGTTTCAGAAGGGGTCGGAACCGGTGGATTGCGGGACGTGCCATGACGCGGTCCGCTGGACGGCGGCATTGTTCAATCACGAGGCGGCGAGCACGTTCTCGCTGGCCGGCGCACACGAAAAGGTGCCTTGTAACCTTTGCCATACAGAACGCCGCGACATCAACGGGAGAAGTGTCGTGACTTATCGGGGAACTCCCCGCGAATGCGCGACTTGCCATAAGTAAGTAACTCAATAGTAAGCAGTTAAGTAATAACTCAGTCGATTTTTCCGGGAACGAATTACACCGCTGTGCGAGATGGCACAGGGCGAGTAAGAGCGCCGTTATGCAGCGGGTGCCGAAAGCGGATGGTTCGAAAATTGCCTCTGCTGGCAACACTTGTGAAGGGACGAGGAGCCATCTGTCTGGGCCGCATCTGGAGCCTGATATTCCGGCTGTGCATGTTGCTTTTGGCAACACTAACGCCGGTTATGTTCGGACAGGACGCGGTGCGCGGACGCGTAGCGAATCCGCATGGAGCCCTGGACGTTGCCTGTGAAAATTGCCACACGACGACGGCGTGGAAGCCGATCCGGCGCCAGCCGGAGTTCAATCACAACACGCAGACCAAGTTCGCGCTGCTGGGGCTACATCAGAACGTGGCCTGCACAGGATGCCATGTCAACCTGGTCTTTTCGAAAGCGCCGACGCAGTGCTCCGAGTGTCACGCGGATCTGCACCGGCGGCAGTTCGGGTCGAACTGCCAGGAGTGCCACAGCGTGCGGGGATGGAACGTGGAGATCTCGGCACTCAAAGACCACAGCAATCGCTTCCCGCTTATTGGCGCGCACGCGGCGGCGACCTGCGACGATTGCCATCACGGCGCCGCGACCGGAGTTTATACGGGACTGAGCACGCAATGCGTGTCGTGCCACCTGCGGGATTATCAGACAGCGACGCCGTTGAATCACGTAGCGGCGAACCTGCCGACCACTTGTGAAAGCTGCCATAGCATGAACGTGTGGCAGGGGGCGCGCTTCAATCACCTGCAAGTCACGGGATTCGCGCTGACGGGGGCACACGCGACGCTGGCATGCGCGCAGTGCCACGTCGGGAACCGCTTTACGGGAACGCCGATCGCCTGTTACGGGTGCCACGTGAACGATTTCACGCACACCACGGATCCAAATCACATCGCGGCCGCATTCCCGCAAGATTGCTCGCTGTGCCATACGACGTTGACATGGTCGGGGGCAGCGTTTGATCATACGAAGCTTACGGCGTTCCCGTTGACCGGTCAGCACACCACCGTGACCTGCGCACAGTGCCACGTGGGCAACAAGTTTGTCGGAACGCCGACGGCGTGTTCGGGTTGCCACCTGCAGGACTACGCGAACACCACGAACCCGAATCATCGGGCCGCGAATTTCTCGACGACGTGCGAGACGTGCCACAACACTGCAGGGTGGCAGAACGCGACGTTCGACCACAGCGTGACGCGGTTCGCGCTGACCGGCGCACACCAGACGGTGGGATGCAACCAGTGCCACGTCAATGGGAATTTCAACAATACGCCGCTACAGTGTGCGGGCTGTCATCTGGCTGATTTCCAGAAGACGACGGCGCCGAACCACGTGGCGGCCGGGTTCCCTCAGGATTGCTCGACGTGCCACACCACGGTGCAGTGGACGGGTGCGACTTTCAATCATACTTCCACCGGATTCGCTCTGACGGGTTCCCACACCAGCGTGCAGTGCGCGCAATGCCACGTCAACAACAACTTCAGCCTGACCAGCACGGCTTGCATCACGTGCCACCTGAACGATTACAACACGGCCAACAGCCCGAACCACAAGTCGGCCGGGTTCCCGCAGGATTGCACGTTGTGTCACAACACGGTGCAGTGGAATGGCGCGACGTTCGATCATTCGACAACGGGTTTTACGCTAACGGGCGCGCACACGACGGCGCAGTGCGCGCAATGCCACGTCAGCAATAATTTCAGCCTTTCGAGCACGGCGTGCGTCACCTGCCATTTGAACGACTACAACACAGCGAACAATCCGAACCACAAGGCGGCGAATTTCCCGCAGGATTGCACAGCCTGCCATACCACGGTGCAATGGCTGGGCGCGCAGTTCAACCACACGTCAACCGGTTTTGCACTTACCGGAGCGCACACCAGCCTGCAGTGCAGCCAGTGCCACGTCAACGGCAACTATAATTTTACAAACGGCGCCTGCATTAACTGCCATCTAAACGATTTCAATACCGCGAACGCGCCCAGCCATGTGAAGGCTGGATTCCCGCAGGATTGCACGCTGTGCCACACCACGGTGCAATGGATGGGCGCCAAGTTCGACCACACCACCACCGGATTCACGCTGACCGGCACACACACGAGCCTGCAGTGCGCGCAGTGCCACGCCAACAATAATTTCAGTCTGCCGAACGGGAATTGCTGGAACTGCCACCAGAACGATTACAACGGGACGACGAATCCGCCGCACAAGGTTGCGAACTTTCCGCAGGATTGCTCGGGGTGCCACACGACGGTCAACTGGCTCGGAGCGACGTTCAACCACGCGACGACGGGATTCGCGCTGGTGGGCACTCATGCGACGCAGCAATGCACGGCGTGCCACGTCAACAACAACTACACGCTGGCGAGCGGGGCTTGCTGGAACTGCCATCAGACGGACTACAAGGGCGCGACCAACCCGCCGCACGCGGCGTCGGGGTTCCCGCAGGATTGCACGCTTTGTCATGGCACGGCGATCACGAATTGGCTGAGCGCGACATTCAATCACACCAGCACAGGATTCGCACTGGTGGGCATGCATGCCACGCTGCAATGCGCGCAGTGCCACACGAATGGCAATTACAATCTGCCGAACGGGGCCTGCTGGAATTGCCACCAGACGGATTACAGCGGGGCGAACAGCCCGCCGCACGCGGCGTCGGGGTTCCCGCAGGATTGCACGGTGTGCCACGGCACGGCCGCTACGAACTGGACGAGCGCCACCTTCAACCATTCAAATACCGGGTTTGCCCTAACCGGAACGCATACGAGCCTGCAGTGCGCGCAGTGCCACGTCAATAACAACTACAGCCTGCCTAATGGAAATTGCTGGAACTGCCACCAGACCGACTACAACGGCACGACGAATCCGCCGCACAAGGCGTCGAACTTTCCGCAGGACTGCTCGGGCTGCCATACGACCGTAAACTGGCTGGGCGCCACGTTCAACCATTCGAGTACCGGGTTCACGCTGGTGGGCGTGCACGCGACGCAGCAGTGCACGGCGTGCCACGTCAACAATAACTACACCTTGAGCAGCACGGCGTGCATCACGTGTCACCTGGCGGACTTCAATGGCACCAACAACCCGCCGCACCAGGCATCGGGATTCCCGCAGGATTGCACCATCTGCCACGGGACTTCGATCACGAACTGGACGAGCGCTACTTTCAATCACTCGACCACCGGATTCGCACTGACGGGAGCGCATACCAGCCTGCAATGCGCGCAGTGCCACGTCAATAACAACTACAGTTTGCCGAACGGGGCTTGCTGGAACTGCCACCAGACCGATTACAACGGGACGACCAATCCGCCGCACAAGGCGTCGAACTTTCCGCAGGACTGCTCGGGCTGCCATACCACTACGAACTGGCTAGGGGCCACGTTCAACCATTCGAGCACCGGGTTCACGCTGGTGGGCGTGCACGCCACGCAGCAGTGCACGGCGTGCCATGTGAACAACAACTACACGCTGAGCAGCACGGCTTGTATCACCTGCCATCAGACCGACTATAACGGGGCCAACAATCCGCCGCATGCGTCAGCAGGCTTCCCGACTGACTGCACGGTCTGTCACGGCACCACGATCACCAACTGGACGAGTGCGACTTTCAACCACTCGACGACCGGGTTTACGCTGACGGGCGCGCACACCAGCCTGCAATGCGCGCAGTGCCACGTCAACAACAATTACAGCCTGCCGAACGGGAACTGCTGGAACTGTCACCAGGCCGATTACAACGGAACCAACAACCCTCCACACGCCGCGCAGGGTTTCCCGCAGGATTGTTCGGGGTGCCACACGACGACGAACTGGCTGGGGGCGACGTTCAACCATTCGACGACAGGGTTTGCCTTGACCGGATTTCACACCAGTCTGCAATGCAGCCAGTGTCATGTGAACAATAACTACACGCTGAACAGCCCAGCGTGCTGGAACTGCCATCAGGCCGATTACAACGGAACCAACAATCCGAGCCATTCGGCCGCGAGCTTCCCGCAGGATTGCTCGCTGTGCCACTCGACTACCAACTGGTCGGGCGCCACGTTTACGCATCCGACGACGCCGCTCCAGCTGACCGGCTATCACGCCACGATGCTGACCAATAACCAGTGCAGCCTGTGTCACGTGGGGAACAACTACACATCCACACCGAGCGACTGCTGGAGCTGCCATCAGACGGATTACAACAACACGACCAATCCCAATCACGCGGCGGCCGGATTCGCGCAGACCTGCAACTCGTGCCACACGTTTACGGATTGGACCGGCGCGCAGTACAAAGCTCACGATTCCGCGTACTTTCCGATCTACAGCGGCACGCACCAGGGTAAGTGGACGCAATGCAGCGACTGCCATACGAATAGCGCGAATTACGCGGTCTTTACCTGCATTGCCTGTCACCAGCACAGCAACCAGACGCAGGTTACGCAGCAGCACAGCGGTGTCAAGAATTTCGTTTATAACGCAACGAGCTGCTACACGTGTCATCCGAAGGGGTCCGGCGGATGATGGTGGTGCGGGGGCTGCGGACGGTATTGCCGGCCGTGGTGTTGTGGTGGGCGTCGGCGCTAGGGGCCCAGGCGCCATCGGCGCGAACTACGTATCACGTGAAGCAAATCGCGGCGGGGGCCGTGTACCTGGACGGCGGCAGCGATGACGGGCTCAAGGAGGGAATGCATCTGAAGGTTTCGCGCGTGGCGGCGGGCGAGGCGGAAATGAGCAAGCAGGAGATCGGTGACATCACCATCGTGGCGGTAGCCACTATCTCCGCGGTGTGCGAGATCAAGGAGGGAGCAAAGCCGATCGAATTGGGTGACAGGGCCGACCTTTCCTATGAAGACACCCAGGCGATTGAACTGGTTCGTTCCTCAAAAACGATGCGGCACGTGGCGCAAGTGGTGTCGTTCACGGAAGGCGACCCGCTCGATGAAGAGCTCCGCGAGTACGTTCCGCACAATCCATCGCCCGAGGTAAACAAAATCCGGGGACGAATCGCGTTCGAACAGACTGCCATTTTCGATCACACATCCGGCATGCAGACCCGGCAGGAAGGATTGGTGCTGCGGCTGGACATGACGCGGATCGGCGGCAGTTACTGGAATTTTACCGGGTACTGGCACGGCCGGCTCAGCAGCCAAAGCGGCATTCCGCAGCAGCAGACGCTCAATGACCTGCTCAACCGTACGTACCAGATCGGGATGTATTACAACAATCCCAACTCGGCATACGTAGCGGGTGTAGGACGTTTTCTGCTGCCGTGGGCGCCGAGCCTCAGCACGATCGACGGCGGCTATTTCGGGCGCAGGCTGGGGAAGAAGTTCACCACCGGTATTTTCGCGGGCTCGACTCCTAATCCGACCGCCTGGAACTACGATCCTCACCGGCAAATGGCAGGCACATTCGTGGCGTACGAGACCGGCTCCTACGATACCGTGCGATTCACCAGCACGGCGGGCGCGGCGGTGACGCGGAGCCATTGGCATCCGGAGCGCGAGTTCCTATTTTTCGAGAACAACGTAATCGTGGGATCGAAGATTTCGCTTTACGACGATACGGAGGTGGATAAGCTTGCGCCGGCGCTCACGTCGGACGGAATCAGCCGCCCGCGCCTGGCGCGGAGCTTTGCGACCCTGCGGGTGCAGCCGGTGAAGCGGCTGGCGCTGGATGTAAGCCACAATTATTTTCGCGATACGCCGACGTTCGACTTGCGCCTGCTCGGCACCGGCTTGCTGGACCAGTTTCTTTTCCAGGGATTCAGCGGCGGATTCCGGCTGGACGTGTACCGCGGCGTTAATCTGTACGGCAGCCTGGGCCGGAGCAAGCGCGAGGGCGACACCGCGCCCGCGTTCAATTACATGGGGGGACTGGTTCTTCCGCGGCTGCCGATTTTGCCCCGTTTGCCGGGGCTGCCGCGCCTGCGGCTTTGGCGGTTCCTGGCCTTGCCGGGCGTACCCGGGCTGCCGGAGTTGCCAAGTTTGGCCTTGCGGACCGACTTGCGATATTCGAAGTTTTCGAGCTCGTTCGGCGCAGGCTCGTATGCGTCGGTCACCTTCAGCCGGCAGTTCACCGATAAGCTGCGCCTCGACATGCAGGCGGGCGAGCAGACGCTGGTTTCGCCCTTCACTTCGCAGACGCGCACAAAATTCGTCAACAACATGCTGGATTACCTGATTGGCAACCACTATATCCTCGGGGCAGGATGGACGTTTTATCACGGGGGAGTGCAGAACTATGACCAAACTTTCGTTAACTTCGGTTATCGTTTTTAGGAAATTGGCGCGATATTGTGTCTGTCCCCTGATACTAGCGATAGCGGCGCAGGGGGCGGAAACGATGGTTACGATCCGGCCCGATGTGGAGGTACAGCTCCCCGGCGTCCTCGAACGGGTTGGAAAGCAGGTGGAGAGATTCTGGAATTACTTTTCTTCGGTAACTTGTACCGAGGCCGTAACCCAGTCGAAAATTAGCGAAAAAGGCAAAGTCTTATTTGAGCAGAAGGAGAGTTTCGATTACTTGATCATACTGCAAGCGTCGGGAATGGACCTGGCCGTAGATGAATCGCGCGTCGAGAAGACGCATAAAGTGTCGAAGGGAAGCGCGTCGCTGCTGGAGACGAACGGTTTCTCGATTCTGACGCTGATCTTCCATCCGCTGTATCAATCCCGGTACCAATATCGGAGCCTGCCGGACGAGACGGTAGCCGGCCGCCGTTACATGCGCGTCGCATTCGAGCAGGTCGTGCAGGATCATCCGCTTTCGGTGCTGCGTGTGGGCGAGCGGGAATACCCCTTACTATGGCGCGGGACGGCGTGGATTGAACCGGCATCTTTCACGGTCACGCGCCTCCAGGCGGGCTTGGGCAGCACGATGGCCGAAACGGGATTACTCCGGCTGGATGCAGACGTCACTTACTCCGATGTTCGATTCAATGAAACCGAACATTTCTGGCTGCCGTCGCAAGCTGTAATCGAAGCGGAAACCAAGCGGCAGCACTGGCGGAATACGCATCAGTTCAGCAACTATCGCCGTTTCGAAGTTCAGACCGAGGTGAAGACCGCAGACCCGCAATGACTGTAACCGGAACTTTCAGCGACTACCTGTTGAAGCCTGCCGGCCGCCATCGGCTCGCGGTGTGGCTGCTCGCCGCTTTTTACGCCACGGTCATCGTCTGGACCCTGATTCACGGTTTCAGCTACTACCGGCTGCCGCTGGAGGACCGTCCGTACCATCCGCTGAATCGGGAACTGCGTCCGAGCGGGCCCACCGGGATTCGGCTGGGTCTGCTGGGAGTGGCGACGTTTCTGGGGATCTTTCTCTACGCGGTTCGCAAGCGATGGAAGACACTCGGCCGGATCGGCAAGACGAAGAACTGGCTGGATCTGCACGTAGTGATGGGTGTGTCGGCGCCCGTCTTGATCACCTTTCATGCCGGTTTCCGGATGCGGGGTCTCGCGGGCACTTCGTACTGGATCATGCTCGCGGTGGCGCTGAGCGGAATCGTCGGGCGGTATCTGTACTCGCAGATTCCGCGACGCATCAATGCCGCCGAGCTGTCGCTCCAGGAAATGCAGACGATGACGGACGACTTAACCAGCCAGTTGCAACGGCAAAGCCTGGTTTCGGCCGAAGAGTTGAAGCCGCTGCTGGCAGTTCCCACCAAAGCACGAGTCGAGGCAATGCCGGTTGTGACCGCTCTGCTGCTGATGGCGGCGTGTGATCTGAAGCGGCCGTTGCTGGTGGCGCGGATCCGGCGCCGCGCGCTGGTCAGCGGAGGCGGCATGAAAAATCTCTGGGGTCTGCTGCCATCGCCGGAGCCGGGGCTGGAGAAAGTCATCGATCTGGCGCGCAACCGGTCCTGGATGGCGACGAAGATCTCGTTCCTTTCCAAGACGCACCAGGTCTTTCATTTGTGGCACGTCGTTCACCGCCCGTTCAGTTACTCGTTCGCCATTCTGGTCTGTGTTCATATCTGCGTGGCGGTACTCATGGGTTATTTCTGAGAGAGTAGCAGGCATGGACACGCTGTTGACATTCCTGTTTGCCTCGGTGGTGACATTTTTCTTTTTGCGCCGGTATCTGGCGACGCTGGCCGCGCCCAAGCGGGCGGCGGCAGCGCATAGCGGCGGGACAACGGAGGCACAACCGGCTTCGAAGCCGATGATCGCGTGCCCGCGGTGCCGGAAGACGATCTCGGCGGAATCGACATTCTGCTCTTCGTGCGGCGCACCGATGTCGCTGTGGATCCTGCATCGGGCGGCGGTGCAGGACCCGGCGAACGGCTCCGCGCCGGGAGAGAAGGGAAAACCGCGGCCGGTCATCAACGCCACCCTCTGCATCGGGTGCGGAAGCTGTGTAGATGCCTGTCCCGAGACCGGCACGCTGGCGTTAGTGAGCGGCAAGGCGATTCTGTCCCATCCGGAACGGTGCGTCGGACACGCCAAATGTGTTCAGGTCTGTCCGACTTCCGCGCTCAGCCTGGCCTTCGGCAACACGCTGCAGACTTTACGGGCGCCACTCGTGAAAGAGACCTTCGAAACCAACGTCGCGGGCATTTACATCGCCGGGGAATTGTCGGGAATGGGATTGATCAAGACCGCGGTGAACGAGGGGCGGATGGCGATCGACAGCATCAAGCGCCAGCTTCAGGCGAGGGGCGAATGGGCGCCTCCGAGCGTGAATCACGAGTTCCAGATGGTTTGCTCGCAGGACGCGGATGAACCGTTTGACGTAACCATCATCGGCGCCGGTCCGGCCGGGCTGAGCGCTTCGCTCGCCGCGTTGCAGAATGGATTGCGCTATTTGACTTTGGAACAGGGCGAGGTAGCTTCCACGATTCGGAATTATCCGCGGCATAAGTTTCTGATGGCGGAGCCGGTCGAGATGCCGCTCTACGGCAGCCTATATGTAGGTGATGGCACTAAGGAATCGCTGCTGACGGTGTGGGAGGCAATTCTCGCCAACACCGGCGTCCGCGTGCGAACCAACGAAGGCGTTGAGTCGATCGCGCGGGAGGGGCCGGTATTTCTCGTGCAGACCGGTAAAGGCGTGTACCGCACGAAGAATGTGGTGCTGGCGCTGGGCAAGCGGGGAACGCCGCGCCGGCTGGGTATTCCCGGCGAGGAATTGAGCAAGGTGACCTACCGCCTGATCGAAGCGGACAGTTATCAAGATAAGGATATTTTGATAGTCGGTGGCGGCGATTCCGCCATCGAGGCGGCGCTGGCGTTGAGCAAGGCTGGGCGTAATCGCGTGACGCTTTCCTACCGCGGCACGGTATTCAACCGCGCGCGCGACCGCAATCGCAATATGGTTGAGGATGCCGAGCAGCAGGGAAGAGTGAAGATCATCCGGGAATCGCAAGTAAGCCGGATTCTCCCCCATTGCGTTCAGATAGCATCCGGCAACCGTGCTTTCGAGCTGCCGAACCACTACGTCTTCGTTCTGATCGGCGGGGAATCGCCGGAGGGTTTTCTGCGCAAAATCGGTATCGAGATTGTGGAAAAAATACTAGGAGCCGAAGAAGTACATGCCAGCTTCGCGTAAAAAATGGATCGTAATGGGCGCGAGCCTCGTTTTGATCGGGCTCGTTTCCGCATTCTTGTTGAAAGTCGCTACGCATTCCGGCACCGCAACGGCGCCCAAGGCCGCGGCCGTAGTCAGTGATAATCCGGAGCACGAGTTGAAAGAGTTGGCTGTGCAGTTGCAGAAGAAACCCGGTCACACGCCGGTATTATTGCGTATGGCGCAGTTGGAGCGGGAAAAGGGAGCACTAGATGATGCGGCGGGACATCTTCGGGAAGCTATCGAAAGCGAACCGTCGAGCCAGGACGCACATCTGGAACTGGGGCGCATTCTGTACGAGAAGAAGGATGTCAACGGGGCGATTGCGGAGACCGAGAAAGTGCTGGCTTTGAATCCGAAGCAGGTGGATGCGTTGTACAACATGGGGGCGATTTACGCGAATCTCGGCAACCCCGAGCGCGCCCGATCATATTGGGGAAAGGCAGTGGCGGCCAACGCGGCGTCGGACAGCGGCCGGAAGGCAAAGGACGGCTTGACGAAGTTGGGAGGCCGTTCCTAGACGGTTTGGAAGAAGCGCCGGATAATAGGAGAAGAAACGTGTTACGAAGCCCGGCCCGGCGGACAGGGGAGACGGGAACTCATGGGGACACGTCCGCGGGGACAGCGGGGTGGATCGCGGCCATGTCGCCGTGCATTGTGACATCCCGGATGGTGGCTCCTTGCGATCGCTGTGGACGGCCCGCTTCACCGGTGCATATGCCGCGGCGCGAACACGGTCTGTATTGCGCCGATTGCTGCCCTGTATGCTCGAAAGCCAATCAAGGATCCAAAACGGGATAGCTCCACCGGATGCTGGGAGCCTGTCGATTATGGGAACTGTATGGGTGAGATAGCGGTTGACGCGCTGCGTGGTTCCGAAGTTCTGCTGACTACCGCCTGGTTCGAGAGCATCGATGATCCGATGCTGCTTTGCGACCGGTCTTTGGTGGTACTCGCGGCCAACCGGGCAGCCGCACAGTTATTGCAGATGCCGGCCGGCGAACTGCTGTGCCGCAAAGCCGACGAATTTCTGGCTCCAGCCGCGCCTGCAGGTCCGCTCCCGAGCCCGCCGGCGCCGGCACGGCTCGAGTGGAGATGCGAATTCCAAGCGCCCAAGGGGGACCGGCGGACGTTGGAAGTTTGCGGCGTGGCGCTGCAGGACCGGATCACCGGAATCGAGGGATGGGCGCTGTCTCTGCATCAGCTTGGGGCGATTCCGGCGCCGCCGGAATTCATCGGCCACTCGGCAGTGGTCCAGGAATTACTGGAATTCGTATCACGCATCGCCGCCAGCCGCGCGACGTCGATTTTGCTGGCTGGTGAAAGCGGCACGGGCAAGGAGTTGATCGCCAAACGCCTGCATGCGCTAAGCCGGCGCGCGGGAGCCGCGTTAGTCCCGATCAACTGCGCCGCATTGCCGGAAAGCCTCCTCGAAAGCGAATTGTTCGGCTACGAGCGCGGCGCGTTTACGGGCGCGCGGGACACCAAAGAAGGGCTGCTGGAAGTGGCCGATGGCGGAACCGTGTTTCTCGACGAAATCGGGGAGATGCCCCTTCCGCTGCAGGCCAAACTCCTGCGCGTGCTCGAAGATCATACGTTCCGGCGGGTAGGGGGATCGCGCAGTATTTCGGTCGACGTCCGCGTGATTGGCGCCACGAATGCGGACCTTGAAAGAGCGATCGAAGAGCGGCGTTTTCGCAGCGATCTGTATTACCGCTTGAACGGAGTCCAGATTCGGGTACCGGCGCTGCGCGAGCGGCCCGAGGATTTGGCCGAACTGGTGAGCTACTTCCTCGATCATTTTAACCGGGTTCATGAGCGCGACATCCGCGGTGTCCATCCGGGAGCCCGGCGCCTGCTCGAGGGGCACTCCTGGCCGGGCAACGTTCGCGAACTACGCAATGTGATGGAACGTGCCGTGCTGGTGGAGCCGTCGCCTCTGATTACATCCGCCAGCCTGGCTTTGCCGAATGCGGTGAATGCATCGGGGCGGGGGGCGGCGGCCGACAAACCCGATCCCAAAGCGCGGTTTTCGCTGCTGAGCGGCGAACGAGAACTGATTGCCGCGGCTCTCGCCGAAACCAGCGGGAATCAGACGCGCGCCGCCGCCTTGCTCGGGATCGGCCGGTTTTCGCTGCGCTACAAAATGAAGAAGCTGGGGATGCTTTAATTTGTTGGGGACGAGCTGTTTACAGTAATTGCTCTAGTTCTCCCGGGCTATTACGTTTTCAAAGTTCCCTCGGTCTCCGGCTTCGCCGAGTGGCGGCGCTAATGTAGCTACGCGCATTTGTCGGTGCTGTTTCCGCAAGGAGCGGGTGAATTCGGCTGCGCCCGGAACCGCTGGATTCATAATCAGGAAATCAATGGTCAGCTTCAATTGACTGATTAAAGTGTTCGCTTCCGGAACGCTTAATGCGGGAAGAGCGGTACACTGCGGGGTGGTCAGAGTCTGGCCGAGCCAAAATACGAAACCCAAATCGTTGTCGAGGATCAGTATCGTTGCCACAGCGTCCTACCGCGCATTCCAGGCGTACTACATCTGAATGACAGTGGTTCATCGTAAACCGGCGCATTTCATGGATGCAACAGTTTTGCAACAGTCTGGTAATGGGGTGCGGTTCTGTCAGTACTGGAAACAAAACGAGGATCTCAAGGGAATTCAATTCCTCTGACGACGCCATCGGCGCCGTCCTGGCGGTCACCGGCGGCATAGATCACACGGACCGCGTTGCCCTGCTGAGGCCCACAGGTAAATTCCGCAGGTGCATTCCGCATTTGGACGCGCGAGGGATCTGTGATGGTGAGGGTCAGCGATCCGGCGGAGGTCTCGAGGACAATACTGGTCTTGGCGCCCTCGCAATTGACAATTCGGAGTTTGCCATCCGCGCGGCGAATGTGATCCTCCGGCTCGATGAAGGGATTCCAATTTTGCTCGTCGCGCGGCACGCGCGTGGTGACCAGGAGTGACTTGCCATTCCGGTCGCGAGCAAATTGGACGTTCAGTTCGGTATCGGCGATCCGCGCCAACTGAAGCGCCCGCTCTCGTTCTTCGGGTGTAGTCGCATGGTTGCTGGCCTGGATGGCGGCTAATTTCGCCTCGTCGTGGCGCCCCAGTTCGTCCAGGGCGTAAGACAGCGCCGTCCAGTACGCGAACTGACGCGCCGGGGTTACGGTGTGCATCGATTTAAGATGAGTGACTGCGGATTCGTACTGGCCCGCATTGTTGTCCAGGTGTGCCAGCAGGTAGTGTGCATCATCGAAATCGGGCCGCAGGGCTACCGCGCGCTCCAATGCGGGGCCAATGTCGGCGGCGGGCAGGCCGGCTTCATTCGCCAGTTGGGCATACCGGTAGCAGGCGCCAGCATCCTGAAATCCCAGATCGAGCGCCTGCTGCCAGTTCCGGCGCGCGCCAGCCCAGTTCTTCCCGTGGATTGCGATAGTGGCGAGCGCTGCCGGGAAATCGGGGTTTTGCGGGTAATCGCGCGCCAGTTCCTGATATTCGTTCTCGGCCCGGTCGAACTTGCCAGTCATCAGCAGCAGATCGGCTAAGACAGAGCGCCACAATGCGGGCGGCAACTCCGAAATCCTCATTTTGAGGCGGTCGGGATTGATCATCGGAAGAGAGGCCAGTGTGATCCGCCGTTTCTCCACCCACGTTCGTAAATCGGCGCTGATGGCCGGCAGCGCCTTGCCATAGACACCGGCCAGCGCGCGAGGGCTGGCAGTGCCGGCGCGCAAAGCGGAGATCAGTTCGGGAAAGCGCGGGCGGTAGTCCGGCGCCTGTGTCAGCATATCGGCGAACGCCCAGCTTTCGGCATAAAACATTTCCGCAGCATCGGGCCGCCCCCGCACCGGCGAATCGGCGGGCAGCGTAATCAGTTCTTCCAGAGGCATCCAGGCACGGCGCCGCAACACTCGCGCACGAATCGGCAGATCCCCGGCGGGCGTCTTCTCGGCGCCGCTCAGACGCACGGCCGCAAACACTTCTGACAGACCTTCGTTGAGCCAAGGGGGCAGCTCGAACTTGTTGGCGCGCAGCAGGAAATGCGCGTATTCATGGGCGGCGACATGAATATCGCCATCGCGCGGCGCCGACATGGCGATGATGTTGCGGCTTTCCGAACCCACGTAATACGCGTCCGCCGCGGGGCGGAGCTGGTAAGGTGCGTAATCGGCGTGGGAACGGAACACGATGACGCGCACCGGGGAGGATTCTGAGGGCGGGAGCCATGTTTGCCGCGAAAAATACTGGTGAAGGCTCTCGAAGGCGAGAAGGGCCGTCCGCGCGTCATCGGCACCGGCTTGCGCATACACCTCAAAGTCCTGACTGCGGGCGACCGCCGGGACCGAGGAAGGCGCGGCAGCGGCGCCGACGGCCAGCGCCACGGCCGCGGCCAGACACTGCACTCTGGAGGACACGCTCTACCGATAGCATAACAAGGGCGGCGGCAATTTCTCCGGTCCGGGCCCCTGCCGCCGGTTTGCTAATCGGCCGCCGCCGATTGCGTCTTGTCCGTTTTCCGGAGGGGCCACATCTGGAAGAATTCGGCGTAGTAGATCAGGAACGGGAACGTCACGCCGAGCAGCGCGGAGGCCAGCCAGATCTCGAAATCATAGCCTGGCGGCCCGGGCTTTACCGCGCCGGTCACGACCGGCGCCAGCGCCCCGTACACTGATGCCAACGCCACGCCAATCACCGCCGAGGCAATGGTGTTCAGGACTCCTTTCAGCGGTTGGGTGAAACGACTGAATAGCGAACCCTGCATCATATTCAAAACCATGATGGTTCCGAAAATGAACGGAATCGGGACTTTGACCATAAAGGCGACTACGTCCATCCCGCCTGCGACGACTCCCACGTAATAGGCCACGCCTCCCAGGACCAGCGCCACCAGTGTCCACACGAATCCGAGTACCGGCTGCTTCATGATTGCGGGCCATTTGGTGAACGGCCACAGGTCGAAGTTCAGCACCAGGAACAGCATCGCGAGCGCGGTCACTTCGAAAACCATCGCGCTCCAGGCATTAAACAGGCCGTGGGGATCGATCGAGGGCACGTATACCGGGGCGCCCTGCATGAAGCCGTAATCGAAAAACAGGCGGAACTGCAAGTAGTTCACGACGTAACAGGCCAGCAGCAAAGCGATACCAGCGGCCAGTGGATTTTTGATCAATGACGTAAACGGCCAGCCGCCCCACATCACGGCGCCCCAGAACGTCATGATCACCGAGGTGATGATGCACATGGCCGCCATCGGGGGAGGCGGATTGACTGCGCCGCCGACGGTGAAATAGTGAATGGCGGCAACGACGGCTCCGACCGCGAGAGCCAATACCAAGAGCGTTATTCCTTTGCCGGGCTGGCTCTGCCCCGCGGCGAATCGCGGCTGCTTGCAGCCCCAGATAACCACGGTCACAACCTGCATCGGTATACAGCAGATGAGAAAATACGAAACCCATCCGGCAAACATAGGAAAGCTGAAGAGCGATATGAAAGACAAGCCGATCGCCATCACTAAGACGGCAGCCAATATCCCAACCGCAGGCTGTTTGATGCCCATGATGCTGTCCCCTTTCCGTCCGGTGCCACTCTGGCGCCCGAATGGAGACAGCTATCCTATCATGCTCATGCCGCGCGTTTTGAATGGGCGGCGAGCGGCGGTGTTGGAGGATGAGCCTCTTCAAGTAAACTGTGGGGTTATGGCTGCGAGTGAAAGCGTCAACGCAGGCAGCGCGCCGGTTGTCGAGATCCGGCTGGTCTACGCGCACGGCTTGGCTGCCATCATCACGCTCCTGATCTCGGTTGCTTTCGGCATCCTGGCTTCGGTCGAACTGCTGAGTCCGGATTTGGCCGCTAATTCGTCATGGTTGAGCTGGGGCCGCCTGCGCTACGACCATACGCAAGGCATCATGCTCGGATGGCTCGGCAATGCTTTCTTCGCGTTTCTTTATCACGCCGTGCCGTTGCTCACGGGCCGGCCGGTGAGCAGTGCGCGACTCGGTCAATGGATCTTCGGAATCTGGAATTTCGCCGTGATCGCGCCCGGCTGGGTGCTGGTCCTCGCCGGATTCAGCCAACCGCTGGAATGGGCGGAGTTTCCGCTGGTCGTCGACGCCTTTGTCGTGCTAGCCCTCGTGCTGGCGATCATACAGTTTCTACCTCCGTTTTTCTGGCGCGGCCTGGAAGACCTGTACGTCTCCAGCTGGTATATCATGGGCGCCCTGGTGTTCACGTTGCTCGCTTACCCGATGGGCAACTTCGTTCCTGAACTCGTGCCGGGTGCTCGCGGCGCAGCGTTCAGCGGCCTCTGGATTCATGATGCTGTCGGCCTGTTCGTCACTCCGCTCGCGCTCGCCATCATTTATTTCGTCATTCCCGCCGCCACCCGCCGCCCCATCTACAGCCACTTCCTTTCGATGCTGGGCTTCTGGCTCCTATTCTTCCTGTACCCTCTGAACGGCACGCATCACTACGTGTTCTCAGTGATTCCGATGAGCGCCCAGATCGGGGCGATAACCGCCTCTGCGCTGCTTGGCATCGATGTCATCATTGTCGTCACGAATCTGCTTCTTTCGCTCCGGGGCTCGGGCGTTTTCCCGCGCGATGTAGCGCTCCGCTTCGCGGCCATGAGCACGATCTTCTACCTGGTGGTCAGCATACAGGGATCGGTGCAAGCGCAAATGGCGGTGAACCAGGCGGTTCACTTTTCCGATTGGGTGATCGGCCATTCGCATCTGGCGATGCTAGGCTTCGCGACCTTCGCGGCGGCCGGCGGCCTCGCGCACGTCTGGCAGCGCATCCCCTCGGCCCGCTACAACGGCCGCGCACTCGATTGGTCGTACTGGCTGCTCTTCACCGGTGTGATCCTGATGGTGACTGACCTTAGCATCGCGGGTTTGGTCGAGGCGCATCTCTGGCAATCCGCGGCACCATGGCTGGATTCCGTGCGCGCCGCGCGGCCTTACTGGATCGTCCGCACGGGCTCGGCCATTCCCATCGGCGCCGGTTTCATCGCCTTGCTCGCCGGTTTCACCACCGGCCCGCGCGGCGCCGGGCTCAAGTCGATCGAAGAGACCGTGGGCCTCGAGCCGGTCGAACACATCGCGCCGCGCCTGGCACAGGCTGCTTCGGGGGGCGCATGAACCGGGATATCGCGCGCTTTCTTCGCATGTCGTATATGGTGGCGAGCATCGGCGGCGTGGCGTTCTTCGCGATGTCGGTCGCGCTGCTCGGTATCTGGCCGGGACGTGTGCTGGAAGAGGAAACGCGCCGCATGTCGCCGCCGCATCCGCTCGGCTTGAGCATCAGCGAGCAGCGCGGCCGCGTCATCTATAGCCGTGAAGGCTGCGCGTATTGCCATAGCCAGCAAGTCCGCTACCTGCACAGCGATATGGCACGTTACGGCGCGCCGACGCTAGCCTGGGAAACACGTTTCGACTATCCGCATCTGTGGGGCACGCGCCGCATCGGCCCCGATCTCGCGCGGGAGGGCGGCGTGCATACCGAAGACTGGCAATTCGCGCACTTGTACGCCCCCAGAAATCTGGTAATGGATTCAGTGATGCCGGCGTTTCCGCTGCTCTTCGACGGCTCGCCCGATCGTCCGCGGCAGGAAGCGCGCGACCTCGTCGCCTACCTGGAAACGCTCGGCCGCGCGCGCGAACTAGCGGGACCCGAAGGCGAAGAGCACGCCCGCTCGGCCTGCAATTGCGCGGATGATGAAATGTCGCAAATGGCGTTCGAGGCTGCCGCGCTGAATGCTAATCCGGCCCGCGCCCGCCGTCAAGGAGCGACACCCGAGCTACTGCCGGCGGCGAACCTGGGCCGCGGCCGCGACCTCTATGCCCACAACTGCGCCAGTTGCCACGGTGTTCGCGGCGAAGCCGACGGTCCCGGCAGCGCCGGCCTGCATCCGCGCCCGGCCAATCTTGCCGAGCACGAATATAGCGCTGCCCGCGTCAGCTACGTCCTATGGAACGGTGTGGCCGGAACCTCGATGCAAGCCTGGCGCGATCTTTCGTCAGACGACCGCGCCGCGCTTGTGCAAGTAGTGCGCGGGTTTTACGCACCGCAGACCGAGCCGGCGCTCCCCGCCGATCTCACCGATCTCGGTGCGCGTGTCTACGCCGCGAACTGCTCGCAATGCCATGGAGAGCACGGCGCAGGCGATGGTTCGGCCGTAGCCGAGCTTCGCATGATCCCCACTGATTTCCGCAATACGCGCCCGAGCATCGCCGAAAGCCTGCGCGCCCTGCGCAACGGCGTCGAAGGCACACAAATGGCCCCCTGGACCGCTCGCTTGAGTGAAGCCGAGCTCTCCGCCGTCGCCTATTACGTGCGCGGCTTTTTCGGGAGGGCTCAATGATCACCGACATCATCGTATTCTCGGCAATCGTCTTTGCTGCGGGTTTTTTTGTGGCCTGGATGGCCCGGCCCGACCTCCGCGTCTGGATCGAGCGCCCCAAATACCGCTTCCAGGCAAATGTGCAAAACTATGACCATACCCGGCGGGAGGGGGGAAATTCGCATGAATGAGTCCCGGAGGGAGCGAGGCGGCATGTCCGCCGTGCTTCTCGCCTGTTGCGCGATTGGAGCGGTAACCGTCGGCGCCACTCTGACCATGGCGCCGCGCCGTGCACCCGCCGCGGCTGTTCCGTCGATCGCCACCGAAGAATATGGGAAACGGCTGATTGCGCAGACCACCGAACTGCTCGGACCGCACAACGGCGACCCCAAAATGGTGTATTCGGGAAGCGGTCTCAACTGCGGCTCCTGTCACCTCGGAACCGGACTCGAGCCCGGCACCTTGAGCCTGCTGCCCGCGACCGAGCATTACCCGCGCATGTCGCCGCGCACCGCCAGCAAGACCGATATCGAAGACCGGATTAATGAGTGCCTGCAGCGCAGCATGAACGGGCGCGCGCTGGCGAATAACAGCCCCGAGATGATCGCGATGGCTTCCTACATTCGCTCGCTGGGCAAGCGCAATGACGCCATGGGCGCCAGCCAGCGCAAGGCGAAGGAGCCGCCGGCGTTTAAGACGCCCGATCGCGCCGCCGATCTCAAAGCCGGCAAGCAGGTTTTCGACGACCGCTGCGCCCGCTGTCACGGCGCCGATGGGTCGGGACTGCTCGCCGCGGCCAATCCCGTCCACGGCTACGTGTTTCCGCCGCTGTGGGGCCCGGAGAGCTTCAATGATGGAGCGGGTATGCACCGGGTCCTCACGGCCGCGCGGTTCGTCAAAGCCCGCATGCCGCTCGGTAAACCCGACCTCACCGACGACCAGGCTTTCGACGTCGCGGCCTTCATCAATGCGCAGCCGCGGCCGCACATGGCGAACCTCGACCGCGATTTTCCCGATCGCACCGCCAAACCGGTCGACGCCAGCTACGGCCCCTGGGCCGATTCCTTCTCGCCCGAGCAGCACCAGTTCGGCCCTTTTGCGCCCATCGATGCGTACTACAAAAAGCTGAAACAATCGAAGAAATGATGCAGAGAGGTTGACCATGAAGATCCGCTCATTCGCCTGGTTTTTGCTGCCGCTGCTGGCCGGCGCCGCGCCTGCCGTGCGCAGCGACATGCTGGTGACGACTAACTGGCTGGCGCAGCATCTGAAGGATCCAAAAATCGTGATCCTGCATGTCTCGCGAGACCGCACAGCTTACGATGCCGGCCACATTCCCGGCGCGCGATTTCTCGCCTTGTCCGACATCGTGGTCACGCGTGATGGCGTGCTGAACGAGCTGCCTCCGGCGGCCACTCTCAAACAGGTTCTGGAGCGCGCCGGTGTCTCCGATGATTCGCGCGTCATCTTGTACGGCGACACTTCCGTGCTCCCGGCGACGCGCGCCTATTTCACGCTCGATTATCTTGGGCACGGCGACAGCGCCGCGCTGCTCGATGGCGGCCTGCCGAAGTGGACTTCGGAATCGCGCCCTGTCGAGAAGGACACGCCGGCTGCCGAACCGGGAAAACTGACGCCGCGGCCTCGACCGGAAGTGGTTGTCAACATCAACGCCGTCAAGGATCTCTCCTTTTCCGCTGTCAATGCGCCCGCAGCTTCGCCGGTGTTGGTGGACGCGCGTACTGCAGCGGAGTTCAGCGGCACCACTGCGGCGTCATCCGAGATCCCACGTCCGGGCCATATCCCGGGTGCGAAGGACGTGTATTGGATGGAAACGCAGGCGAGCAAAAGCGATATGTCGTTGCTGCCTGAGGCTTCGCTCCGCCAGAAATACGAATCGGCCGGCGTAACGCCCGACCGCCCGGTCGTCACGTACTGCAACACGGGCATGCAAGCGTCGCAATCGTACTTCACCCTGAAGTATCTCGGATACGACACGAGGATGTACGATGGCTCCTTCTCCGAATGGAGCAATGCCAAGGAGTCCCCGGTTCAGAAGTAGCGTCAGCGCGCGGGTGGGGTTGAGGAAGTGCCGTCCCAGCCGGCTAACCGCGAAAGGAGCCACCACATGGCCTTGGCTTTGTTATCGCAACTGAGATAGCTGGCGTGACCGCACGGGTTGTTGTAGTTGCCTCCGCCCCATTGAGGATGTTCTGAAGGAACCGATAATCCCGGCGTACAGCCATATGCGGAGCACCAGTTGGGAGTTGCATACGAGTTCTGCCGGCCTTCGTACCAGGTATCCAAGTCTCCGAAATCGAAGAGCACCTTGTTGTTTTGCTTCGCGAATTTGCGCAGTTCTTCATTAAACTTCTGCCGCAAACATCCGGGGCAGTCCTGCTCCTGCGCGTTGCCGGTGGCGTAGACGAACGTGACGCGCCTATACCTCTGTTCGAGGGCCTGCATGCCGTTGACGTATTCGTCGAACAGGGCCTTCCAGTCGGGCTTGGCCGGCTGACCGCACCAGATGTACATCACGACGTTCACCGAAGGGTTAGCCGCCAGGACGCGATCGACGCCGGAAAGGAAGTCGGGATTCCAATCGTAGATGCTTCCGTTATCGAGGATGTTGAGGGCGCCGCCGACGGAGGGGAGCGTCTCGCCGAGAGCCACGCGATAGCGGGCGCCGAGTTGCGAATGGAGGCGCTGCAGTCCGCTCGTGATCTGGGTGCCATGAGACGTGTGCGCAAAATACATTCGGATGTTCTGCCTGGCTTGCTCCAACCAATAATCCGGGATGCGGGCGAGATCGGTACTGGTGTGATCGGCGATGAGCCGGCCCTGCACGGAGAGAGCGCGCTCCGGAGTGCGGTATCCCGCAGTCTCCAGCACCACGGAATGATCGCCGTCGGGAAGTTCGGGAATGGTGACATTGATCTGATACAAACCCGGCAGGACCAACGCCGCCGAACTGATGCCGAGCGGAAGCCCGCCAATCGAAGCCGAAGAAGGCGCGGCGAGGGGAGCCGGCGCGCGCAGCATGGTGGACGCCGGATGAGGGGGGTCCGTGGGGCCCAGACCGGTGCCAAACAAAAGGATGGGATCGCCGGGACTAGCGGGCCAAGCCCTCACCGCATCGTAGAGATTGCGTTTGGCTGCAACGGCTCCATCGGCGTGCACTGCCGCCAGATAGCGGTACTGTTCGGCGTCGAGGCTGAAAAACGCGGGCGCCCGGCTTTGTTTTTTGACGGCGAACGGCTCACTCCGCCCTTGCGGCGTGGAAACCAGGACGGCGACGATGCCTTCGGCTGGATCGTCGGGTACGAGCACATTGACTTGGGTGGGGCTGATATACGAGAGGTAGCCCAGGCTGCCGTTTATTTCCGAGACGCCATCTAGCGCCGTCGGCAAGCGATTATCCGTAATATCGGACTCGGCCCAGGTTCTCGGCGTTAGGGAAAGGTTAGTGCCAAAGATGCTGATCCAAGCAGAGGAAGCGATGATCGATTCAAAGCTGGCTGCATTGACCACACGCAACACATCTGGCTTGCCCGTGCCGGCAGATAAGTACGCGGCGACTCCGGCGAGAGCAACCGAGATTGTCAGGAATTTCATGTGAGCCTCCTATGCCTTGAGTGAGATGCGTCCGGCCGCATCGCCCGCGGCCTATTCAGGATTGTAGATCTGATTATCTGTTTTCGTCAAACAGGGAAGCGGGCCTTTGACGGATGGGGCCGGAAGACCTCATCCCGCGTACTGCGCTTCGCGTTTCGGTTCTAGTACAGCGGCTGCAAGCGCCGGCCGTACGTTTGTGGTCCGCGAACCCGAAAGGCATCGTAGCTCAACATATTAAAAGACCTTAATCTCGTAATCGGGCGGAGCCTAGAACCGCCGGTATCCTGCCGGGAGGGGTATTTCCTACCCTTTACTGAACTTGCGAAAAGCCTGATATTTCGATTTGAGAGATGCCGGAACTGCAGCGTGGGTGAAGCGGCATCCAGAAGGCACCAAAGAAAAGTGGTCTTGAGAGGGCGGTAGCCTACCCGAAGCAAGATACAGGAAGCCATGCAGAGATCTGGATCGGATATGGAAAGTCTTAGTGAATCAGTGGGTAGCGCGGGCACTCGAGAGAGCGGCAGCACGAATTGGTATGCGCTCCGGACTAAACCCAGGCACGAAAAGATGGCAGCCATGATGCTTTCCCACAAAGGTTATGAGAGCCTGCTGCCGCTGTATAAATGCAAACGCCCGCGTCCCGGCCGTCTCCGGGATGTCGAGCTGCCTGTGTTCCCCGGGTATTTGTTCTGTCAATTCGACGCGACCGCCCGGTTGCCTATTCTGACGACTCCCGGCGTGCTGCATGTAGTGGGCCTCGGCCGCGCACCAATTCCCGTCGCCGAAAACGAGATTCAAGCGATCCAACGCCTCGTCAGTTCGCCCTTGCAGGCCGAACCTTGGCCCTATGTAGAAGCGGGGCAGACGGTGTATGTACAGGAAGGGCCGCTTCAAGGTGTGGAGGGGATTCTGCTGGCCATCAAGAACAGTCACCGGCTCGTGATATCGATAACCCTCCTCAAGCGGGCAGTGGCGGTGGAAATCGAGCGCGCGGCGGTGACCGCGACTGCGCCGCGGACCTCGCGAATTGCTAATTAATTATGCAAGTCTACCGACCGAAACAGCCGAGAAAAGTGATGGGTATGGTCAACGGAGCCAGAGAAGAACGCCGGGAACGGCAGAGATATCCGCTGCGAATGCCGCTATGGTGCAAGATACCGCGCCGGAAGCTGAAGAGCATCGTCGGGGAGACTATCGAGATCAGCAGTAAGGGCCTGCTGTTCACCGCGGCGGAGCCGATACCACTCCGGACACGGCTGGAAATCTTAATCGACTGGCCGGTAGCCGCCCCACATGGGGGAGTGTTAAAGCTGGAACTCCTCGCCCGAACAGTTCGTTGTGAGAGCAATCTGGTCGCCGCGGAGATCCGGAGCCACCGTCTGTTCGAGTTGGCTCCTGGAGACGCCTATCCGAATCGCAGATTGCAGGAGTGCGCGCTGAGATGAACGGAATGTTCCAATCCATGAGCCGGAATTCCCGCTTTTCCCCTCTCTCGATCGCGCGGTGCGTCTGGAAGAAGAAGTGGTTTATCGCCGGGCTCTGGTTACTGGGCAGCGGCGCGGCGGTGGCAGTGGTGTCGCGCCTAGCGCCGATTTATACGGCCAACGCGGTAGTGCTCGTGGAATCTCAAAAGATCCCGGAAAACTTCGTAGCCGCCACGGTGCAAACTGCGCTGGAGGCACAACTGGACACGCTCAAGCAGCAGGTGCTTAGCCGTGATCGCTTGTGGGGGCTGATCCAGGAGTTCGGATTATACAGCGTGGAGAGCAGCCGGCTTACCAAGGACGAAGTAATTCAGTTGATGCGCCGCGATATCAACATCAGCCTTTCGCGCGGATGGAGCACGCGCGGACCGGGCGCTTTTCAAGTGGAGTACGAGGCGGGGAAGCCGGAAGTCGCGGCCGAAGTCGCCAACCGCATAGGGATGTTCTTTATCAATGAGAACGTGCGGCAGCGGACGGCGGAAGCGGCGGAGACCTCCGAGTTTCTCAACTCGCAGTTGCGCTCGGCAGAGGCACGCTTGCGCGAACAAGAAACCAAACTGAAAGAGTTCAAGCTTTCGCACAACGGAGAGCTGCCCGAGCAGGAGACGGCGCTTCTGGCGGCAGTAGGGCAAAGCCGCACCGAGTTGTTGGGCATCCAGGAAAGTCTCGGCAGAGCACAGCAGAACAAGCTGATCCTGGAAAGTTCGTTGGAGTATGCCCAGTCCAACCTGCGGCAACGGCAGGAAACCGCACGACGCCAAGCGGAACTGCGGGCGGCAGCGCCGCGGGAAGCGATTCCCACGACACAGCCGCTGACGCCGCTCGAGGGGGCGCAAAGCGAGTTGGCCCGGCTACGGGCCCGCTACCAGGATTCACACCCGGAAGTGCAGCGCATGCTCCAGGAGGTGGAGCGGCTGTCGCGCGCCGAAGGGGGAGCCGCGGTTGTGGCGCGCGCCGGGAGCGGGGGTTTGGCGGGCGACGCTCCGCGCGATGCCGAAGCGACTCCGCCCGCCGTCCCGCCGGAAGAGTTTCAAACCGAGCTCAACCGCATCCAAGAGCTCCGTTCGCAGGTGACCATCGTGAACCGCGACATTCGCGGCCTGGAAGATCGAAGGCAGCGGATTCTGCGCGAGGTGGCGGAGACGCAGGCTCGCATCGGCAACCTGCCAGTCCGGGAGCAGCAATTGGCGGTCATTACCAGAGACTACGATACCAGCAAGACGAATTATCAATCGTTGTTGAATAAGAAGCTGGCTGCGGATGTCGCGGCCGACATGGAGCGCTGGCACAAGTCGCAGAAGTTCGTCATGCTGGATCCGGCGCGCGTTCCGCAAAAGCCGACGCGGCCGCGGCGCGCGCTGCTCACAAGCGCGGGCTCGCTGGCCTCGCTGGCGCTGGCGACGGCGCTGGCATTCCTGCTGGAACTTCGAAAGAACAGCCTGCTCGGCGAGTGGGAACTGCCGAGTGATGTGCGTGTCATCGGGCGCATCCCTCGCATGCAGATGCAAATTCCGTAAGCCGAAGCATAAATCGGAACACAAATATGCAGCATTCCAGATGGTCGCAGCTATTGTTGTGCGCGCTGGTTGGCGCGGCGAGCAGCCGGGCGGCGAACCAGGGCGGGGCCGCCGGCCTGACGGTTAACCCGGTCCCGGCCTACCCCACGTACCGAATCGGGCCAGGCGATGTCCTGCAGATCGACGTGTGGAAGGAGCCGGACGCCTCGATGGCCTCAGTCACGGTGCGGCCCGACGGTATGATCTCCCTGGCGATGATCGGTGAAACGCCCGCGGCCGATCGCACTCCGGCGGAGCTCGAAGCAGTTCTGACGGAGAAGTATGGCCTACTCATTCGCGATGCGCGCGTAACCGTAACGGTCCGGGAGGTTACCAGCCAAAGAGTTTACCTGATCGGAGAAGTGCGGCGGGAGGGTCCGGTGCGCATGGTAGGGCGCCTGACGGTGCTGCAGGCTCTGGCGGAAGCGGGCGGCATTACGGACTATGCCAAGCGGAATCGCATTTATATTCTGCGCGCGTCGAATGGGCGGCAGGTGAAGCTCCCATTCAATTACGACGAAGTCGTACGGGGCCAGAAGGTGGAACAAAATGTCCAGTTATCTCCTGGGGATACGATTGTCGTGCCGCGGTAGACGACGGCCGGCCGGGCGGGCGGGGCTGATCGCCGCGGCGAGCCTATTCGTGCTCCTTGTGGAGCCGGCGTTGTGCCAGCATCCGGGACAGCCTGCCGCCGGCCAGCGGCTACCGGCGGGAATCCGGCTGGATGGAGTCACCGCGTATAGTGGAAGCGACTGGCTGCAGATTCTCGATGGATCGAATCCCAGCACACCGCCGCTCTGGCTGTTGACCGCCGGGGCCAGTGCAGACGTAGGGGCGGATTTCGGACAGCGCGCCCGGCTTTCGATCGGCTATCACGCGGGGTACAGCTACAATCAGAGGTTTTCCGCCCTGCGTGGAGCCGATCACGCGGTCTCGTTCGAGTTCCGGACCGACCCTGCGCGGCGTACGGTATTCACAGCAAGCGCGGCCGGCGCGACCGGGCCGATATCCGACGCGTTATTCGACCCGCGCTATGCGTTGCGCGTCGTCCAGCAGGCCTCGTCGATCAGCGAGGTGGCAGCGGGTATAAATCCGAGCAGCCCGGGAGCCGTGATCAACTCTCCAATAGAGCTGGCCTTCTCCGGAGGGCGGCGCCGCAGCGGCATGGCGCTGGTAGGAGTCACCCACTCCCACTCGCGACGGCTGAGTTCGTTCGCGCACATCGGCGCGGCGCGCGAGATCCACAGCTACCGTGGAGAGCAGCAGGTGATTCTGCAGTATCCGAACGTAACGGTAGCCATGACGGATGCCGGGGTCACATATCACCTCTCGAACCGAACCAGCATTTCGGGCATCGTCGGGTATACGCGCTCGTACTCCCGACTATATCGCGCCGATTGGCAATCGGCGGGGATCGGGATTGACCGGTTGATCGGGCGCCGTTCGTTTGCATCGTTGCAAGCGGGATATGCCCGTATGTCCGGGGCGGAAACGGCTGGATTCGGGAGAAGCTCCTACACGCTGGCTGGAACATTGGGAACAATGAAGGGGTTTCACACGCTGGCGATGACAGCCCGGCGCGGCGTATCGGACCTTCACGGCCTGCATGCAGACAGCACGATTGCATTCGAAGGAGTGTGGAGTTGGGCTAGGCCGGCGACCGCCTGGTCGTTTGGCGGCAGCCTGGGCTACGAGCGGCTGCGCGGCGCGGGAGTCGGCACCGTGCAAGCCTGGGTCGGGCAGGCGACTCTGGTGCGACGCCTTTCTCCTCACTTTCAGCTCGCGTTCGCCGGAATGTATTTGAGTAATTCGGGCCAGGAAATCGTAGGCCTGGCCCGGCGCGGATGCAGGGTTTCGCTCGTGTGGACGCCCGGCCTGGAACATCGGCGGTGATTGCCAGCGCATGGAACGGATACCGATTCTATTTCTGATCGACGTTCTTTACACGTCCCGGGGCGGGGCGGAAGGCGTGCTGCAGAAGATGATCGTTCATCTGCCGCGCGATCGATACGACTGTTCCATCGCGACCTTCGCGACACATGCGGAGCGGGTCGCTGCGGAGCAGTACCCGTGTCCGGTATATCGATTGCCGATTCAGCGGACGTACGACTGGCGCGCTCTGCGGATGGGGAGCCGCCTGGCGGGACTGATCCGATCGCAACGAATCCAAATCGTGCACACGTTTTTTCCGGCGGCGGATCTTTTCGGTGGAGCGATCGCCCGGCTCAGCGGCTGTCCGATTGTGATCTCCAGCCGGCGGGACATGGGATTTCAGCGGTCGGCCGCGCAGAGGCTGGCGTACCGGGCGGCCGGCGGCTGGCTCTTCGATCAGGTGCAGGCGGTAGCGGACAGTGTGCGGCGATGGCATATAGAGCAAGACCGGCTTGATCCGAAGAACGTTCTGACGGTGTACAACGGCATCGACTTGAACGAGATCGATACGGCGCGCGAGGCGAGTGAGCGCTTACCGCGGGAGCTAAGCGGGCCGCTGGTTGTCTGCGTGGCCAACATCCGTCCGGTAAAAGGCATCGACGACCTGGTACGCGCGGCCGCAATCGTCCGCGGCGCGAATCCGTCGGTTCGCTTTCTAGTGGTGGGCGCGGTCCAGGATACGGGCTACATGGAGCAAGTGGCGGAGTTGGCGCGGGCGCTCGACGTTGATCAGAATGTGATCTTCGCTGGGGCCAGCAACGCGGTGCTGCCGATTATGAAAGCGTCTCATGTCTTTTTCATGCCGTCGCGGAGCGAAGGTCTCTGCAACGCGATTCTGGAGGCGATGGCCTGCGAATTGCCGTGCGTGGCCACCGAGACCGGAGGGAATCCGGAACTTATCCGGGATGGCAGGAACGGATACCTGACGCCGGTAGGCGATTATCGGGCGGCAGCGCGGCGAATTCTCGAACTTCTGAGCGATCCCGAGGCGGCAGGCGCGATGGGCCGGGCGGGACGGCGAATCGTCGAATCTCGATTCAGCCTCCAGGCTATGATCGACAACCTAAGCGGACAGTATGAAGAACTTCTGGAGCGCCGGGCAACCCACCTGAAATCCAAGAATATCAGTCACCCGGTCTGTGCCGATTAAGTCTGCTAATTCAATGATGAGCGTTTCTAATCTAATGGCCGGCCGCCCGGAGGCAGTAGCCGGCGTGGAACTGGGTCTGGAATTATATCCCGCAGGCGAGTGGGACCGCGTGGCCGAGAAATGGGAGCGGCTGCTCGCGAGTGCGCCACGACCATCGTTCTTCCTCAGCCGCCGCTGGGTTGAAACGTGGATGGAAGTCTTCGGACCGCGGCTGGAGACCTCAATTGCGGTGTTGGAATATCGAGACACGCCGGTGGCGGCTTGTTTGCTCGTTCAGAGCCGGCGCAAATACGGGCTAGTGCCGTTACGGCGCATTTCTCTGAACGCATCAGGAGAAAATCCGGAGGACACGACGTACGTCGAATTCAATGATCTCGTGTGTCTTCCGGGATGGGAAGAACCGGTAGTGAGCCGGTTGGCAGAACACCTCAGTGCCGAACAGTGGGATGAGTTTTCACTTGACGGATTCCTGCCGGGGCGGGCCTACGACGCGGTGAAACGAGCGTTTGCGCGATTCGACCTGGAAGAGACACGGCAACCAAGCTATTACGTGGACCTGGCGGCGCTGCGGCGGATGGATCTGACGTACGACGGCATGTTGAACAGCCATAGGCGCCGGATGGTGCGGCAAAATATCCGGGCTTTTTCGAAACTCGGTCCGTTGATTCTGGAAGTTGCTCAAACGACCGAGGCCGCTATTCAGATGCTGGGCGAGTTGGCATTGCTCAATCGCGAGCGCTTTGCGCGGGATGGCGGGCACAGCGCGTTCGAATCCGCGGCTTTCCTGGAGTTTCACCGAAAACTGATTCAGAAGCGCCAAGCCAATGGTGGGGTGCAGTTGCTGCGACTGAAGGCGGGCGGAAATACGATTGGGATTGTTTACAACCTCGTTTCCGCCGGCAAAGTCTGCTTCTATCAATGCGGGTTCAATTACGGGCTCAATCCGAAACTGAGCCCCGGTATCGCGACCCTGGCGCAAGCCATCCCGTACTGCCTGAATCAGGGTTACGACGACTTCGATTTCTTGTCCGGGGAGGCCAATTACAAGCGGATGCTGTCGACGGGCTCTCGTGAGCTGGTGTGGGCTGTATTTCGGCGGCGCTCGGCGGCCATTCGGAGCATGACGGCCGCCCGCACGGCCAAGCGGCACTTGCAGAGACTCCTCAGGTCATCGAAATAGATCCGCCATGGGGCGGAATCAGAGCGAATCCAATGACTCACCTTTTGCGGAAATTGATGGGGCAAGAACGCGAACTGATCGTGCTGTCACTCGGCGCCCAGAATGGCGGCGTGCCCGCGCCGGACAGAGAGGATTTGGGGGAGAGCCCGGCGCCCGTCTCTCGGGTCGAGGAAGCCGCTACAACCGAGCGGTTGGCGGTGGTTCCGCCCCGCCAGAGTAATGCCCATCCGCGGAAGCGATCGGTGGCGATCGACCACATCTCGGCGCTGATGTCGTCAAAGGAGCGGCTGGCGTACGCATCGGAGGAATATCGGATGCTCCGGACGAGAATCGCGCAGTTGGTGCGAAAGCCATTCCAATTGGCGATTACCAGCCCCAGTATTGGCGACGGCAAGACCGTCACCGCGATCAATCTGGCCACGGCGCTGGCGTTAAGAAGCGAGGAGCGCGCACTGCTGATCGACGCGGACCTGCGACGGGCGGGCATTCATCGGATGCTGCGGGTTCCTAATGAGCCCGGGCTGGCGGATGTTTTGCAAGGAAGCTGCCGGCTGGAAGACGCCGTTTTCGAGGTAGCAGAACTACCGGGGTTGTATGTTTTGCCGGCGGGTGTGGCGCGTGGCAATCCAACGGAAATGCTGGATTCGGCCCGATGGCGGGATTTGGCGGAACTGGTGCGGCAGCGTTTTGCACAGGTCATTATCGATTGCCCGCCGGTGGAGGTGGTGGCTGACTACGACCTGATTGCCACGGTGTGCAATGGAGCGGTGCTGGTGGTTCGCCCGGATCATACGGACCGGACGCTCAGCATGGCCGCAATCGAGAAGCTCAAGCCCAAACTGACCGGAATCGTCATTAACGCAGCGCCGGAATGGTTCTTGTGGAAACAGCCTTCGCACCATGGGTATTACTATTATCGGGCGGCGGCGCCGGCGTCCAAGGACAAGGGCGAGAAATCGAAATGAGCCGCCTCCGCGAGGTGCTCCGCTGGCTGTGGGCGGTACTGCTGCGGGCGACGGGCGCTTCGGCCGCGGCGCGGCGGCAACTGCTCGGACAAAGGGCGATCGTCGTGTTGGCGCTCCACCGCGTGTTGGACGACTCGGAATTTCACCGGACGAACAGTCTTGCCGGGATGGTGATGAGGCGCTGCACCTTCGAGCGCCTGTGCGCTTACGTGAAACAGCGTTGCGACTCGGTGGACATTCATCGCGAGGAGCCGAGGGAAGAGACGGGCCGGGTGGGCATCGCGATCACATTCGACGATGGGTGGATAGACAATCGCACGGTGGTGCTTCCGATTGTGCAGGCATATGGCATTCCGATGGCGGCTTTCGTGTGTCCCGGACTGCTGGATCGGGACGTACCGTTCTGGCCGGAGCGAGTAGCCGGTTCGCTGAGGACGATGATTCCCGGCCTGGACGAAGCCGAAATCGAATGCGCCATCAGCCGCTGCAAGAGCTCTTCCGGGCAATGCCCGGCCGAAGCGATGACACACGACGGGGATGCATGGGGACCGGACCGGAGCATTTCGTGGGCGCATCTCGAGGAACTGGCGGCAGCGGGAGTCACAATCGGAGCGCACACGCAAACTCACCAGTTGCTTACTAATGTCAGCCTCGAGGCGGGACGCCGCGAGGTGTTTGGGGCCAAGGCGTTTCTGGAGCGCCAGCTGCATCAGCCGTGCGATCAGTTCGCTTATCCCAACGGAAACCATTCGGCCGCCACGCGCGAGTTGCTCGAAGAAGCCGGTTTCGCTCACGCGTTCACGATGGAACGAGGCGCCTGGACGCCCGGCTGCGATCGACTCCGGATTCCCCGAGTGAATATGGCGGAGGATGACATAACCGGGCCTGGCGGGAGGTTCTCGACGGCGCTGTTCGAGTACGCGGTGTTCTGGAAAGTCTTGCGCGCCGAGCGCGCCAGGAGAGGCCGGAGGTGATTTTACACTTTGGTCTCGAGCAATACCTGGGTCTGGCGCTGTACTCCGTGGGGATCGCCGCTTTCGTGCTGAGCATCTTTTGGCGGCCGATTATCGGAATTTACTATCTGGTTCCGCTGATTCCACTGCAGACGACGCGGTACCGGCTGTTGGAATTTCCGCTGGGAGCAACCCTAGTCAGCCTGATCTTGGGAGCGGTGGCGGTGGGGCTTCTGCGCCGTCGCGAATGGATTGTGCCGCGCAGCCCGTGGACCTTCATCGTAACGGTATACGCGCTATTCACGCTAGCGAGCCTGTTCCTGGACACGCGCGATCTGGGTCCGCGGCTCAAGGAGTGGTGGGATTACATGACCATGCCGCTTCTGTTCTTCCTAGCTGCCGCCGCAGTGAAAGATGCCCGCGAGATGAAAGTAATTCTTGCCCTGATGTGCCTGGCGGTCTTCGTGATGGATAAGAGCTTCTGGGATGCAGTGTCGGACCGGGATTATTCCACCTTCTCGCGCGATCTGCAGGAAGGCGGGGCCATGGGATATGCCGGCGTGCAAGGGTTGGCGGCATTCAACGCGCAATATGCCTGGGTTCTGGTGGCGCTGGGGGGAGCGACGCGGATGCGGGTGGTCTGGCTCGCTCTGAACAGCCTGGCGCTGTTTGCGGCCAATTGCGTGATGTACAGCTTCTCGCGTGGAGGCTACGTCGCATTTCTAGCGGGCTGGCTGTTCATCGGCGTCGTCAAGCAGCGGAAACTACTTCTCTTACTGGCGGCATTCGCGGTGATGTGGGCGTCGCTGGTGCCCGGCGCGGTGCGGGACCGCGTGTTGATGACTTACGACCCTAACAGCGGGGAACTCGACCATTCCGCCGCGGTGCGCCTGGATCTGTGGCGCGATGCGATGGATCTGTTCCACGAGAGTCCGATAACAGGCACGGGGTTCAATACCTACGCCTATATGAACCGCGTGGGCAATTACGCCGATACACACAACTTCTACTTAAAAGTGCTGGTGGAGACCGGGTTGATCGGGCTGGCGATTTTTCTATGGCTGCTGGCAAAGGCGTTTGGGATGGGCTGGCGGCTATTCCGGCGCGCGGACGATCAATTCTATTCGGCACTTGGGCTTGGGCTGGCCGCATGGATCGTTTGCAGCGCGGCGGCAAATCTATTTGGAGACCGGTGGAGCTACTTCCAGATCAACGGGTATCTCTGGCTGCTGGCAGGGCTGGTCGCGCGCGCGCTGAAGGCCGAACCTACCACTCAGCCCGACGGCCAGAGGCGAGAGCGGGCGCTGGAGCCGGCAGCGGCGGTTTAGTGTCATGACCATTCTCCATCTGATCAGCAGCGAGGGTTATTACGGGGCCGAAGCGGTGGTGGTGTCGCTGGCGCGGAACTCGGCCCGGCTGGGGTGCGAGGTCGTAATCGGTGTGTTTGGCGATTCGCGCGGTCCGCACACAGAGATCGCGGAGCAGGCGCGCCGGGTGGGTCTGGCAGTCGAGGTGGTGCCGGTCGATGGCCGCTGGGACTGGAAAGTGATCGGGCGCCTGCGGAAACTCGCGGAATCCGGTATCGATATCCTCCACGCGCATGGGTACAAGGCCGACTTCTATGCCTGTCTGGCCGCATGGCCGAACCGATTTGCCACGATTTCGACTTGTCATAACTGGCCCAATCGCCGCCGGCTGATGCAATTCTACGGCAGCCTGGACCGGTTGCTGCTGCGGCGCTTCGGCAAAGCTGTCGCCGTCAGTGACTCGGTGGCAGCCGTACTGCGGCGTTCGGGGCTCACGCGGCAAAAAATTACGACCATCCCAAATGGCGTCGATATGGAGCTCTTTAACGACGCGAAACCGGCGCTTCGATTTCAAAGCGGGTGGGAGTGCAAACCGATCGTCGGCTTTGTCGGCCGATTGGTGGAGTGCAAAGGCGGCCCAGTGTTCCTGCGCGCCGCGCAAATGGTGCTGCAGGATCATCCGGACGTGCTTTTTGCGGTAACCGGCGACGGTCCACTCCGCGATGCCTGGGAGACTCTGGCGGTTCGGCTGGGGATCGCCGGCAAAGTTGCATTTCTGGGTGCGCGGCGTGATATGCCAGCGATCTACAGTTCCCTGGACATGCTGGTGCTCCCATCTCTGGACGAAGCAACGCCGGTGTGCATCCTCGAGGCGCAAGCGTGCGGCAAGGCAGTGATCGCCACGCGGGTGGGCGGAGTGCCGAGCCTGATTGTCCCCGGAATTACGGGCATCCTGGTGGAGCCGAACGATGCTCACGGGCTGGCGGAGGCGATCGCCCGGCTGCTTGAAGAGCCGGAGTTGGCGAGAAGGCTGGGGGAGAACGGGCGGCTCCATATCGCGGAGCACTATTCGGCGGAAGGGATGGCCGCACGGTACCTGGAGCAGTATCGGGAAATTCTGGCGAAGCGCCAACGGGGAGAGCCGCGTCTGGCGCACTCCGCGGGCAAGATATGAACTCGAACCCACAGGTCTCGATTGTGGCGGCCTGCCGCAACGAGAGCCTAAATATACGCGCCTTTCTGGAATCAGTGCTGAAGCAGGAAATGGCGGGCATCGAATGGGAAGCGGTGATCGCGGATGGAATGAGCAACGACGGGACCCGCGAGTTCCTGCTGGACACGTGCCGGCAGCATCCGCAACTGCACCTCATCGACAATCCCGGGCTGATCGTGTCGACGGGATTAAACCGAGCCATCCGAATGGCGCGCGGGGAAATCATTGTGAGGATGGACGCGCACACGAAGTACGCACCGGATTACGTCCGCCGTTGCCTGGAAGCTCTTCAGCAGACGGGAGCCGATAACGTGGGCGGCCCGGCCCGGACGAAGGCGCGGGGAGCCCGCGCCCGCGCGATCGCGGCGGCTTTCCATTCCAAGTTCTCGACCGGGGGAGGGAAGTTCCACGACGAAAACTTCGAGGGGTGGGTAGATACGGTTCCGTACGGCTGCTGGCGCAAGAGCACGCTCGACGAATTGGGCTTATTCGATGAGAGCTTGGTTCGCAACCAGGACGATGAATTGAATTTACGGCTGCGACGGGCCGGGGGGCGGATCTGGCAGACTCCGAAGATCGTTTCGTGGTATTCCCCGCGTGCGACCTTAGCCAGTCTCTTTCAACAATATTTTCAGTATGGCTTCTGGAAGGTGGCGGTGATTCGGAAACATCGATTGCCCGGCTCTTGGCGCCACCTGGTGCCGTGCGCGTTCGTGGCGTCCAATCTTCTACTCGGCGCGATTCTGGCGGCGGCCGCGGCGAGCGAATTCGGCGCCGCTGCAAATTGGGCTGCGCTAGCCTGGCTCGGGCTCATTTTGTGCTACTGCGCTGCCACCCTGGTGGCATCGCTCGCGGCCGCGGCGTGCGCCGGTTGGGTCGTGCTGGCATATCTTCCGGCGGCCTTTCTGGCGTACCACGCCGGTTACGGGCTCGGTTTTCTGGTTGGGATAGTGACGATCCGCCGCGGGCGAGCGGCGGGATGGAACGGCCTGCTCGTGACGCGAATCACCCGCTGAATTGAACCATGCGTAGAACGATCGATATCGTTGTGGCGCTGCTGGTGCTGACGCTGCTCAGCCCGCTGCTGTTGGCGATCGCGGTGTGGATAGCGATTGATTCGCCGGGCAGCCCGATCTATCTGGCGCCCCGCGTGGGCTCCGGCGGGCGTCTTTTCCGGATGTGGAAGTTCCGGACCATGGTGCGCAACGCGGCGCGTGTGGGCCCGCCGATCACCGGCAGCAACGATCCACGAGTCACGCGGCTGGGGCGCCGGTTACGGCGGCTGAAGCTGGACGAACTTCCGCAGTTCGTCAATGTGCTGGTGGGTGACATGACGCTGGTGGGGCCGAGGCCGGAGGCTCCGGAGATGGTCGCGCGGTATACCGCCGAACAGCGGGCCGTACTCGACGCCAAGCCAGGAGTGACCGGGCGGGTGCAACTGGAATCCGATTCGGAAGAAGCGACCATTCCGGAAGACATGGCGGCGGATGAGTATTACGTCCGGCATCTGATGAGCCCGAAATTGCGGCTCGACCTGGAGTATCTCCGCACCCGGACGGCTGGGAGCGATGCGCTGATCGTGCTCGCCACGGCCGCACTGGTCCTCCGCTCCGCGATTCACAAATAAGTTCAATACCAAGACCACTTCGGGAGAGAGTCGATGGAAGTTACGGTACGTGTTCCCTATCATCGCCCAAGTATCGGGCAAGAGGAAATTGATGAAGTAATCGAGACGCTGCAATCGGGCTGGCTGACCACCGGACCGCGCACGGCACGCTTTGAAGAAGATTTCCGGGAATACGTGGGGGCGTCGCATGCGCTGGCCGTCTCCTCGTGCACCGCGGGCCTGCATCTGGCGCTGACTGGCCTCCACATTGGGCCTGGGGCCGAGGTCATCACGACGCCGCTGACTTTCTGCGCCACCGTGAATACGATTCTCCACTCCGGAGCGACTCCGGTGCTGGCGGACGTGGGCGCCGATGGGAACCTGAATCCCGCAGCGATCGAAGAGCGTCTGACTGCGAAAACACGCGCGATTCTTCCTGTGCATCTGGCCGGGCTGCCGTGCGATATGCAGGCGATCTGGAGCCTGGCTCGGCGCTACCGGCTGCACGTCATTGAAGACTGTGCCCACGCGGCCGGCGCGCGTTACCGGGGGTGGCCGATCGGCGCCGGAAATCCCGAAAACGGCGGCTGCAGCGACGCCGCGGTTTTCAGCTTTTATGCCACAAAGAACCTGACCACGGGCGAGGGCGGTATGGTGACGACCTCCAACCAGACATTAGCTGACGCTATGCGCGTGTTGTGCCTGCACGGGATCAGCCGCGATGCCTGGAATCGTTACTCCGATCACGGCAATTGGTATTATCAGGTGCTGGCCTCGGGATTCAAATACAACCTCAGCGACATTCAATCGGCCATCGGCATCCACCAACTACGCAAGCTGGAACAATTCGTGGAGATCCGCAGACGTCATGCGGGGATCTATAACGAAATCCTGGGCGGCGTCGCCGAGTTTGAGCTGCCTCCCGATCGTAGCGATAGCCGGCACGCGTGGCATATATATACACTGCGGCTGAATCTCGATCAACTGGCGATCGGCCGGGATGAATTTATCGACGCGCTGCGCGCGAAGGGGATCGGGGCGAGCGTGCATTTCATCCCGATTCCACTACACCCGTTCTTCGCCGCCTACGCGCAACGGCCCGAGAATCACTGCCCAAACGCCCTGGCGCTTTATCCTCGGCTGGTGTCTCTCCCGCTTTATCCGGGACTCTCGGAAGATCAGGTCGAATATGTCGCGCGGTCAACGAAGAAAATTGCAGAGCAATACAGAAGAGTACGACAAGTGGCCGTGGGAGCCGCGCTATGCTGAGCAGGCTTCGAACGTGGGCGCGGGAAGCGCGCAGCTGCCTGTGCTGCTTCGGAATCGTCGCGGCATCGTTCTGCACCGCTACGCTGCTACGTTTCGAGTTTTCAATTCCGCTGCGCGAGCTGCCGGTGATTGCCGACGGTTTCCTGATCGCGGTGGCGGTGAAAGGCCTGGTGTTCTGCGGCCTGCGACTGCATTTGGACCGCTGGCCGCGCTACTCGGGTTTTTCCGATCTGGTCCAGCTGTTGCGCGCCAATCTGCTCGCGTCCCTGTTAGCTACGATTGCCATCCATGCGGCGGCCGGAGCGGCGTTTCCGCGCTCGATCTATTGCCTCGATCTGCTGGTTGCGATCCTGTTTAGCGGAGGAGTGGGCTTTCTGGCGCGGTTTCTGCATGAACTGCGCCTTACGCAGCGCCGGAACGGCCATGAAAAAGGCCTGTTAGTCTACGGAGCGGGCGTGGCGGGACTGGAATTGGCGCGCGAGATCCGGTGCAACCCCAAGCTTGGCTATCGGGTGGTTGGATTTCTCGATGACGACCCGCGCAAGGAAAACGCAATCCTGCTCGGGATGCCTGTTCTCGGCACCGGGGCGGATGCGCGAAAGATCGTTGAAGCGAGCCACCACAGCGATCGGCCGGTGGAAGAAATCGTCGTGACGATGCCATCGGCGAGCGGGCGGGCGATTCGTGCGGCCGCGGAGAAGGGGCGCGCTGCCGGAGTCCCCTGCAAGATCGTGCCCGGTCTGGGCGAACTGATCAGCGGCAAGCTCCACGTCGGTAATCATCATGAGATTTCAGTCACCGACCTGCTCGGGCGAGAACCTGTCAAGTTAGACCTGGACCATGTGCGGCGCGCCATTACAGGCCGCGCGGTGCTGGTGACCGGAGCGGCCGGATCGATCGGAACGGAGCTCTGCAACCAGATCGCGGAGCTGGCGCCGCGCCGGCTGGTTGTCCTGGATCAGGCAGAAAGCGAAATGTTTCGGTTGGAAAACGACCTGCGCAACCGCTACCCCGGCCTGATGCTGGTGCCGGAAATCGCCGACATTCGCGACGCGCGGCGCATGGAAGAGATCATCGAGCAGTACCAGGTGAGCGCGATCTTCCACGCCGCTGCCTACAAGCACGTGCCCCTGATGGAACGGCAAGTCTGCGAGGCGGTGAGGAACAACATCATTGGCACCTGGAACCTGGCGCAAGCGGCCTGGCGCGCCAACGTCGCGCGGTTTCTCATGATCTCCACGGATAAGGCCGTGAATCCCAGCAGCATTATGGGGCTCACGAAACGGGTCGCAGAGCTGTTGGTGTCGGCTTCCCGCCCGCCGGTCGGCCGCGGTTCGACGACCCGCTACGTCTGTGTGCGGTTCGGGAACGTGCTGGTAAGCAACGGCAGTGTCGTGCCGGTTTTCCAAAAGCAGATCGCAGCCGGCGGGCCGGTCACCGTAACGCATCCGGAAATGCGGCGCTATTTCATGACCGTGCAGGAAGCAGTGCAACTGGTTCTGGAAGCATCGACGCTGGGGAAGGGTTCGGAAATTTACATGCTGGACATGGGCCAGCCCGTCAAGATCATCGATCTGGCGTGGAAGATGATCGCGCTGGGTGGACTGGTCCCCGACGAAGATATCGAAATCCGCTTCACTGGCACGCGACCGGGGGAGAAGCTGTTCGAAGAACTCAATTTACGTGCGGAGAGCCTGCTGCCAACCGAGCACCCTAAAATCCGTGCATACCAGGGAATGCGGGTGTCCTTCGAACAGATGATTCCGTGGATGGCCGAGTTGGAGCACCTGTTGTGGCACGGCGATGCCGAGGCGGTGATCGCGCACCTGGCCCAATTGGTCCCGGAATATCGTCCACTCCCGGAACTGGCGGCGTCGGCTTCGCAGGCCACGGCCCAGCGCGCACCGGCACGGGTGGCCTCCGCCGGGAGTTATGCGGAGGGCGCCGCCTAGGCGGCCACGGCGAGACTCATGAACTCGGAAACCATGCGGCCGCTGCGAATCTGCATGCTCGATCAGGCTGCCATGATTCCCTATTACACAGGCCATCTTTGTGCCGCGCTCCGCGGGCAGCAAGCCGCGGTTTCGCTCGCATCGGTCACCTATCAGCATGATCCCGAATTCTTCCGCCAGGCCGGAATTCGGAACCATCCGGGCCTCGTGGACCTGACGTACCGATTGAGGCGCGCACCAGAGCAGATCCGCCGGATGTTCAAGGTTTTGGAATATCTCGTCAATCTCGCGGCGCTAATGCTGCGCGTCACGGTGTCCCGGCCGGATGTGCTTCACGTGCAATTTCTACCGTTATCGACTCGGGGTGTGCCGATTGAGCGATGGTTCCTCCGTGCCGCCAAATTTCGAGGAATCCTGATTGTCTATACCGTTCATAACGTGTTGCCGCAAGACACAGGGGAACGCTATCGAAGCACGTACCGGCACTTATATCATCTGCCGGACCATCTGGTTTGCCACGACGTCCAGGCGGCCTCTCGTCTCACGGCGGAATTCGGCATCGATCCTGGACGGATCTCCATCATTCCGCATGGGCCGCTATTTGAAGATACTGACGCGAGTCCCCGCGAGGTAGCGCGAACCCGGCTCGGATTTCCTCGGGACGAACCCCTCGTCTTGTGGCAAGGAATTTTGAGGCCCTACAAAGGTGTCGAATTTCTGCTGCGAGTGTGGAAACGGTTTTGCGAGGTCAGTTCGCGTGGCCAGTTGGTCATCGCGGGGCTGGGCGACCGCGCCTTGATGCGGGATATCGAAGCCGGGGCGGAGGCGCTGGGCATCCGGCCGCGAGTGCGCCTGGAGCTTCGCTTCCTGACGATTCGGGAGGTCGCCGACTGGTATGACGCGGCCGACATCCTGGTTTATCCTTACCGGGAGATCACCACGAGCGGTGCGCTGCTGACCGGTGTGGCTCGCCGAAGAGCGATCGTCGCATCGAGGCTGCCCGCATTCGAACAGCTCCTGCATGACGGCATCAACGCCCTGCTGATCCCGTATGGCGATGTAGAAGGCTGGGCTTACGCATTACTCCGGCTGGTGGGGGACCCGGAGTTGAGACAGTCGCTAACCAGCTGCCTGCGCGCCAGCCAGGCTTCGTTTCCACGCTGGGCGGACATCGCCAGCCGGACCTGCGATTGTTATCGCGATGCCCTGCGGGAACAACCGGCAGGGGCGCATCAACCTGTGAGGATATGACCGCGGAAATTCAAGCTCCGGCCGAGACACAGTTTTCGAGCATTTCTCAGATCGCCGGCGGCGAATTGAAGACGCTGGCCCGCCACTCTTCCCATTACCTGGCGGGCTTGCTCGGAAACCTGGCGCTGGGGCTGGTATCGTTCCCGATTTTTACGCGGCTGTTTTCCGTCGCGGAGTACGGGCTGATGGACCTGGCCCAGCGGGTTGTTTTGATGCTTACCATCGCTTCGAAGGCCGGCTTGCAGAATGCGGTACTGCGCTTTTATGACAAGGACCAGTTTGGGCGCAATCCTGAATCGGCCCGTACCTATTACTCGACGATGCTGCTGGGCACATTCTCGATTGCAGTATGTGTCGGAATGGGGTTCATCGCGGTATCCAGCATCCTTCCTGAATCGGTTTGGTCAGGACCACTCGCCAAGCTGACCTATGTAATCGCGGGTCTGGCCATGTTGCGGGCGCTGGGCGCGATTGTATGGGGCTTTCTCCGAATCGAAGAGCGTACCAAAGCGTTCAACGCGGTAACGGTCGGCACACGGGGGGCCACCATCGCGGCGGTTTGCGCGCTGCTGCCGTGGGCCGGCCGGACGGCCCGGACGTATTTGATCGGTAGCGTTGTGGTGGAGACCGTTTTGATCGCCACCCTGACGCTCTGGCTGATGCGCCGGAATCTGCTCGCTGTAAGCCGCGTCGACGGAGGCATGTTTCGCGCGGGGATCGTCTTTGGACTGCCATTGGTAGTGTATGAACTGGCTTTCGCGGTGCTCGGATCCGCTGACCGGTTCCTGGTCCGCTCGTATCTCGGAGCTGACGCCCTTGGCTTCTACTCGGTCGCCTACGGAATCGCCCAGCATGCCAATGAAATTCTGGTGGCTCCGTTGGGTCTCGCAATCCTGCCAATCTACATGAGGCTCTGGGCTTCGCAAGGATCGGAGAAGACGAGTGAATTCCTGACGATCGCGCTCGATTTCTTCGTCATGGGTGCGGCCGGCATTCTGGCCATGGTGGGAGCTGCGGCAAGCCCGCTGATCATCTTGCTGGCCTCCTCGAAGTACGCGGGGGGCGATCACCTGATTCCACTGATCCTGGGTGGGCTGCTGATCTACGCAACTTACATTTTCGTAGCCGCGGGACTACTGATTCACAAGCGCACGGCCGAAATGGCCGGCCTGCTTGTATTCGCGGCAGTCATCAATATCGGGTTGAACTGCTTGATGCTGCCGCGCCTCGGACTCACCGGCTCCGCTGTGGCTACGCTGCTTAGCTATGCGCTCTGTATCTTTCTTTTGGGGCGCTCGTCGAACCGCTTCTTGCACTTGCGCTTCAGCGGCCGGTCGCTCATGAAATACGCGGCGGCCGCAGCGGCAGCCTGGATCGTGGGCACGCAAGTGGAACTGGGCGCTCCGGTGCTGAACCTGTTGGGCAAGGGGGGAACGGCGCTGAGCTGTTATGTCGCCGCCCTGTACACAGTGGATGGGAGAGTCCGCCATGCCGCCCGATGGGTCGCCGTTCAATGCAAAGGCCAAATATGAGAGCGGATCTGCAAACGCCGGCGATCGTCTGCGATGCGGAAAAGCTGTCGCAGACCGCAATCATTCAGGAACTGGGGCGACTCGGCATTCCCGTAGTTGCGTTGTCTGCCTCCGCGAAGGCCATCGGATTTGGCTCGCGATACGTAAAGCAGCGCATCGTCTGCGCCGTCCCCTCGCACGAAGATCCGTATGTAGAGTTCCTGATCTCGAAAGCGCCGCGCGGTGTGCTGTTCTATTCCAACGACGCCAACACCGAGAATGTTTCGCGAAACCGCCAACGGCTCGCTTCCAGTGGCTTCTCCGTGTTTGTTTCCGATCCCGCCACGCTGCAGCGGGTGATTCACAAGGACCAGCTCTTTCTCACCGCCCAGGAGTGCGGCGTCTTAGTCCCGCGGTGCGCCCTGGTTTCATCGGCCGCCGAGCTGGAGGCTTCGATCGACGGGTTCGGCCTGCCCTTGATTCTGAAGTCCACGAATCTGGCCGGAGGTATCTATCGGTTCGTTACGAGCCGCGACGCCGCGGTTCCCACATTCCAAGAGATGAGCGAAGTCATCCATTCAAGAGATTTGGAGCACCGCGGGTCTCAACTCATGGCCCAGCAGTGGATCCAGCAAGACGATACGCGGCTCTGGAATTTCAACGCGTGTGTCCAATCCGGAAAAATCGTGTCGTTCTCGATGGGCAGACGGCTCCGCACGGACGTGCGGCGGGACGGCTCGCTCGGCAGCATGCTTCTCTTCGGACAGACTGCCTTCCATGCCGGAATTTTCGAAGAGAACCAGCGCCTTTTGGAGCATTTGAATTTCGATGGCCTCGTCGAAACAGAGTGGTCTGAAGGCACGGCCGGGCCGCCGTTCTATCTCTACGATTTCAACCCGCGGCCCAGCGGCAACATCCGGTGGGTTTTTCGGAGCGGCGTCTCTCTGGCGGAGCAGTATTACCGGCTGGCGTTGGGACTTCCGGCAGTGCCCCAGAAGATGAAAATCGGCACAAAATACGCCAAAGTGTTCTACCGGCAAAACGATTTCTTGCACGCCTTGGAAGATCACAGGAGGACCACCAGGGAGAGACTGCGGATATTGGCCGACGATCTGATGATGGTAGTCCGTTGTGGACGCCACGCCGTGGATGTGCTGGATCCGAAAGACCCGGGGCCTACGTTTCGCGCCTGCTCTGAACTGGGCGCCGTATTTTCAGACAAACTGATCCACGGCTGCAAACGGTTCACGCGGTCTTCGATCCGGGGGCTCAGGCACGCCAAGTGTGCCTCTTAATTCACATGGAAACCAACGAGATTCACCTGCTGCCCTACCCGGACGGCAAAACCTTCGCCTTCACGATTATCGACGATACCGACATGGCGACCCTGGAGACCGTCCGGCCGGTCTACGATTTCCTCTTCAGCCTGGGTCTGCGGACGACCAAGACGATCTGGGTGAAAGATTCGGGCCGGGCTCCCGCGCCCGCCGGAGACGCTGGCGATACGCTCGAACGACCGGATTACGCGCAGTATCTTCGCGACCTTAGCAGGCACAACTTTGAGATCGCTCTACACAACGTATGCAGCCAAAGTGCCGAACGGGACCAAATCACGGCCGGCCTTGAGCGATTCAAAGATTTTTTCGGTGAGTATCCCAAAATCAATGTGCACCATGAAAAGAACCGCGAGAATCTCTATTTCGCGTTCGCGCAAGCCGGCGGGGCGCGGACGGGACCGTTTCGGTCCTCGCTGTTTCGGACTCTTTACCGGATGGTGGACGGAATCCGAGGCGGCGCTCCCCTGGACAACCACGGCTGTTCCGGAGAAGACCCGAAGAGTCCATATTTCTGGGGCGATGTTTGTCGAAGTAAGATCCGCTACGTCCGCAGCAACTTGTTTTTTCGCGACCTCAACACTCTGAACTGCAACCCGCTGATGCCCTATACGTCGAGCGACACTCCGTTCGTGAACTATTGGTTCGACAGCTCCAACGGACAAAACGCCGCTTGCTTTAACTCCATCTTGCGCGACGAGCAAATCTCCCGCCTCAAATCCGAGCGTGGTTGCTCACTCTTGTACACGCATTTCGGCATGGGATTCGTGTCCGCTAACCAAGGGAAGTTGGAATTGAACCCGGAATCCCGCCGCCGTTTACAGGCGATTGCCGGTGATTCCGACGGTTGGTATGCGCCCACAAGCGAAATTCTAGATCGTTTGTTAGCTTTCCAACGGGTCACAGTTTTGCCGGTGCGCGGCGGGGCCGTGATATCCAACTTGAATCCTTTCGATCTGACGTCCGTCACGGTTTGCGCGGAGCCCCATCGGGCCTTCCACGATCTTCAGAGCGGCTATTACACGACGAATGAAAAAGGCATCCTGGCGCTCCCTGTTCTGCCTGCAAGCCGCTCGCTGGTTCTCGTACGCAGCGAGGCCGTACACCGTGTGCGGCGTTGGTACGAGGAGCAGGGGCACGACTTGTATCTCGATTGTAGGACCGCGGCATCAAAGCTCCGATCCCGCCTTTTGAACTATGCTTGACGGCATCATCGAACGGCGGCGGCGTGCCGTCTCCGCGGCGATTCTGGCGCATTACGGGGAACAATACCTCCCGCATGCGGTTTTACTCCCGAATGCCCGTTTTGGATTGTACGCGGCGGCGCGAGAGATGCTGTTGCCTGGTGATCAGGTCCTGATTTCTCCCGTCACGTGCAGAACGGTGATCGACGCGTTGCGGGCTGCTGAAGCCAGGCCCGTATTCCTGGATATCGAGCTGGCGACGGGCAACATCGACGTCGCCAGGATTCCTGACACTTTACTGCGCAATGCAAGAGCCATCGTGACTACGAATTTGTATGGGAATCCGGACGGCGCGCTGGAGCTGAGCCGGGTGGCGAAAGCGCATGGCTTGCTGCTCATCGAAGATTGCGCGCACGTGCTGGATACGTCCATCGAAGGACGGCAGATCGGCGGCATAGGCGACGTATCCGTCTTCAGTTTTAAGAAATATTTTGACGAAACCGGGGGGGTCGCGACCGTGCGGAATGAAGACGCCGCCCGCCGCGTTCGGGCCCGCGTGGCGGCGGAAACATCCGCACCGCCGGCGCCCTATGATCGAGCGAGGTATCTGCAATTTGTGCTGGCCCAGACGGCCGGGTCCTCGGTAGCGGGCGCGGTTTCCAGCCTGGTGCGTCACTCAGGGAACGGGAATCCTAGGGGGCACAGGGAAAGCCAGCGAGCGTTCGGCACAGACCCAAAGCTCATGCCCACGACGGCCGCGCTGTTGCGCGTGGCGGGTCTGCTGTCGCGACGCCGGGAGCTCATTTCCAAGCGCATGGAGGCCGCACGGCAGCTGAGGGCTCATTGCCCGCTCGAACCCAAAACGACGCGATACCAGGCGCATGTCTGCCCCATGGTGGTGCCGTTTGCTTCCTGCCGGCGCGATCAAATCATTGCCGCGTTGAGAAAGCGCGGGATTGGAACCTATTTTCTCTATACGCCGCCGATGAATCAGATTTTCGAAGATCTCGCGCCGGCGCACGAGATCGACGCCGATCTAATCGAACATTGGTGCCGAACCATTCTTCCGATTGACCTGCGCTACAGCCGCGAGGCGTTGGATGCTATTCACAGTGTTTTTTGAGGAGTGTCACGTGAAACAGAGAATAAAGAAAGCCTTGCAGAAAACGGGAGCCCTGGATGTTTTGAGCCATATAACTTCCACGGGGCACGTCGACATCATGCTGTACCACGGCTTTTGCCCGGGATCCTCACGCGATCAGAGATTTCCCAGGCTCATGCCGATCGATGAATTTGAAAAGCAGATCAGGCTGTTTGTCAATCAAGGAACGCACTTACGGCTGGAAGACCTGGCGAACGAGCCTTCAGACGGCGTGGTTGTCACGTTCGACGATGGCTATGCCAGCAATTACGAACTCGCGTTTCCGATCCTCCAAAAATACGATTTTCCGGCAACGGTGTTTGTCACCACGGGTTTCGTCGACCGCTGGGTGCCACTCTGGGGCGACTGGCTGGAATTTCTGATCATGGGGCGGCACCCTGATGCGACATCCGAAGAGCTTGCGCAAACTATTTCCGAGCTAAAGGGACAACTGCGCGCCCGCCCGATTGGCGAAATCCATGCCTTCCTGCACAGCTTATCCGCGCATTTGCAGATCTATTACGACTGGAGTCGTATTCCGGATGTGCTTCGACCTCTCAGTTGGGATCAAATACGCCATATGCGGAACAGCGGGCTGATATCTTTCGGCGCTCACACCGTATCGCACCCGGTTCTTTCCCGGTGTCCGGAAGCGACGCAGGAGGAGGAAATCATCAATTCAAAGATACGCCTGGAGGAGGAACTGGATGAGCCGTGCACCCTGTTCGCCTACCCTTACGGCAAGCGCAGCGATTATACGGGCCGAACGAAAAAATTTGTGGAGGACGCCGGTTATCTGCTCGCTTTGTCAGCCGAATCAGGCTTCAATCAGCCGCTCCTCTCCGATCATTACGAACTAAAACGCTGGGGAGGCGATATCGGGAACGATGATGTCGGCTATATCATTTCCGGCGGCCCAGCCGTTTCCCAATATTTGTGGCGGCACCGCCCCAACTGAAAGCCTGCCGATCTGGAGCAGAGTGTGCAACGAATCACCTTGGGGTTCCACGATATCGCCAGTGCGCGGCCTCTCGCTCAGCCAATTGCGCCGGGGCACAGTACTTTGTACACGTTGGGAATACGGGAACTTCGCGATCACCTGCAGGCCATCGATACTGGCGCGGGCGAGGGCGGAGTTTCGCGAGTCGACGAAGTGCGCGGCGACAGCGCTGTGCTGCTGACGTTCGACGACGGCGCCGCCAGTTCCTTTACGCGAGCCGCACCGGAACTGGAGAGATTCCGATGGCCAGGCCATTTCTTCGTAACGACTGACTGGATCGGGCGCCGCGGCTTCCTCAACCGTCAACAAATTCGAGAACTACACGAACGCGGCCATCTGATCGGCAGCCATTCCTGCAGCCATCCGCGGCGGATATCCCACCTCGGTTGGGCTGACTTGGTCGAAGAATGGAGAGCGAGCTGCGGCGTGCTCGGAGAAATTATCGGACAGTGCGTTCGGGTCGCTTCGGTGCCCGGGGGGTTCTTCACCCTCGCAGTTGCCCGGGCCGCGGCACTTGCGGGCATCGAGGTGCTCTTTACATCGGAGCCCACCTTGTCCGCGCTGTCGGTGGAGACTTGCCAGGTCCTGGGGCGCTACTCGATCCGGCACGATACGCCGCCCGCCGTATCAGGCGCTCTGGCAGCCGGTGCGAAATGGCCATGGCGCAGGCAGTCTACCGCTTGGACTGTCAAGAAGGCGGCCAAAGGCGTGTTGGGCGAAACCTACTTTACCATTCGCCGAGTCTTCCTGGCAGGACAAGAACCTTTCCGATGACACTCGCATCTTGCGGTGTTGCGGCCCTACGGCACGGCTGCGGCGAAGCGTATACGACGATTCGGGACCGATGCTTCAGTATCACGAGGACCACCGTATTCGAATGTCGACGTGCGGCGGATGCATACGCCCAACCTCGGGCGCCGGTCGAGTTTCGCTTTGGCACAGCCAAGGACATCATGATGCTCAATCAGGAACTTCACGATTACGGCGCTGCGGAAAGGCGATTCAGTATCGAGCGCATCGAGGCAGGCGACTCGCTGATCCTGGGCGAGTGGGGAGGCGGCGTTGTGTTCTACGGCTGGGTGATGTACGGGCAGATGGACTTGGATCAGAACGTTCCCTTGCCCATTGCTCCCAATGCCGCCTACAGCTACAAGTTGTTCACTGTGCCGAACGCGCGCGGACTCGGGATTTGCGCCGCCTACTATTACTTCATCGCATCAACGCTTGAAGCGCGGGGGTACGATCGCCTGATTTGCAGGATCGCTCCAGGCAATCGGCCCTCGGTCCGAAGCCATATTCGTGTGGGCTTCCAGCCGCGCGGCACATTATGGAAGCTTGTGGCCGCGCGGCATGCATTTTATTTTGGCGACCGGCCGATGCGTTCCTGGCTGCAAACAATTACTCCGGAAGGCCGCGGCATCGGCAGGCGTCTTCTTGGGAGTTGTGGCCTGGGAGAAAGCAGGAGCGAATCATGAAACCGATCTTGCTCAAAAAGAAGCTCGCGATCGCCGAGCTTTCCGGAGAGACCGTGATTTACGATCTTAAGCGGCACCGCGCCCATTGCCTGAATACCATTACGTCCGCAGTCTGGCGATTTTGCGAGGGCGCGAACACTCCGAATGCCATCGCCCGCCGGTTGCACCATAAGCTCGGTTGGGCGGCGGACGAGGCACTCGTGCGGAAAGCGCTACAGCAACTCGCGATCGCGGGCTTGATCGAGACTGAGAAGTTTGCACGAACACTTCGAATCAGGAGACGCGCTGCCGGCGGAATTTCACTGGTGTCCTCAATCGTAGTGCCGACTCCCGCCGCGGTGCGATCACGAGAAAGGCAGGACCTATGACTTGCTTCGACCTAATGTTCTCGGTCCTGCTGGCAACGGGGCTATGCGCCGCGACCACGGCAGCGGATCCGCCGCGGATCTTCTTTTCCGATCTCGAGAGCGGACCCGCAACGGGCGGTGAGAAAAACGACGGAGCGTTTGTCTCGATCTACGGGGCCGGCTTTGGCGCAAGCCGTGACTCCTCCTTGGTCCGTACCGGAGGCGGTGCCGCGGCGCACTATCCCATCTGGACTGACAACAGAATCACGTTCCAACTCGGCCGCGCCGCGGCGACGGGAGAAATCGTGGTGATCACAGCCCGGGGCAAATCGAACGCGGTGCCGTTTACGGTCCGCCCGGGGAATATCTATTTCGTCGCTACCACCGGCAATGACGGCAACAACGGAGCCTTCGCCTCCCCGTGGCGCACGCTTCTCAAGGCGCGGGATGCTCTCCAGCCGGGCGACATCGCTTATGCCTTGAACGGCGTCAGCCAGACGACGGATGACGGGCAGGGGTGGAGTGCGGCAATGATGCTGCGTACCGGAGGAGCGCCCGGCAGGCCGAAGGCGCTGGTTGCCTACCCGGGCGCGGTCGTGACCATCGGGAGCATCACCGGGCCGGCCCACGGCGTTCGGTCCACCGATTTCAGCGCCGGGGGAGGCGCCTGCCCGGGCCATTGGGTCTTTGCGGGCATTGTCTTTCGCGGCGGGGGCGCCATGACGCTAGCCGGGCCTTCATCCAACTGGCGGATCGTGGCCAACGATTTCTCTTGCCCGAACGGCGATGGCGCGGGAGCCTGCTTTGACACAAGCCAAGCCTCCAATGTGCAGTTTCTGGGCAATACGGTCCACCACGCAGGCAAAGCCGGCGCTTCAGCGCTGTACCATGGCGTGTATTTCTCGACCGATAGTAATCATATCGGTGCGGGCTGGAACACGATCGAGTACGTGCGTGGCTGCCGGGGATTGCAGGTGCATTCTTCGCCGGTGATGGCGGGCACCGGTTACAACCAGTACGACATCGCCATTCACGACAACACGATTCATGATACACAGTGCGACGGAATTGTGTTGGCGACGGTGGACCCTTCCAAGGGCAAGGTTGAGGTGTTCAACAACATCATTTACAACGCCGGCCAGGGACCGAATAATCCGGAACACAGCGGCCATTGGGCGTGCATCCTGGCCGCGGGCTCAACGAATGCTGGCGCACCGGGCGGAGGCGTGATCGAGGTTTACAACAATACCCTGTACGCCTGCGGAACCTTCGCGACTCCTCCGTATGCCAGTTCGCGTAGCGCGGTCTCGAACGGCGGGCACAATCAGAACTTGCGGATCCGCCTACGTAACAACATCATTTACCAGACCGGCGGCGCGCCCTACTTGACCGTGTGGGGGCCAACCGGACTATGCGGCGTTTTCAGTAACTGCACGGGCATCGGCGGATCCAACAACCTGTTTTTTGGGAGTGGCCCTGCGCCGCAGAATTCCAATCTAGTGCGATCTCTCAGCAGCAACCCTCTGTTTGTCAGTCCCGAACAACACGATTTTCATTTGCGCTCCGACAGCCCCGCGCGCGGCGCGGGCGTGGACACCGGAGCCGCTAACAACAAAGATGGTGTTGGCCGCGGCGGAGCAGGCGGTTCTGACCTGGGCGCGCTTCCCTATGTAAGCCCGGCGCCCGCACCGAAGCTTTGACGCCGTCACCAACCAACAAAACCGTAAGTGGCTGAACGCCATCGAGCTTTTCCTCAGGAGAATAAGTATGGAATATCAAAAACTACTGAGACTCTGTCTGTGTCTCGCACTCGTGCTCCCATTCGCAACCCAACTGGCTGCGCAGTCCGACTGGCAAGACCCGCTGCAGCCGGTGAATGTCATTCTCGATTCCGATATCTCGTCCAATGCAGACGACGTCGGCGATCAAGCGATGCTGTGGGCGCTGGCCGCGCGCGGGGAAGTGAATGTCTTGGCTTTGATTGTGTCTTCCACGAACGACTACAGCGCATCCGCCACACGAGCGATTGCCACCTACTATGGGCATCCCTCGGTGCCGATCGGCGCCAATAAGGGAAGCATCCCAAACGCGTACAAGGCTTCCTTCAGTTACTACACGCAGCAGCTGACGGCGCAATTCGGCACTCCGGGTGATTCACGGGCGAACTATCCCGATGCGGTGACCGTGTACCGCCGGGCCTTGGCCGCGGCGGCCGATCACAGCGTGGTCATTGTCGCCGGCGGCTACTACCGGCCCTTGGTCGATCTGCTGCAAAGCGGCCCCGATGCCATTTCTCCGCTGACGGGCCCGCAGCTCGTCGCCCGAAAAGTCAAGCGGCTGGTGCCGGTGGGCGGCCGCTTTCCCGACTCCTTTGACAATGATCACGGAAATCTTTCGGTCGATTCGGATTCCGCCGCCTACCTGGTGGCAAATTGGCCGGCACCTCTCGTGTGGATTCCCGACGACCAGGTTTGGGATGTCGTCACCGGGCCGGCTGCAAACGCCGATCCGGCTCTCAATCCCGTGAAGCTCGCCTATAACCTCTACTGCTGGAATGGCCTTTACTGCAATAACAGCACCCCGGGCTGGACCCAGGTTGGGCTTCTGTATGCCATCCGCGGAGAAATTGGTACCAGCTTTAGTGTCGGTGGGCAGAATGGCTCGACCGTTGTGTGGGACAACAGCCAACCGATTCCGGGGCGCAGCATCTGGTCCCAGACGCCGAACCGCCAGCACGCCTATTTGCTCAAGATCGTCCCGGGCGCCACGCTGAGCGCGGTCATCAATCCGCTAATCCAGTGGACTCCTCCCGTGATCGGAATCACCCGGCCGCCGCTGGCATCTTCCCAGTCTGTGACACTGAGCGGCGCGGCCCCGATTACGTTGAGCGCTTCCGATCCGCAGGGCGCCCCCTTGTCCTACACCATAGTGGCGCAACCCTTGCATGGGACGCTCAGCGGGAGCGCTCCGACTCTCACCTATACACCGTCGGTCAACTACCTGGGTAGCGACAGCTTTACCTTCCGAGCCAGTAACGGGGTATACGAGAGCAACACCGCCACCGTGTCGATCGCCGTAATCGCGGGAAATCACGCACCTGTTGCCAATTCGCAGACTCTCGCCAGCGACGGCTCTCCGATCGTGATCACCTTGACCGCTTCTGATACCGATGCCGACCAGTTGACGTATCTGGTGGTGAACCCGCCCGCCCATGGGACGGTGGCAGGCTCAGTGCCCAACCTCACCTATACGCCGACTCGAGGATATAACGGCACCGACAGCTTCACCTTCCGGGCTAACGACGGCAGCGTTGACAGCAACGTCGCTACTATCACGATCGTGGTGACATCGGTGGTTCCCACCTACACCATGCGCGTGAATGCCGGCGGACCTTCCATTACCGATGCCGGCGGCACCGTGTGGCAGGCCGATGTTGGCTTCAATGGCGGCTACACCTATTCCACTGGCACCCCGATCTCCGCTACCGCGGGCGATCCGCGCCTGTACCAGACCGAGCATTACACCAGCGGTCCTCTGCGATACACGTTCTCCAACATGCCCAACGGCACGTACACGGTAAACTTGTACTTCGCCGAGATCTACAGCGGCTGTTTCTATCGCGGCTGCCGGGTTTTCGACGTTGTCGTACAGGGCACGACGATCCTCTCGAACTTCGATCCTTACGCTGCGGCTGGCGGCGGCAACATCGGCATTGCCCGCTCCACCAGCGCTGTCGTTATCAGCGGAACGCTGGACATTTTATTCCAGGCGCCGTATACGCAGTATCCGACTATTAGCGCGATCGAGATTACGCCGCAGACCTCTAATCCTCAACAGAACGGCACCATCAGCGGCACCGTCGTCCGATCCGGCAGCTTGGCCGCGATTCCCGGCGCGACTGTCACTTATGCCGGCGGCTCGGCAATCACCGATAACAATGGCCGGTACACGCTGGCCGGGGTCCCACCCGGCACGTTTCCGCTGATCGCGGCCAGTGCCGGCTATCTGGGCGCCACCCAGAGCGTTACGGTGGCCGCCGGGGCTACGACCACCGCGAACTTCGCTCTTTCCTCGGCCCCCACCACGATCCGGGTGAACGCGGGCGGGCCGTCGATCACCGATGGAAACGGCAACATCTGGCAGGCCGATATCGGCTTTGACGGCGGCTACACGTATTCCACCAGTTCCCCCATCACGGCGAGCGCCGGCGATCGTCGCTTATATCAGACCGAGCACTACACCAGCGGTCCGCTGCACTATACGTTCGCGAATCTTCCCAACGGTGTATATACGGTTAACCTGTACTTTGCCGAAATCTATAGCGGGTGCTTCTACTCTGGTTGCCGGGTCTTCGACGTCGCCGTGCAGGGAACGACGTTCCTGTCCAGTTTCGATCCCTGGTCGGCCGCCGGCGGCGGCAACATCGGCATCGTGCGATCCACCACTACCGCTGTCAGCAACGGCAGCCTGAACATCGCGTTTCTGTCGTCCTATCTCCAGTACCCCACCATCAGCGCGATCGAGATCATTCAGCAGTAAAGGACGTTTAGATCCTATGAGGATCCTCGATCTGGGTTGTGGGACCCATAAGGCAGCGGGCTCAATCGGCGCCGACAGGTGCCCGCTGCCTGGGGTGGACGTAATCACGGATTTGACTCGCTTTCCCTATCCGTTCGCGGCCGATTCCATCGACCGGATTCACCTGAACCATGTGCTCGAGCACGTGGACAATCCGGTTGACGTGCTGACGGAGCTTTGGCGGATCAGCAAAAGCGGGGCCGAAGTACACATCCGCGTGCCACACTACTCGGGCACGTATGCCTGGAAGGACCCAACCCACAAGCGATGCTTTACTTCCGAGTCATTCGACTATTTCGGGAGGAATGAGTATTCGTATTACACGCCGGCCCGTTTCGACGTAAAGGGTCTGCACCTGCAGTACATGATGACGCCACCATCCCGCCGCATTTGCCGCTGGTTGGCTGGGCCGGTGCAGTGGCTCCTGACCCGACATCCTACATTCTTCGAAAGGTACCTCGCGCACCTGGCCGGTGGAATTGATGAAATCCAGGTGACTCTTGCCGCGATCAAAGGCCCGACAGTATGAAAACCTTGACACCCTCTCTCGATGTCAGACCAGGGCCCGATACGGAGCCAGTCGTCCTTCCGGAGGAACGCTCGTTCTATGAGCAATACTCCTGGTGCCTGAATGCGTTTCCCCGTATGGCCGATATCATCAAGCGCCTGCGGGACGAATTGTGCCGGCCTGAACTGGAGCCCGAGGACTGGCGTCGTGGGGAACTGGCGGCGAACGTGTTTCTGTTCTCGTGCGCCCTCTCGGATACGGTCGATGACTTTCTTAGCGGCCCGCGCTACGACTTCTCGCAGGCGGCGCGGGTGTTTGGTCCCGCTGGCGTGATCGTACGGCCTTTGAATCACCTCCTTCGCGCCTCCGCCGATTTCCGCATAGCCTGTCGCCGCCACCTGCTGCGTTGGCGCGCCAACTGGGAAGAGGCGGTCGTCCGGTTGACGACAGCCTTGGGGGCCGATGTCCCAAACCCAATCTCGGACTCATGCAAGAGATGCATGCTTGGACTGTTGGAATACCGCTTTCCTTCACGCTTACTCTCGACACGCGTCCGCATTCCAGCGGCGTTTCGCTCTCAGGACCTCACCCACTTCGATGGCCTCGAGTTAGGCCGCATCCTGGCGGAAGACTGCCCCGACCGCAGCCGCCCGATCCTGGTAGCGGGCCTGCGCACGGCGGGTTCCTATTTTGCGCCGTTGGTGCGCGGCTACCTCGAAGCCCAGCGTTATCGCAACGTGGAAACCATTACGCTGCGCCCCAAGCAAGGCTTGAGTGCGCGCGAACGCGCACAGTTGGCCCAAGCCGCGGCCAACGGTGCTCTGGTCGCGATTGTGGACGAGCCGGTCGATTCCGCGGGCACTCTCGCAAGAGCAGTCGAGTCCATGCGCCAGGCCGGCTTTCCGGTTGATGACATTCGCGCGCTCTTTCCGGCGCATCCCTTCCGCCGTGGATGGCGCAACGGCACGCCGGGGCTGGCGCTCTCCGGCCTGCGCGCCTTGACTTTGGAACCGGGGGAATGGAACAAGCGAACCTTCCTTGAAAGCCAGGACGCCGTCAACCAGATTCGCGAATATTTCAAATTCGCCGGCAAACATGTACTCGGCATGCGGCTCTGCCCGGCGCACAGCCACGCTATGTCGGAACTTAGCCAATCGGAAGATCCCGGGCTCCACTGGCGGCTGAAGCGAGTTTACGAAGTAGAGGTGGAAAGCGCCACGGGTGCGTTCGAGAAACAATATGTGCTGGCAAAGAGTGCCGGGTGGGGATGGCTTGGATATCACTCTTTCCTCGCCGGCACGCGCTTGGCGCCGTTTGTCCCGCCGCTCCTGGGTCTCCGCCATGGAGTGGTGTTCATGCAGTGGCAACCGCGAGACCGCGCCGGCGACCGCCAACCGCCGGTTGATCCAGCGGCTTCTTACATCGCCCGCCGCGTGCGCTGCTTAAACCTCACGGAAAATCCAACGCGCGACTTGGCCCACGCCGGACGCCATCGCGGTATCGACGAGCTCGCTGCGATTTTGGGCGGCGCATATGGCTGGAAACTGACTGCGGCTCTCAAGCGCCCGAGCATCTCCCGAGAACTGGCGCGGCTCGTCAATCCGCTGCCCACTCTGATCGATGGCAAGATGCGCCAGAGTGAGTGGGTTGGCCCCGAGGGCGCCCCGGTCAAAGCCGATTTCGAGCACCATGGCATGGGCAAGCACGAACTCAACGTAACCGATCCGGCCTTCGATCTGGCGGAAACGATCCTGCATTGGGACCTCACGCTGGCGGACGAACAACGGCTCATCAATCGGTATGTCGAACAGTCGGGCGACGGAGGCGTCTCCGGCCGGTTGATCCTGCAAAAACTCCTGGCCGGCACGTGGGCCATGAACCAGGCAATCCGCAAACTCAATCATCCGGCTATGTGGGGACACCGGCAGGAGATCAACCGCGAATATCTTCAGGCATGGCGATTCCTGACGACTCATGTCACCCGGTTTTGCGCCGGCCTTTGCCGCCGCCCGGAAACGTCGGATTGGTCCGAACCCCTGGTGGTCCTGGACGTGGATGGCGTGCTGGACAAGCAGATCTTCGGATTCCCTTCTACAACCGCCGCCGGCATCAAGGCGGTCTCATTACTCGCCTCTCACGGTATGACATGTGCCTTGAACACCGCGCGCTCGGTCTCGAACTTGAAGGAGTACTGCCGCGCATACGGCTTCCTGGGCGGATCGGCCGAGTACGGCAGCTTCGTGTGGGATGCGGGCACCGGCCGGGAGCGAGTGCTCGTTAGTCCGGACTCGCAGGCGCAGATCGAGCAATTGAGAAACGCGCTTCGCGAAATTCCCGGCGTCTTCCTGGACCCAGACTTCCGCTTGATTGTCCGTGCCTACACCTATGCTCAGGGACGAACCGTGCCAGTCCCGGAAATGGTGATCCGCGGTCTGATCGCCAACCTGCATCTGGATCGGCTCCGGATCCACCAGACCTACACGGATTCGGCGGCGATGGCCGCCGAATGCAACAAGGGATCGGGACTGAAGTCATTTCTCGAACTGACGGGCCACTCCGAATGGAGCACGGTGGCCGTGGGCGATTCGGAACCCGATCTCGCGATGTTCCACACCGCCGCCCGCAGCTTTGCTCCGGGGCACATCGGATGCCCAGGTCCCGCAAGGCTGCTCGGCTGCCGGATTGCCCGAAAGCCCTACCAGGGCGGTTTGCTGGAAAGCGTTCGGACCCTGGTGCATCCGGATGGCGGAACTTGCGATCGATGCCGCATTCCTCAGGTGACGCTGGCTCCGGCAGACGAACTGCTTCGCCGCCTGCTAGTGGCCGCCGACCGGCACCCGGCGGGCTCCCTCCTGCGGGCCGTGCTGGATCCGCAAGCCCTTCGCGCGTTTTTGAACTGAACTGGCAGACTGATGATCAGCGGACGTTTGTGTATGGCGGCCGTTATGCGCCGCAGCCCGGGCGGAATTGCCGGGCTGCGGCGAATCCCCTTAGGTTTAATGGGTTCGTTGCATGTGCGTGAGCGATTTCATCGGTTGCGCTACGATGACCGGCGCGCTGTGTGCCGCGCTGACGTAGCCCACCACGTAGCGGAATTCATAAGTGCCGGGCTTCGCAACCCGTACTTTGAACATGCCGCCCGTTGCTCCCATGGTGTATTGCTGCCAGATGGGCGCATCGTTCGTCGCGCCGACTCGGTAAAGCCCTATCGTGTCGGCCCAGGTTTGCGGGCGGCCCGCCGGTGCCGTCCACGAAACTGTGCGTATCCCTGTGGCTTGAGCAGTCGTCGAATTTGCCGTTACGCTGAACTGCGAAACATTCACGGGCAGATCCGCGCTCACCGCCATCACCTGGTTCTTGGCATTGCTGATATACCGAAATTGCCAGATTCCGGGATCCGTCGGCAGGGTGACGGTAAATGTGCCGCTGACTGCGCCGCCCGTCTGGCCGGACCACGCGTTCCACCATCCCACGGCACCATAACCCGTCATAATGATCGAATCGTACGGCGAGTGGCCGGCAGGCGCGGACCAGGCGACTGTGAGTTGCTTTCCGCTAAGCGCGCTCCAGGAGACGTTGTAGCCCGCCGTGCCGGGTGCCGGCGTCGGTGCGCCTACGGGTGGCGGCGGAGGGGCCACGGCGGGGGTAAGCGTAAGCGTGACGCTGCCCGACTGGTTCGGATCGGCGGCCGACGTCGCCTTGATTTGAACGGACTGCAGGCTGGTGATGCTCGCCGGAGCCGTATAGAGGCCCGCGCTCGAGAGAGTTCCCACAACCGGGTTCATGGACCACGTCACCGCGTTGTTGTTGCTGCCTGTAACGGAGGCCGAGAATTGCTGGCTCTGACCTTGCCCGAGACTGATCCCCGACGGACTCACGCTCACCGAAATCGCGGGCGGCGCCGGCGGAACCAGAATGAGTTTTGCGGTCGCCGTCTTTGTGGGATCAGCGGCCGCGATGGCGGTAACCACCACGGACTGCTGTGTCGTGATCGATGCCGGCGCTGTGTACAAGCCGGAGCTCGAAATCGTGCCAAGTGCCGGATTCAGCGACCAGGCGACTGCGGAGTTGCTCGAGCCAGTCACCTCAGCCGTGAGTTGTTGGATTTGTCCGGGGCCGAGATTGGCTGTGCCCGGCGTCACACTAATCGCCACCACGGGCGCCGGAGCGAGGAGCGTCACATTCGCAACCGCGCTCTTGGTCGCGTCAGCCACCGAGATCGCGGTCACTTGAATGATCTGCTGCGCGCTGATCGAGTTCGGTGCGGTATAGAGGCCCGTAGCCGACAACGTGCCGATTGCGGGATTCAGGGACCAAGTCACCGCTGTGGTAGAAGTGCCGCCGACGGTAGCCGTGAATTGCTGTGTTCCGGTAGCCGGCAGGCTCACCGAAGCCGGCGTGATGCCGACCGATATCACGAGCGGCGCGCCGCCCAGCGGATACTCCAAGGCGCCCACGTCATATTGGGCGCCTTGGGGACGGCTCAGACCGTCGAAATCCTGGGTCACTGTCGTGTTCACGCTGGAAGTGCCGGCGTCGATCGCCGGGCTGCCGGCCTGCAGGTGAAAATCGCTGCTGCCGCCGTTGACGAACAGTGGATCCCCCACGATGGGGTTTGTCAGCGTCAGGCCGGAGCCGGAAGGAACCGCCGGCGTGCCCGAGGCGCTGAAGAACAAATCATGGTCCGAGGTCATCGTGCTGCCGGATTCCACGTTGAAAAAGCCTTGGCCGGCCGCGGCATAAAAGATGTTATTGGCGGACGTGAGCTGGCTTCCGGGAGGGCTGATTCCCACCACATCGACGATGGGTACGGTCGGACTGCCCGCCAGGTAGAATGTGTTGTTGTATAGGTAGACATTGGATGTCGTCCACTTGACGGACAATGCCGAGTTCACGCTCGGCCCGCCCGTGAAAGTGTTGTTGTAGATCCAGATGTGATCCTGCGGGGGCCCGTCGCCGATTTCGATGAAATCCTGATTTCCGCCGTGGAACGAGTTGTCGTGGATGGAGACATGGTTGGTCTGGATCGTCGAGGCGACCGAGCCATCGGTGCGCATGAAAATATTGCCGCCGCGATTATCAGTGCCCGATTCGGCATTGGCAAACTCGTTCCAGCCCACGTCACTGTTAGTGTTGACCACGACTTCCGAAAGCGTCTCGGTGATGAGATACAGTTGGTGCTTATAGGATCCCTGGTTGGTCGCTCCATTGTGATCGAAGAAGTTTCCGTAGACTTTTGTGTTCTGCGAATTGGCTACGAATACGACGCCGGACCAGACCATGTCCATCATGTTTTGAAAATGATTGCCGATCACGCGGATGTTGTCGCCGTAAATATAGAACGCCTCCGTGCCGTTGATGATCGTGATTTTGCTGTAAGTCAGATAGCCATTCCGACCATAGGGGCTGTAGTCCGCGTTCCAAATCACCCCTCGGCTCATCCCAGTCGCGTCGATTGTGGGGGTCTCGGCCGGATACGCGATTAGCGCTTTTTGCTTGGATGGCCCGCCGCTGGGGCCCCGATAAGATATCGCTGTGCTGTCACCGGCCGGGTCTTGTGCGGTGTACATTCCGTTCCGGACATACACGATATATTGCGCGTCGCCGGAAGGATTATTCTGAAATCCGAACTTGTAGACGTCATGGAAAGGTCCGTTGGACCCACCCCGGGACGTTGAGTACAGTCCATTATTGTTGTTATTTCCACCAGATGCCGAAACAAAGTAAATAGGGGCAGGCGAGACATTGAAGGGAAGGGTGTTCGACGCAACTCCGTTGACGGTCACGGTGATGTTGCCTGGTCCATCCGTACAGTTCGAGTTCAGCCAGAATGTGATGCGCTGCAGGCCGCGCGCAGGACCGTTGGTACCCCATTCGGCGTAATCTGTATCGGCGGTAAGGGCCGCTCCATTCACCGTGACGAAATTTGAGCCTCGAACTGTCCCGAGATTTTCCCCCCAAATAGTAACTGCTGCGCCTTTGGTGGACGATCCTTCCCATCCGCTCTTGGGTCCCCAGGTCAAATCAGAGAACTGCAGCACCGGCGGCACGGCCGATGCAATTGACGGTAAAACGCCGATAAGTAATGTGAGCGAGCACGTTCGGAAGAGATTACCGCGCTTGTTGGTATTCGCCACAGCTGTCTGCTCCTTTGGGTAGATGGCGCTGGACTCGTTGAGATGTTCGTTCATGATCATGTACTGGTTACTCAGATCCTTTTTTCGATGGCAGGCTTTCAGTTTGCGATCAATGTTAATTCCAGCCATGGCTTGTGCATGCCTATTCCGCTGCTGCTTCCTCCCGTTTACAGCAGGAATCGGAGCCGAACAAGACTGACGATCGCTAGCATAATCGCGCTAATTCGCAAGTCGGAAACCCAGCCGATGCACGGCAGAAGATATTTAGCAATTCACGAGCCATGGGAAAACGCCCTGAAATCGCACGGTCAATCGGCAGATCGAGAACAACCCCATGCGAGGTGTGCAATTCCCGCGATGGGATACAGCGAAATTACCGGTCTTTCCCGGAATAATTGCGGATGTGGGCGTCATATCAAATCTCGTAAGAATGGTCGTCCATCATGTGCGGCATAGCAGGATTTGTGAGTAGCGGACCTGATCCATGCCGCCGAACCACGCTTCGGCGGATGGTCGCCGCGATTCGGCATCGCGGCCCGGATGATGCGGGGTTTTACATCGATGCCGAGGTTGGGCTTGCGCATGCGCGCCTGAGTATCATTGACGTAGCCGGCGGCGGTCAACCAATCCACAACGAGGACGGCTCGCTGTGGATCGTCTTTAATGGCGAGATTTTCAACTACGTGGAGCTCCGAGCCGAACTCATCGGGCGCGGTCATCAATTCGCCACTCGCTCAGATACAGAGGTAGCACTGCACGCCTTTGAGCAGTGGGGCGAGGCCTGCCTCGCGCGCTTCAACGGCCAGTGGGCCTTTGCAATCTGGGATGCCCGTCACCGCAGTTTATTTCTCTCGCGCGACCGGTTCGGAGTCCGACCTCTGTTTTTTACGTTTGTTGGTGGCTCCCTGGTATTTGCTTCTGAGGTCAAGGCACTGTTCGCATTTCCGGGCGCGGAACGCGCCCTGGACCTGCAAGCGCTGAACGAGATTTTTACTTTCTGGTACACACAGCCACCCCGCACGGCTTTCCGGAATGTCTCCGAACTTGCTCCGGGCCATTTGGCGGTGTTCTCCGGCGCCCACCTGCGCACGCAGGCATGGTGGGAACTCCCATATCAGCCGACATCCCGAAGGTGCTGTGATTCCGCCGAGCCCTATCAACGAGATACCGAGGAACTGCTGGCTATTTTGAAGGATGCGACGCGGCTGCGCCTTCGCTCCGATGTGCCAGTAGGCGCGTATCTAAGTGGGGGACTGGATTCCTCGGTCATCGCTGCGCTAGGAAAAGAGTGCGGTTTGAGCCGGCTCACCACGTTCTCGGTGCGTTTCGAAGAAGCCGGTCTCGATGAGGGGCCGTTTCAAGCCGAAGTTGTGCGCCACCTCGGGACCGATCATCGGAATGTCTGCTGTTCCAACCGTGAGATCGGTCAAGCATTTCCGGACGTAATCTGGCACACTGAAAAGCCGATCCTGCGAACCGCTCCCGCCCCGCTATATTTGTTGTCGCGATTCGTGCGCGAAAACGGATACAAGGTGGTGCTCACCGGCGAAGGCGCCGATGAACTCCTCGGTGGCTATGACATCTTTAAGGAAGTCAAGATCCGTTCGTTTTGGGCTCGGGAGCGCGATTCGCGGTGGCGGCCGGCGTTACTCCACCGGCTCTACCCATACATGCCGCAAGTGCAGTCGCAACCGCTGCCGTACCTGAAGGCGTTTTTCCAGGTCAACCCAGCGGATGTCGCGAATCCGTTCTTTTCCCACCTGCCCCGCTGGAGACTCACTTCGAAGCTGAAATGCCTGTTCTCAGAGGACGTGAAGCAGATGATCGGAGGCACGGACCCGGTGCTTTCGCTGGAGCCGCATCTCCCGGCGGCTTTCCGTGCTTGGGACGCATTTACGCGGGCCGAGTACCTGGAGACTTCGCAACTGCTGCCTGGATACATCCTTTCATCCCAGGGTGATCGAATGGCGATGGCGCATTCGGTCGAGGGCCGGTTCCCATTCCTGGATCATCGGATCGCCGAGTTCGCGGCGCGCGTTCCGTTACGCCTCAAAATGAATGCCCTCCAGGAGAAGTTTCTTCTGAAACGCGCTGCCGGCGGTTTGATTCCGGGGGTTGTTCGGAAGCGCCCGAAGCAGCCCTATCGTGCACCGGACGTGCACAGCTTTTTCGGCGATTTCCAGCATGATTACGTGGAGGAATTGATCGCTTCCCGACGAATCCGGGCCGACGGAATCTTCGACCCGGCGGCCGTTCAGAAACTCGTAGAGAAAGCCCGCGGCGGCAACCTGACCAGCGCCGTCGACAATATGGCGATCGTAGGTGTGCTCTCGACCCAATTGGTCCTCGAGCGATTCATTCATCATTTCGAGGTCGCTTCCTGAATGTCGCGATCGTTCATGCAAAATCGAATGGCCCGCTGTGGCCGTTGCTACGCTGAGATTCCCAAGGGTTTGTTCTGCGAAGCCTGCCGCTCGTTCTTCGCGCAGTTCGCGGAATGGAGTTTGCGCTCCGCGTCGCCGGAGCTTCCGGCTGCGGTGCGGGCGATCCGCCAGCACCGCAGTCGGTCCCTTGGGAATTTAGCCCGAAGTTCTCAATGGCCTCAATTTACCCTGGTCGATCAGGCAATCAGCGTCGTAGTTCGGAGCAACGATCCAGCGTGCCTCAGGCAGTTCCTGTCGGGGGCCGCCTCCGGAAATGGGTCGCAGTACACCTGTCCCGAGGAATATCACTATGCCATTGAAGCTCGCTCCGGGATGGGTCGCGATTCCCGTTACGTCGTCTGGGCGGGACGCCAGAGCGTGGCAGTGGTGCCGAGCCGCACCGAGGCGATCCGGAGGCTGCGTTCTCATTTGCAATGGAGGATCGCACAAAGCTCGACGGGTGGCGGCTGAGACCGTGCAGCCGCTAAGCCGTGCGGCGGCGGCGCGATGGCGTTTGAGACCGAGCGCGCCGAGCCGCGCACCGCAGCAGCTTCTATTCTCGACCTGCTCGAACGGGTTGCCGACGGAGAATCGCCAAGTTTTTATACGCGGAGGTCGCATTCATGAACATTACCGAAGAACTCAGAATATTCGTGGTGGACAATTTCCTTTTTGGCCAGCAGGATGCGCATCTGTCTGACGAGACATCTTTTCTAGAGAGCGGCATCATCGATTCGACCGGGCTTTTAGAGTTGATCGCGTTTGTGGAGAGGACCTACGAGATCCAGCTCGAGGATGCCGAGTTGATTCCGGACAACCTCGATTCCCTCGCCAAACTCACCGCCTTCATCGGCCGCAAGCTGGCTCGGTCGGGGCACCAACCGCTTTGTGCGTAAAGAGGGATCTGCATGACAATCCATCAACCGATTTCCACCGACCTGCTGCGCATCGATGCTGCTGCGGAAACCGATCGCATCGTGGCGCACCTTCGCGACGTTGTCTTCCACCAACTGAAGCGAAGGGGAGCTGTGGTCGGCGTCTCCGGAGGCATCGATAGCGCGGTGGTCGCGTATCTGTGCTCGCGGGCCTTTGGTAAGGACCGGGTCCTAGCCCTCTTCACACCGGAGAACGATTCCTCTCCTGACAGCCTTCGGCTGGGGCAGATGGTGGCCAATGAGCTGGAGATCCGTTCCGAAGTCGAAGATATCAGCCCCATCCTCGATGGGACGCGGGCGTATCAGCGGCGCGACCAGGCGATCCGTGAAGTCGTGCCCGAATACGGCGAGGGCTATCGCTGCAAAATCGTATTGCCGAATCTTGTCGATGCCGATCGCTATTCGATCTTCTTCGTAGTTGTCCGAGCGCCGGATGCCAGGATGAAAACTGTCCGGCTCACGGCTTCCGCGTCACGAGGCATTGTGGCCGCCACCAATTGCAAACAGAGGTCGCGCAAGCTGATCGAGTATTACTATGCGGATCTCTACCAGTACGCCGTCGCGGGGACGCCCAATCGCCTCGAATATGAACTGGGTTTCTTTGTGAAAAATGGCGACGGCGCGGCCGATTTCAAACCGATCGCTCATCTCTATAAGTCCCAGGTCTACCAGTTAGCCGCATATCTCGGCGTCCCCCGCGAGATCCAGAACCGGCCGCCCACCACCGATACTTATTCGCTCGAGCAATCGCAGGAGGAGTTCTATTTTTCGCTGCCGCTCGAAAAAATGGATCTCTGCCTCTACGGCAGAAATAACAGCATCGCGCCGGCGGACCTGGCGCGGGTTGCCGACTTGGACGCCGAGCAGGTCGAACGGGTTTACGGAATCATCGACTCCCGACGCAAAGCGACGCAATATTTGCACGCTTCCCCTGCCTTGCCGGAACACATCGTAGGACACTAGAGCCAACCTATGAGGGCGCCGGATCTTAACGTCAGCGGAACACCGCTTCGGCCGGTATCGGCGACGGCATCGATAACCTCTGCCGGAAGAACCTGCCGCCGTCGCTGGTTCCGAAAGAAATCGTCGTTCTTGATAATCTGCCCAAAAATAGCGCCGGCAAGATTCTGAAAGAGGAATTGAAGCGGCTGCCGTGCGCCGCGCCATGTCATTGATCCGTCACAGAGGATTCAGTTGAGGCAACTACTCGCATCCGATCGCGCGCTCCGCTTTTTCAGAAAAATCCGAAATTTTCTGCGGAAGGGACGATATACGCCGTACACAATGGCCGCATATCTACGACGACACGGCGCGCGCGTCGGTGACGGCTGCTTTATCGGGCCAACCGATATCGAGTCGGAGATCGATCTCCGTCTGCTGTCGATCGGAAATCATGTGGCCGTGGCGAGCGGAGTTGCCTTTGTGGGCCAGGACCAATTGCCTGGCCCGGTGGTCATCGCCGATAACTGTTTCATCGGTTTCCGGGCCCGTATCTATCCGAACGTCCGCATCGGTCCCAACTCGGTAGTAGGTGCCGGTTCGGTCGTCAGGTCCGACGTGCCGCCCAACACCCTGGTCATAGGAGCGCCGGCGCGGCCGTTTGGTTCCCTCGAAAAACACCGGCAGAAATGCATCGAACGCTGGAACGAGCAGCGTCCTTCCGGCGTCGTGATCGAACCGCACGAGACGTGGTGGAGTACACGACATCTGGCGGCCAATCGAGAACGGTTGAAGCAGCACTTACTCGGTTTGTTTCACAAACAGTTAGCCTGAGGAAAAAATGATTCTGCGCCTTACCGTCTGGGCTGTGACCGCCGTGGTTGTGCTGGTAGCTTGTGGAATGTGGCGGAGCCGTACGCCCCGCCGGGCTGCCGGATACGAGAGCACCCATTTGGTTCTCATCGGCGCCTCAATCGGCCAGTCCTGGCACTTGGCCGAGTGGCCCCTACGCGCCTCTGCGCCCTCATTTACGGCTGAGTCGCTTGCGCAATGGCAGTTCGACAAAACAAAATCCGTCGAGGCCGTGTTGTTACGACCGAAAATGAAGTTCACTCTGTCCCGGGCTTGGTTCCAGTCGTTCGTGCACCCTCCGCAGAAGCCCGATATCGTGATCCTCAAAGAATGCTCGTCGTACTTCCCCGGACCTGTGACGGATTATCAGGCCCGCGTGGGTCAATGGGTCCGGCGGTTACAGGAAGGCGGGATTCGGCCGATTCTGGCGACCGTGGTCCCGGTAACCCGCGCCCGCGCGGCCTCGAATCCTGGTAAACAGCCGGCGCTCCTCGAATTTAACCAGTGGCTGCGCCAATACGCCCGGCAGCAAAACTTGGCCGTGCTCGATCTCGAAGTGGCGCTCCGCGAGGAAGCAAATGCCCCTTACCTGCGTGAGGATTTCGCCGCGCCGGACGGCTCCCATCTCAATGCCGCGGCTTACGCGCGTCTCGACCAGGTGCTACGGGGCACTTTGTGTTCGGGAACTTCACCGGCGGCTCAACCGGTGTCCTGCCTGAAGGATCATTTATGAACCCATGGAGCCTGGTTCGCGACAAATGGGAACGGCGGCGGCATGCTCGTGAAAAGAGGGCGTACACGCCGGAAACGTACGCCCAGTACCTCCGCCGCTGCGGCGCGCAAGTAGGCGACGGTTGCGTGATCGCGGCGATGGATCTGGAAGTCGGCATCGAGGCCTATTTACTCAAGATCGGCAGCCGCGTCATCATCGAACGCGAAGTCGCCTGCCTTACCCATGACGGCGCCGCCTGGATTTTCCGCCACCAAGTCCCCGATCTGCAGGTCTATGGGCCCATTATCATCGAAGACGATTGCCGGATTGGCCGCGGCGCCATTCTTTGCCCCAACATCCGAGTGGGACGTGGCGCCAACGTCGCGCCTGGCTCCGTGGTGATTTGCGATGTTCCGCCCGGCCGCTCAGTACAGGGCGTTCCGGCCCGGTCCCTCACGCCGACGAAGCACCGCGAGGATTAATGGATAGTTTTATGGGAACACAAACAACTGCATTACTTTCCACTAAAGAACAGATCGAAGATCGGATTCGGAATCGGACCGCAACCGTCGGTGTGCTCGGACTCGGTTACGTTGGCTTACCTCTCGCCGTAGAGTTTGCCGAGGCCGGATTCCATGTCATCGGCGTCGATATCGGGGTGCAGAAGGTAGCCCGCTTAAACCGAGGCGACTCCTATGTCCAGGATGTACCGAGCAACCAGTTGCGCGCTTTAACCGAATCCGGGCGCCTCCATGCGACCACGGATTTCAGCGTTCTGGACCAATTGGATACTGTAAATATCTGCGTCCCGACGCCACTCGGCAAATCCAAGGACCCCGACATGAGTTATATCGATTCCGCCTGCCGGGAGATCGCACAACACCTGCACCCCGGGATGCTGATTATTTTGGAATCCACTACGTACCCCGGCACCACCGAAGAATTCGTTCTGCCCATGCTGGAAGCTGGCGGTTTACGTGCCGGCAAGGACTTCTTCCTGTGCTTCTCACCGGAGAGAGTCGATCCGGGTAATCCGCAGTACCAAACCCGCAACATCCCTAAAGTGGTCGGCGGTGTCACCTCGGAGTGTTCCGAAATCGGCGCTCTCTTCTATCGGCAGGCGCTGTCACGCGTTGTGCCCGTCAATTCCAGCCGGGTGGCCGAGATGGTCAAGTTGCTGGAAAACACTTTCCGCATGATCAACATCGGCATGGTGAACGAATTTGCCATTCTGTGCAGCCGGCTCTCGATTGACGTCTGGGAGGTCATCGAGGCAGCTGCCACCAAGCCGTTCGGATTCATGCCTTTTTATCCAGGGCCGGGCCTGGGCGGACACTGCATTCCCATCGATCCCTTCTATCTCTCCTGGAAAACCCGGCAAGCCGGCGTGGAGGCCCGCTTCATCGAGCTGGCCGGATACGTCAACAGTCAGATGCCACATTTCGTCGTCGACAAAGTGCAGGCTGCGCTGAACGACCATTCGAAGCCAGTCCGCGGCGCGCGTATTCACATCCTCGGTGTGGCGTATAAGCGCGATATCGATGATTTACGTGAATCTCCGGCCCTGGACATCATTCACCTGTTGCAGGGTCGTGGCGCTAACGTGGTCTATAGTGACCCTCATATTGCGGAGATCCACGCGGATGGAATCGATCTCAAAGCCATCCCTCCCGAGGAAATCGCCCTCGCGGATTGCGCTGTCATCGTTACCGATCATAGCGCTTTCAATTACGCGCAACTGCTAGACTCTGCGCCGTTGATCGTGGACAGCAGAAACGCGTTGAAACACTTTTCATCTTCCAAAATCGTTCGCCTGTAATTCGCGAATATCACCCTCTGGCCGCGGAGTGCGGACGGCCTAGACTCGGTTCGCTTGCCGGCCGAGGATCGGCCGCGGTGCGCCGCCGTGCGGCGCCGTTCACCATGTCAAAGCAGCCTACCCCGGTTGAGTTATCCGCGGAGGATCGACGGACTCTGCGCGCCTGGATCAACGATGCTGCCCAATTCCAGTTGCGGGCGCAGCGAGCCCGTATCATCCTGCTCGCTGCCGAACGGCGTAGCACCAAGCAGATCGCGCGCGCGCTGGGGGTGAGGGCCGCCCGGGTCTCGAAATGGCGCACCCGCTTCGCAGCCGCCGGTCTGGCTGGGCTCGAGGATGTGGCCAAGCCCGGCAAGCCACGCCAGTACGACCAGTCTATCGACCGTCGGATCCTTGCGCTCGTCGAGGAACCTCCGCCCGCCGGCACACTGGTCTGGACAGGCCGGCTCCTTGCCCAAGCGCTCGGACATATCAGCCTAGACTATGTCTGGAAGGTACTGCGACGGAACGGCATCAAACTCAGGCGCGGCGACCGCCTTGAGGTAGAAACTCGCTCCGCCATCCGTACTCGACTCACCACTATTCTTGCCCTGTACTTGGGAGGCAGGACGTGCGCATTTCTGATCAGCAGTTGCGAGGGTGCTACCACGGAGTCTCTGCCCCGCGGATTCGTCCGGGCCGCCAGTCCGGAGGCTGCGGCCGATCTGCGGCTGAGCGCGCGCGCCAAAGCCTTGACGCTATTGGATGCTCTTCAGTGGGCCCTTTCGTTGGCCGAACACGGCCGGTATACAGGCCGCTCCGCGCGCTCGCTCGACGCCTTTCTTAACGATGCTCGCTCCCGGTTCCCGTCAGGGGAGATTCACGTCTTTGTGTTAGGTTCCGCCTTGCAGCCCCATCCGGACCTCCATATCTTCGAAATCCCCACGGTGCCTACATTTAAAGAGCATTTGCGATCGTGGCTCTTGCCTCTTTGTAATGGCGCGGGGCCGCCAACTGTCGAGCTCGTCTCCCGCCTGATCTCCCTGGTGGAGCGCCTTATCATGGCTCAGATGGCCAGTCCCCAGGCCGCCTTCGAATGGCACGCGCGGGTTCTGTGTGCGGCGTCAGCCGAAGCCCGGCGGGGCAGCACTTCCTGACTCGCCATTCTCTCTCCCGTACTAGGCTATGTTCGCGCCGAATTTAGGGCTATTGCTCCGACGCGCCGTGCTACCGGCCCTCTCTCCAGGTCCGCTCTCAGCCGATAACGCTAATAGAGGTGCGCTCTGCATTTGAAACCGCTATGTCCGAGCCCTTCAGGTTAGTCCTTTCCAGAGATCTCAGTCCTAAGTGGCAAGATGTCGCACGATTGCTCGTCACACACAATGCGACAGTCAGTTCGTATGAGGGCTCGCCTTCTGAGTTGCTCGCGCACTGCCGGCGTCTGGCGCCGTGTATCCTGGTAACGTCCGAAAATCTCTTCGAACAAATCAATCCGGAACTATTTTCTCAAGCCATCGATTTCGGTCGCGCCATCCGCGTGGTTGTAGAGTGTCAACATGAGGATCCCGTGCGTGGAGAGCAACTGCTTCGGATGGGCTGCGCCGGCCTGCTCCAGGGGGGCATTACAGCCGAACAAGCCTTGCGAGCCATTACCGCCGTCCTCGACGGGGAAATTTGGCTGAGCCGGAAGACTACTTCCCAAACGCTTCAGAAGCTGATACGAGAGGCCAAATACCATCTCACTTCTCGAGAGAGCCAGGTGCTGAGCCTTCTCGGCCAGGGTCTGAAAAATCATGAAATCGCCGATCGGCTCTTTATCAGCCCACAGACGGTCCGCTGGCATCTTCGCAGTCTTTACAGCAAGCTCGGCACTCATGACCGCAAGACTGCCGCGGGCGGGAGCCATACCTCCGACTAACCTCGTCGGTCTCGTCCGGCTACTTTTTCGCGGCAGGAATTGCTCCGGGACTATAATGCCACGCCAGGGAGTCGCTAGTTGCTACAAATTCCCGGGTAATCTATTGGACAGACCGGTCTTGAAAAGGGAGAGGACGTTGTAAGCCTGCTAACGCCATCCTAGCTGTACCGGCTCTTGATGACTGGAACAGCATGGCCTAAGCTATCGGTGGGCTGGTAGCAAAATGGAGCCCCAACACCCGACCTGAGGAGGTGAGTGGATCAGGCTACCTCTGCCAGCCCGCGCCGGTCGCCGAACCAGAGCGTCAACCGGGAGTTGCGGAAACACTAATACGCCGATACAAGCGAGTGTCTGCGTAAGTTGCTCCGCGTAATCGCCCGCTCACTTCTCAGGTACCCTCTCGAGAGTGCCGACGGCCGCGCGATTTTCCGGGCGAGCTTCCTGTGAGTTCCGCGCTCGCCCGATCCCGATCCTGCGGTTTCGATTTGTGCCACGGTTGGGGCGGATGCGGTCTTTGCGGGTGACTCGATGCTTGCGGGGCTCTGGCTTCAGGGTTGGAGCGCACAGATGCTGACGCCACCGCGGTGCAGTTTGCGATATTCGGCAGCGTGGATGGCCGCAGTCACGGGCCGATCCAATCGTCAACTAAACGTCCGAAGAATGTTGATTTGCTGGAGCCACCCGCCGGGGTTGAACCGGCGACCTGCTGATTACGAATCAGCCGCTCTACCAACTGAGCTAGGGTGGCCCTGAAGCGACAGGACATAAACTCCATAACCCTGTCGATCGCGTCGTTCGCACCTATTTTAGCAAAACAGCCTTCGAACACGTGGTGCAATACGCAACCTCATCATCAAGTGGCTTTGATTCTACTGGATGCACCAGCCTCCTTAAGAAAAGACGGGGAAGCTCGGTTTGATGGCATGGGGATGTCGTACGCTTCGGACAGCGGCGAGAAGCGTTGTAACCGCATCTTCCACCGTTAGCGCCCCAAGATCGGTCTGCGGCAGTTCGGCCTCAACCTCTCCAGACGCTCCACAGACGTCGCAAAGCCACAGAATTCGAACGGGCACGCGTCAGAAGCATATCAGGACCGGAACTCGGTAAACAGGCGTCGCGTACCAGATCACCCCTGGTTTTGTACCGGAACCGAAGGCGGACAAAACCCGTGCCCGCGCCGGCGCGCGACGCCTGCAAGGTAACATTCCGAGGCGAATTGCTCGATTTCCCGGTCGCTTTCCATGAGCCATTCCAAGCGGCGTTGGTCCCGCAATCGCTCCAGCAGCCGGCAGCGTCGGCGCGCTTCCAACATCACACGTTGTTGCGCCTCTAGTTGGCGCTGATACTCGGCGCGGCGCACCGCTAGCCTGCTTTGCTGGCGGTCGACATAGTCGCAGAACTGAGCCAACATGGCCAGGTCACGCCCGGCCAGCGGCGAGCACGCACAAACCTGCACCTTGGCCCCGATCCCGGTGACTTCCAACTCCGCTCTCGTTCGATCGATTTCCGCCAGCGCCGCCACCAATTGCTTGTAGCGGTTCTCCTCCAGTTCGAGTTGCAGGCGCCGCCATTCGAGTGCCTTCTGCAGCGGAAACTGAAACGATTTCATTTAGTCTTCACCACGGGTGCCGGGGCCGCCAGCTTTGCTGCCAGCGCTTCCATGCGCGCCAGCGTCTCGTGTAGCGGAGACTTGCCCGGATGCTCCTGCCGGAGAAACTCCAGCAACTCGGGCCGCAGCTGGATGCTGGCATCGAGCACCGGGTTGGTCCCAGCCGCATAGGCGCCGAGCTGAATCAAATCCTCTGCTTCGCGATATGCCGCCAATGCCTGGCGCAACTTACGGCCCGCTTCTTGCTGTTTCGGCGAAGCAATTTGCGCCGTGAGCCGGCTCACCGAATGTAGGATGTCGATAGCCGGAAAATGGCCTTGCCCCGCGAGTTGCCGGGAGAGAATGATGTGGCCGTCTAGAATTGCGCGTACCGCGTCACAAATTGGCTCGCTGAAATCGTCGCCTTCCACCAGCACGGTGAAGAATCCGGTAATCGAGCCGCGCGCAAAATTCCCGGCCCGCTCCAACACCTTGGGCAGGAGCCCAAATACCGAGGGTGTGTATCCTTTCTGGCTGGGCGGCTCGCCGGCCGCCAGACCGATCTCCCGCTGTGCCATGGCCAGCCGCGTTACCGAATCCATCACCAGTAGTACGTTGGCCCCTTGGTCACGGAAGTACTCTGCGGCTGCGAGCGCCACGAAGCAGGCGCGCACCCGGACCGTGGCGGGACGCTCCGACGTGGCCACCACGACTACCGCCCGCTTGCACCCTTCCGGCCCCAGTTCGTTTTCGAGGAAGGCCCGCACCTCCCGGTTGCGTTCTCCAATCAGTGCCACCACCGTGACATCGGCCGAATTGTGCCGCGACATCGAACCCAGGAGCGTGCTCTTGCCGACCCCGCTGCCACCGAAGATCCCGATTCGCTGCCCCAGCCCGCAAGGCAGTAAACTGTCTATCGCCCGCACTCCGGTTACCAGCGGCTGGCTGATGTCCCGGCGCTCCAGCGGATTACCCGGCGTGCCATAGAGCGGATAGGCATTCTCAGCCTCAATCCTTCCACGGCCGTCTATTGGTTTTCCAAAACCGTCGATTACGCGGCCGAGCAGCCCCGGGCTGACCGATAGCCGGGCCTCTTCCGGACGCGCTTCCACGGTGTCACCCAGCTGCAAACCATCGGTTTCCTCCAGCGGCATTGACAGCACCCGGCCCTCGCGAAACCCGATCACCTGCGTGCGGATCCGACGGGCCTGAGACGTTATCACCTCGCAGAAATCTCCGATCCCGACGTTTGGTCCGCGCGATTCGATCAGCAGCCCGGCCACATCAGTGACCCGGCCGGTCCAGCGCAACACCGCCACCTGCCCCAGATCGTCCAAATACGGCGCAAGTGAAATTCGTTCGGTCAAGCCTGCCTCCGCAGCCGGTCCGCCAAGCCCCGCTCAATTTCTTGCAGCTGCGACTCCACCGATGCATCCAGGCTCCCCCGGTCCGTCTCCAGGATCACGGTGCCCGGCGCGCAGGCCGGGTCCGACGTCACCTCCACGGCCGCAGTGCCTACCTTACGCAGACACGCCGAAACCGCCGCAGAGTGCGCCGGATCGACCCGCACCCGGGAGATCTCCAGTGATTTCACTTTGTCCAGAGCGCCGAGCACCAGACCATGGATGGCATCGGGATCAACGGCCAATTCGCGACCCAACACCCGCCGCGCGATCGCGAGAGCCAGTTGCACCAGGTCGCGTTCCGCTTCGGCGCGCAGCCGCGCGCGCAGGCCACCGATCTCGTCGATCGACCGGCACAACCGTTCAATTACCGGCTGCAGTTCCGCCGCGGCGCGGCGCTGTCCGGAAACTTCTCCTTCCCGCATGCCCGCGGCGTGGGCCGCACGAATCCGCTGGTCGATGCCGCTCTCGCGCTCCGGCCCGGACAGCCCGGCCGCGAAGGTATCGTCTGTGCCGTCACTCGCGCCGACCGTGCGCCACACCATCGCCTCCACCTGCCGCGGATCGTCCTCCCGCACCAGTCTAGACGACATACTGTTCCCCCACGGCGCCTTTGAGGCCCAGCACACCCTGCGACTCCAGTTCCCGCACCACATTGATGATCTGCTGTTGCGCCGCTTCCACTTCCTTGATTTTCACCGGGCCGAGCGCTTCCATATCTTCTTTCAACATCTCGCCCCCGCGCTGCGACATGCAGCTGAGAATGTGATTGCGCAACTGTTCGCTGGTCCCTTTGAGCGCCACCGTGAGCACCTTACGGTCGACTTTGCCTAGGATCTCCTTCATCCCAATCTGGTCAATCAGCAACAGATCCTCGAATACGAACATCAAATGCCGGATCGTCTCCGCCACGTTGCTGTCCTGCCGCTCGATGTTTTCCAGAATCTCGCGTCCCGAGGTGGAATCCAGCCGGTTCAACACCTCGGCCACTGCGCGCACGCCACCGTATGACTCACGGCTGAAATCACCCAGGGACTTCAATTTTTGGCCGATCACACCGGCGATTTTCGTGATGATTTCCGGCGAGATCTGGTCCAGGCTGGCCATGCGCACCGCCACATCGGACCGCATCCCGGACGGCAGGGACGTCAGTAACGCTGCCGCCTGCGGCGTATTGAGGTGCGATAACACCAGCGCGATGGTTTGCGGATGCTCGTTGTGAATGAACTTCGCCAGTTGCTGCGGGTCGGCTTTCTGAATGGCATCGAACGAGCTGGCTTCGGCGCCTATCGCCTTCTGCAGCCGGTCCAGTAGCCGCCGCGCCTGCTCGGGATGAAAGGCCCGCAACAGAAGTTTACGCGCAAACTCAATTCCTCCGCGCGCGACGTAGTCGCCCGCTGTAGAGATATGGTGAAAGTCCTGTAGGACCCCTTCGGCCTGCTCCGAACTGATCGCAGTGATCTTGGTGACTTCGCGGCTGACTCTCTGAACTTCTTCCTCCGACAGATGTTGCATCATCTCGGCGGACGTTTGTTCGCCGAGAATGATCAGGAGCATGGCGGCCTTCCGCAAGGCCGAAACTGCGTCGGATTCCGATTTATTGGCGTTCAGGATCAAGCTCAGGCCTCTTCTTCACGAATCCAACTCCGCAGAGCCTGCGCCGAAAGCTCGGGCGATTCCGCTACCTTTTCCCGGATGTGTTTCGCCATAATCTCGGCCGTCTTGGTGATCATGGGAGCCAGCTTCAGGGCGGCATTGGCATCCATCTGTTGCTGTAACGCGTCGTGTTCGGCCCTACGAGTCTCGAGCTGCTGTTCGACGCCAGACGCTCCTCCCGCCTGAGGCAACTCCGCAGGCGACGAAACCTCGCCCCGGTGCCACCGGCTGCGCCGACGCAGCACCGCCAGCATCAGCCCGATGAGCAGCAATCCCCCCGCCGCCGCTCCGATGATCCAAAAAGTCCGCTGGTTGAAACGCAACGACAGCTTCTCCGATGCCGGCTGGGCCGGCGCTGGACCCGGCGATCCCGGCGGCTCCAGCAGTAGCGTGGTCTCAAACGGCTGTGTCTCTACGACCAGCTGGTCGCCCCGCTGTTCGTTGAACCCGGTTACGCCCGCCACCAGATCGTGAACCACCTTCAGCTTGTCTGCGCTGGGCGGTACGAGTATACGGTGGAACCCGCTTTTGTCTTTTTGCCAGATGACCCCCTGATCCAAAAGAACTGCGACCGATATCTTGCGGACGGCGCCCGCGGGAAGCCTCATCTTTTTGACCGTGCGGCTCGATTGATACGTAACGCTTTCGCTGACGCGCGACACTTGCGTCGCGCCGTTGCCCGGACGCGATGTCGGCCGCGGCAGCGTCGAAGCCGTACCCGGCACACCGCTGGCGCTGCTGGCTCCCGAGCTGTCCTCTGTGCGCTGCGAGTTCAGCATCACCGAGCGCGCCGGATCATAGATCTCCTCGCTCTGCTCACCGCCGCTGAAGTCACATTCCACGGACACTCCCGCCCGGAACTTTTCCGCCCCCAGCAGCGGCTCCAAAGTCGAGTTGATCTTCGCCAGCAGATCCGACTCCACCTTGTGGCGGTAATCGAGTGATGCGTCCGAGGATTCCGGACCGTCCAGCCCGCCCGCTGCGTGCGGCCGACCCAACAGGTTGCCGTTCATATCGAGCACCGACACCGCGTCGGGAGAGAGCCCGTCCACGGCGCTCGCGACCAGGTGATTGATCGCCTGCACGTTCTGCGGTGCCAGCCGCGCGGCTGCTTTCAAGCGCACCAGCACGCTCGCTTTGGCGGGCTGCTGCGACTCCAAAAAGACCGATTCTTTCGGAAACGTCAGGTGCACGCGCGCCTGTTCCACCTCCGCCAATGCCATTACCGAGCGTTCCAGTTCGCCCTCGAGTGCCCGCCGGTAATTGACTTTCTCGGTGAACTCGGAGGCGCCCAGATTGGTTTTGTCGAACAGTTCAAAGCCGATCCGCCCGCTCTTCGGCAGGCCGGCGGCCGCCAGGCTTAAGCGTAGATCCGCCACGCGCGCCGACGGCACCAGCACTGATCCGCCCGTCTCCGAGAGCCGGTACTCTACCCCAGTCTCTTTTAGCTTCTGGACGATTCCGCCGGCATCCTCGGCCGCCAGCCCAGTGAACAGCGGCCGGAAGTCCGACTCCCGCTGCCATTTGACCAGCGCGTAAATCCCCGCGCCGGCGAAAAGCGCGACCAGAAGAATGCTGATCTTCTGGCGAACAGAGAGGTTGGCCCAAAGTTTCATGCTCCTCGGTTCGGCCACAGAACGGCTCGTCCTTCAGATCGGCAGGCCAGGTGGAAAACGTGAGGCCCTGTTACATCTGCATCCGCATGATTTCCTGGTACGCACTCACTACCTTATTGCGCGCCTGCAGAAACATGTCGAATGCCAGCTCGGCCCGCTGCACCGCCAGGATGGTGGTGTGGAGCTCTCCGCCTTCTCCATTGAGAAATTGCTGCGTCGCCGCCGCTGCATTCTGCCCCGACGCTTCAACAGTGCGGATCGCTGCCGCCAGCGCGTGTTCAAACGCTCCGTCCGCTCGTGATGGCGCGGATGGACCCATCGTGTCCGCAAGCGCGGGAACGGAAATCGGAAGGATCGGTCCGGTCATGATTCACCTCATCGCAGCAGGTCGAGCGACCGGCCGATCATGTCCTTGACCGCCGAAATGGCTGCCACGTTTGCTTGATAATTTCGAGAGGCGCCCATCAGGTCAACCATATCCTCCGCGGGATTGATGCGGGGAAACGCAACATACCCTTCGGCATCGGCGTCGGGGTGGCCCGGAATATAACGACGCTCGGGATCTCGCATATCCGTAATAATCTCAGCGACGGTGACCCCTGCCTCCCGCACCTCGGCGTTGAAGACTGAAGCAAACGGCGAGGAAATGCTTGTGCTGGTGAAGATCGCATCTTTTCGGCGATAGGGCCCGCCTTCCGGTGTGCGAGTGGTTTCGGCATTGGCGAGATTCTCGACAAGTATTTCCGCTCGCGTCCGTTGCGCTGCCATTCCCGATGCTCCAATTGACAAAACCGAGAACAGGCTCATCCGGTTCTCCCTTCTTCAATTGCCGAGCGGACAATGCGGATCTGCGATCGCAATAAAGTGGACGCCAGCTGAAACCTCAATGCGTTTTCCGAAAGCAGGCGCGCTTCGCGGTCCAGGTTGACGCTATTTCCATCATTCTTTACCGCAAGCCCGGAGACTTCGACGACGCTTGGCGGAAAGGAAGCCGCGCTTTGAAACTCCGATTGAAAATCGATGTCCCGGGTGCGGTACCCGGGCGTATCGGCATTCGCGATGTTGGACGCCACCAGCTTTTGGCGGGCGCTCAGGAGGTCCATGTACCGTTCGAGTTGTCCTGCCAAACGGTCGAGCATAGCATCCAGGCTGCAAGCACGCTGCGCGCCACCTGTAAGGCACTTGGAATCAAACGCGGTTCTCGCGTTGCGCGGCAATTGCCCGTCGCCTGGCAACCCTTTGTCACACTTTCGCGGGTCTCCCCGCATTAGCGGCTCGGTTTCCCCCCATCAAAGACGCACGCGCCGTCGGAAATCCGAGTAGTATTCTTTGGGGGTATTCCGTTTGAGCGAGGGAACCCCCAGAAAAGAAGCTCCCGTTCGACCGCTTCGCAACACCAGGCCGACCACCCTGGCCTCCACGGGTAAGGATCCCCACTAAATAACATGACACCGGTTGCGCCACCTCTCAATGGAAAGAGTTCTCTCCCGCCAGGTCCGTGCTGGAGCGACGTTGTGGAACGAATCCGTCATGGCGATCCCGAGGGCATGGAGCAGTTGTACCGCGTCTTTACCAAGGGCGTTCGATTCTTTTTGTACCGCCAACTGGGTCCGCAGGATCTCGAGGACCGCGTACACGATATGTTCCTCATCATTACCCAGTCCATTTGCCGCGGCGACCTGCGCGAACCGGAACGGCTGATGGGCTATGTGCGAACCGTCCTGCATCGCCAGGTGGCGGCACAAATCGAGGAGAGCGTTCGCGCCCGCCGCAACTTAACGGAACTGGACGGCAAACTGGAGTTATCCGATCGCGCCCCCGACCCGGAGCGCGGCGCCATCGAGCACCAGAATGAGGAATTAGCGTTCCGGGTGCTGTTGGCCATCTCCAAACGGGACCGCGAAGTCCTGATCCGCTTCTACCTCCGGGAGCAATCCTCGTCTCAAATCTGCCGCGACATGCATCTGACCGCGACGCAATTCCGCCTGATCAAGTCTCGTGCCAAGGCGCGTTTCGGAGAATTGGGACGGCGCCGTTTCGCGCGCCGGTCGGGCTTCGCTCCCATGGGGGCGACGGGCGAGCCGGCGAATACTTAGACAGCTGCCGCAGTTGAGCGGCCCGCTTACGGATCAATTCGAAGTGCGGGGCTTCGGCGGCGACATCGTACGCCGCAACGGCTTTGTTGTCGGTGCGCGAGGGCCGCTTACTTTTCGCCCTTTTGCTCGCGCGAGCGGGCGCCGCTCAGGAAGTGGACGAGGTCATAGTTATCCTCGTGACAGGCGTACTCGTACATCTGCTCGTCGGGATCGATCTTCGTCCAGGGAATGCGCGCCGTCCAGGGCCGCGTCCAGGTTTGCGGATCTTCGACCGTGAATTCGTAATTCAGCGTGTTGGCGTCGATCCGTGTGAAACGCTCCGTGATCCGGAACGTGTCGGGATCGGCGTTCTGGAAAATGACACCGTCGTCCTTGCGGAAATTCGTGGTTTCTACCACCAGCGTGTCGCCGTCCCAGTGGCCGCGCGAGTCGCCCAGCCATTGATGCAAGTCTTTGCCGAGGTGCGGACGGCCGTCGACCGGGATGATGCGCGCGCTATGAATCATCTCGGGTGCGATCACCACCATCCCGGGGCTCTGGAAGATCTGAAAGTCGTTGTTATAGATGGTGGGCAGGTACGGCGGCGAATCGGTTCGGATGATGCAGCGAACCGGCAGCGACATGTCGCGGTAGGTGAGCGGCAGGCCGGCGTTGAAGCGCGCATTGGCGGCAGCCCGCGCGGCCCGGGCCTTTTCCCGTTCCGGAGACAATTTGACCAGCGGTGGAATGCGGCCATCCGGCGGATCGACAATCAAGGACGTGCGGCGGTCGGAAGTGATCTTCAGGCGGCGCGCATCCATCCAGTGTTCGTTATAGGCGCGGTTGACGTCGAGCTCGGCTCCTCCGTCGCGGCGATCGCGGCTCAAGTCGTTGGCCAGCTCCTGCTGGAAGTCTTGTGCTTCCTCGTCGCTGAGGACATCTTTCTGGCCCACATCGCTAGGACGCTGCAGCGGCGTGCTGGTCGCGTCGTTCCAGACGCCTTGCAAGTCCGGATCGCCCCAGGGCGTGCGAGCGAGTGGTCGCTTGGCGGTGGATGTCGGCGCCTTTGCCGCTTTAGCGGCCGGCTTGGACCCCTGGGCGCCCGCCGGCGCTGCCGCGAACGCCAGCGCGACTGTAGCGAAAAAGAGCCGGTATCTCATCGCGAACCTCCCGTCTTGCCGAATCGGCCAAATAAAAGATCTTCGGTGAACGGCACGCACTTGAATTCCAAAAGCTGAGCGTCCTTCTCCATCCGCCGATAGAGCGGAAAGCTGATCTTCCACGGCCGCGTGTACACCTTAGGGTCTTCGATGGTGGCCTGGTACATCAAATGATACGGGCTGGCGGGCGTGTAGCGCTCGGTAACGTGCAGCGCGTCACTATGGAAATCGCCGGCGCGGTCGAACCAAGATTCTTCGCGCTGGCCGGTCACGTCGACCACCAGCGTGTCACCCTCCCAATGGCCTCGCGACCAGCCCATCCACGAGGGTGTGGGCGCCTCCTGTTTCCAGTTCATGCGAATGATGCGGGTGGCGCTGGTGAACTCGTAAGCGATCAGGATGTACGGGCTGGATCCTTGCACGATGCGAAAAGGGAAGGGCATGTATGTGGCGCGCGGCACACCGGGCATGTAGCATTTCAGCTCGGGATCTCCGAGCGCGTGGCGGTTGTCATCGTTGCTGACGTCGACCTTGCCCCGATTCTGGAAATTTTCCTTTTGCTTTTTGACCGCCCAATCCTGATACGGAATCACGCCGCCTTCGATGATGCTCTGGCCGGCAGGCGCCGCATCATAGGCCCCCTCGAGTTCCGGATGCAGCCCGGATTGCGCTTCGTGATCGCGCATATCCCAGTTCGCCGTGACCAACGCCTGCCAGAGGCCGTTCAAGTCCGGGTGGCCGTCCAGTCGGGATGCGCGATACGGTGGAAACTGTCCGCTGGACGCGGCGGGTTGACCGGAAGCGAACACCGCCAGCAGAGCGGCGGGCAAAATGACCGTGACGCGCGGAACAGATCGAAACCGGTTCGGCATGGTTCCAGGTGCCAATCAGTATACACCCGGCTTACCCAGAAATTGGGTGCGCCATGGGACCGAGTTCGCTTGGCGGCGACTCTCATAGTAACTCTGGCAATCGCTCTTCAGCCGTTCCAGTTTTTCCTCGAAACCCCTCCGATCCTCGCCGATGAGTTTCGGCGACAGGGAGGGATATGCCTCTTCAGTTGGAGCAGGGGCCGCTAACGAAAGATATCGTACTGGCCCACATCCCCGCGTTCCCGCCAGTGGTGTTGCGGGTGATCGACCTGCTGGCCGACGAAGAGGCTGAAACGGCTCTGCTCGTTCAGGAGCTTTCCGCCGATGCCACCCTCTGCGCGCAGATTCTCAGGCTGGCCAATTCTCCGCTGTTCGGCCTGACTGCCCAGGTGGACACGGTCCACCATGCCGTAGTCACGCTCGGATTCGCTCGCGTGCAGTCCCTCGTGACGGCGGTCGCGACGACGAATTACATGAAGGGAGCGATGCGCACCCAGGCGCTCCATCAGTGCTGGCGTCACACGGTCGCATCGGCCGTCCTCTGCCGCGAGTTGGCGCGAGCCGCGGGGTTGCCTTCCGACCGCGCCTATAGCTTCGGATTACTCCACGACATTGGGCGGCTCGGCCTGCTGGTCGCCTATCCCGAGGAGTATGAGTCTCTGCTGCGGGTGGCGGATCGCGACGCCGTGTCGTTGCTCGATCTGGAAAAGAAGCGCTTCGGCCTGGATCACTGCGAAGCCGGACGGCAACTGGTCGAGCAATGGAAACTGCCCGCTGATTTCTGCGTGATCGCGGGCCGTCATCACGATCCACCATCCGGCGCGCCGCTGGATTTCCTGACGCTGGCTCACGCGGCCTGCCAGTTGGCCGATGCGTTCGGCTATGCGGTGATGACTCCGCTCAAGCCGGTTTCATTTGATGAGATTTGCGCGTTGCTGCCGGCGGCGGTGCAGGCAGAGTTCGCGGAGAATCCGGAGGCGCTGGCAGAAATACTGGAACAGAGTATCGACCCTGAGCATTCGCTCTCGCACGTGCCGTTAGTGGAGCGAATCGCCAGTTTGCCAGAAAGGCCGGTCGCCCTGGCCGGTTTGGTGCAAGGCTCGATGGGAGAGGAAAAAACCGAAGACTTACCGCTGTTCACCGCTGTAAGCCAGCGCCCCGCCACCTGGGAACTGCCGCTGCTTGTGGTGATGACGCTGCTGGTTTTGCTCGGCTTGGCGGCAGCGTGTTACCTGTCGAACTGACGGCGTTCGTGCAAAACATTACAAAACCCTTGACGAGCCAAAACTAAACCTCTATCCTACTACATATAGTACGCAAATCCAGAGTGCCACGATTTGCAGGGTGAAACTCCCGGGCGACGGGCGGATTTCACAAAAACTGGCACGCAGATAAAGCTCACTCCGATGAGCCCTTGCGCCCGTCACCGGCTAGCGGCAACCGGAGGGGAGTCCCTTGATTCGACTCGTAATCGCCAACCAGAGGGGTGGCGTTGCAAAGACCACCACTACCGCTACGCTCGCTCGTTTTTTCGGTGATCAGGGAAAGAAGGTCCTGGTAATCGACGCGGATCCACAAGGATCGTTGGGGCTGATTTTGGGGTTACGGCCCGAAAAATACCTGCATGACTTTCTGGTGCACGATAAGGCGCTGGAGGACTGCGTCTTTCCCGCTACGGCCAACATAGACATACTCTGCGGCAGCCGCGATACCACCGTAGTCGAAGCGGCGCTATTGGGGACGGCGGGCCGGGAGCGTGCGTTCAGCCGCCAGGTCGAGCGTGCCGAAGGCCACTACGACGTAGTTCTGATCGACGTTTCGCCCTCGATCACGCTGCTGCAAACCTGCTCGATGTTGTACGCCAAGAACCTGCTGATTCCTGTCGCTATGAACATGCTCAGCCTGCAAGGAGCCGCGGCATGCTTGCAGACTACCGCAATGCTGGGGGCGGCATTTGGAGAGTCCATCAGGCCGCTGGGGCTGTTGCCCGTGATGGTCGACCGGAGATTCAGCCTGACTGAGTACATTTTGAAGGCTCTGGAGGAAATGTCGGAGCAATATCGCGTGCCGCTGCTGCACGCGATCCGCACGGACGGAACCGTACCGAGGGCCGAGCGCGCACGCCAGTTCTTGGCTGATTTCGATCCGCGTTGCAAGGCCCTGGAGGATTACACGATTACAGCGTTACAACTGGCCGAGTTGCTCCACGGCGGGCAGGATGCGGAGCAGTTCCCGCATGCGCTCACGGCCTAGTAAGCGAAGCATCGAGCCCATTCATATCCGAGAACTGTTGAACGGAGCGGGTATGCGAGGCTTTTTGAGCGTCCTCGACCC